>JAEYUL010000093.1 GCA_023432565.1 Actinomycetes bacterium | reverse complement strand
TTGGCGTCGGTCAGCTGCTGGTTGACCTGGTTGGCGTCGTCGGAGAGCGTGATGTTCCACGCCGGGTAGTACTTCGGGTTCTCCGGCTGCGGGTTCATGAACTCGAGCCAGGTCTTCTTGCCGTACTGCTCCATGACGTTGCGGTCGTACTCGGTGAGCGTCGCGAAGAACTCCGCGGGCTGGTCGTCGGGGCTGAACGCGTTGCCGTCGGAGAACTGGCCGTTGCGCTTCGGGAGCACGTCGAGCAGTGCCTCGAGACGGTTGGAGGCCCGCCAGGTGAGGTCGCGGCTGTTGGCGCGCTGCTCCTCCGTGCGGGTGAACATGCCGTCCTCACCCACCTGGTAGTCCTCGCCCTCGACGCCCCACGAGAGCACCTTCTGCCAGGGCTCGCTGAGCATCAGGTCGAGGAACTTGAGCGCCTTCTCCGGCTGCTTGCTGGAGACGGAGACGCCGAAGCCCTGGTTGGTGTTCATGACGGGGCGGTCGGCGTACCAGGGCTCGACCCCGTCGTAGACCGGCATGAGGGGCACGTAGGTGTACTGGTCCTTGCCGGCGCTGCGCAGCGAGTCGGTCGCGGTCTGGAAGTCCCAGCCCTGGTCGTGCATGCCGAGGACGGCTCCGGTGGCCAGCTTCGCCACGTACTGGTCGAACGTCAGGGTGAAGGACTCGGGGTCGACGATGCCGTCGGAGTACTTCTCGTTCAGGACCTTGTAGAAGTCCTTCGCGATGTCCTTGTCGGCGTAGATCTCCGCCTTGCCGCTGTCGTCGACGATCACGCCGCCGTTGTTGGGGGAGCCGGCCAGCAGCGCGGGCGGGTTGGTCATGCCCCACTCACGGCCGGTCGAGGCCAGGACCTCGAAGCCGACGGTCGGAGCGCCCTCGGTCTGGGGGTTCTTCGCCTTGAAGTTCTCGATGAGCTCGAAGTAGCGGTCGAGCGTCATGTTGCTCAGGTCCGGCCAGCCGGCGTCCTCGAGCACGCGCTTCTGGATCCAGAACGCGGGGCCGTAGTAGGTGCCGCCCGTGGGCTCGCCGTAGAAGCGGTTGTAGTTCGGGAAGATGTACAGGCCCGGCTCGACCTCTTCGCCGGAGTAGCTCATCTTCTTGATGTCGTCCTCGACGTGCGTGGCGAGGTTGGGGTAGTCCCCCGAGGCCAGCATGTCGTCGAGACGGAGCAGGGCGCCGCCCTCGAGGAGGCGCATCTTCAGGTCCGTCGTCCCGATGAGGTCGGGGTACTGACCGCCCGCGAGCATGACGCCGATCTTCTGGTCCACGTTGTCCGGAGTCACGATCTCGTACTCGAGGGTGACGCCGAGCTTCTCCTTGAGCAGCTTGGTGATCTTGTTGTCGGCGGCCGGGGCCTGCGAGGCCGTCGTGATCCACGTCGTGAGGGTCGTCGGGTTGCTGGGGGTCAGGGTCCCCGACTTGTCGGCGAGGTCCCCCTCGGGGATGACGGCAGCCGTCGTGGGGCCGTCATCGGGGTCGTTGTCGCCGGACGTGCATCCGACGAGTCCGGCGGACACCGCGACCGCGAGGACCAGAGCTGACAACTTCATTCTTGAGGTACGCACCGAGGTCTCTCCCTTGAGATCAGTTCCGGTCGTCCTTGACTGGAACCCGTGCCAGCGGACGCGTTGGGGCTGTTGCGTCCTCATCCCGAACGGGATTTTAGCGTTAAAGTAGAGACGCCCCTCTCAAACCGTCAAGACCTCGCATGTTTCGGATTGGTCACGAAACATGAACTGAGTGCGGGGGTGCGTAGATCGCTCCTGCGGTGGCACCCCGGTCACGGGCGGTCCGGCGAAGGGACCCTTGCGCCTGGGGGTTATATCGATATATTGAGCCCGCTCGGCAGCGTGGCCGGGACCTCCGCGTCCAGCGAGCGCACGCCCTGACAGGCACGACGTGGCGAGAGGAGTGTGCGCATGGTCCGGATGGCGGACGTGGCCCGAGCGGCCGGCGTCTCGGTCATGACCGTGTCGAACGTCCTCAACGAGCGCGTCCCGGTGGGGGAGTCGACGCGCGCCCGGGTCATGGCGGCCGTCGAAGCCCTCGGCTACGAGGTCAACCTCACCGCGCGGCACCTGCGGGCCGGACGGAGCGACACCGTCGCCTTCGTCGTGCCGAGCTTCCACGACTACTTCGGTGAGCTCGCCGATCAGGTCGCCCCCCTGGTCGAGGCGCAGGGACGCCACCTCGTCCTCGAACGCACGAGCGCCAACGCGGAGCAGGAGATGGAGGCGCTGAGCGTCGGGCGGCTGCAGATCTACGACGGCGTCCTGCTGTCGGTCGCCGGTCTCGACCTCGAGCGGCTGGGGCTGGTCCGCACCTCCAAGCCGATCGTGCTGCTGGGCGAGCGCGACGTCCCCGACCACCTCGACCACGTGCGCCTGGCGAACGAGTCGGGTGCCAGCCTCGCCACGGCCCACATGATCGAGGGCGGGTCGCGCCGCATCGTCGCGCTCGGCTGCTCGTTCGACGGTGCCCACGGCATGACCACGGACCGCCGCCTCGGGTGGGAGAACGCGTGCCGCGCAGCCGGCGTCGCCGCCGACCCGGCCTACGTCGTGCCCGTCAGCGACTACACGTCCGCCGGCGGACGCGAGGCGATGCTCGGGTTCATCGCGTCGGGGCTGCCCTTCGACGGGGTCTTCGCCGTCACCGACATCGTCGCGCTCGGGGCGCTGTCCGCCCTGGCGGACAGCGGGCTGCGGGTCCCCGACGACGTCCAGCTCGCCGGCTTCGACAACCTCGACATGTCGAGCTTCATCCCTCCCGGCATCACGTCGGTCGACGCCAACCACGTGGGCGTCGCCGAGGCGGCGGTCAGGCTGCTGCACCGCCAGATGTCGGGCTGGAAGGGGCCCGCCGAGCACGTCGTCGCACCTGTCCGTCTCGTCGTGCGGGGATCCACCCGCGTCGGCGCCTAGCCACGCACGCGCGAGCGGGTCTGCGCGTCGCCCACGTCACTCAACAGGTCAAAGGAGACCACCTCGTGAGCAGCCCTGCGCCTGCGCCCGCCCCCACGGCAGCTGCCGAGACGACGACCGTCACGACAGCGATCATCGACCTCGACCTGCCCGGCGCGACGATCAGCCGGCACGTGTACGGGCACTTCGCCGAGCACCTGGGCCGGTGCATCTACGGCGGGTTCTGGGTGGGAGAGGACTCACCCGTGGCGAACGTGCGCGGGATCCGGTCCGACGTCGTGGCAGCACTGCGTGAGCTGGGTATCCCCAACCTCCGGTGGCCGGGCGGCTGCTTCGCCGACGACTACCACTGGCGCGACGGGATCGGCCCGCGGGACCAGCGGCCGCGGATGGTCAACTCGCACTGGGGCGACGTCGTCGAGGACAACGCGTTCGGCACCCACGAGTTCATGGACCTGTGCGAGCTGCTCGGGGCGGACCCGTACGTCTCGGGGAACGTCGGGTCCGGGAGCGTGGCGGAGATGTCGGAGTGGGTCGAGTACCTCACGCGCGCGGACGACTCGCCGATGGCGGCGCTGCGCCGGGCGAACGGGCGCGACGAGCCGTGGCGCGTGCCGTTCTGGGGGTTGGGGAACGAGGCGTGGGGGTGCGGGGGGCACCTGCGTGCGGAGCAGTTCGCGTCGTTGGCCCGGCAGTACGCCACGTACTCGCGCAACCACGGCGGCAACGAGCTGTACCGGATCGCGGCCGGCGCGAACGAGGCGGACCTGCACTGGACCGAGACCCTGATGCGTTCGTTCGACGACCTCGCTGCCGACCCTGCCGAGCCCGCCCGACCGTTCCAGGCCGTGTCGCTGCACTACTACACGATGTCGGGCTCCTGGGGCGACAAGGGCGAGGCCACCGGCTTCAGCACCGACGAGTGGTACACGACGATGGCCAGGGCATGCCGCATGGAGGAGCTGCTCACCCGCCACTCGACCGTGATGGACCGCTACGACCCGCACCGCAAGGTGGGGCTGGTCGTCGACGAGTGGGGCACCTGGTGGAACGTCGAGAAGGGCACCAACCCGGGGTTCCTGTACCAGCAGAACACCCTGCGTGACGCGTTGGTCGCCTCCGTGCACCTCGACGCCTTCCACCGGCACGCGGAGCGTGTCGTGATGGCGAACATCGCGCAGACGGTCAACGTCCTGCAGGCGATGATCCTCACCGACCCTGACACGGGCGCGCTCGTGCTCACCCCCACCTACCACGTGTTCGCGATGAACCGCGCGCACCACGACGCCGCCGCGCTCGCGGTGCACCTGCGCGGTGTGCCCACGCGGACCGTCGACGGGACCGAGCTGCCGCTGGTCTCGGCGTCAGCCTCGGTCAAGGGCGACGCGGCACTGGTCTCGCTGTCGCACCTCGACACCGACTCCGACCGCACGGTCGTGCTCGACCTGCGCGGCCGTGACGTCGTCGGGAACGAGGCGCGGGTGCTGACCGCGGCCGCCCTGGACGCGCACAACACCCCGGAGCAGCTCGACGCCGTCGCGCCGACCGCCCACCAGGGTGTGCGGCCCCATGCGCGCGGGCTCGAGGTCGACCTGCCCGCTCACTCCTACGTCACCCTCGCGCTGGACCTGCGTTGACCGGACATGACGAGCGGGAGCCCACGACCGCCGACCCCGTCGTCTTCGCGGACGTGCCCGACCCGGACGTCGTCTTCGACGGTCGGCACTACTACATGGTCAGCACGACGATGTACTTCGCGCCGAGCGTGCCGATCATGCGCTCGAACGACCTGGTGCACTGGTCGATCGCCGGCTACACCGCCCCGATCCTCGAGGACACGGACGCGCTCGCCCTGCGGGACGGGCGCAGCGCCTACGGGCAGGGCAGCTGGGCCGCGAGCATCAGGCACCACGAGGGCACGTACTACGTCTCGGTCGGCAGCCTGACCACCCAGAAGACCTACGTCTACGCGACGCCGAGCATCGAGCACGGGCCGTGGACGAGGTCCGTGCTCGACGGCTACGCCCACGACCAGTCCCTGCTGTTCGACGGCGGCGACGCCTACCTCGTCTACGGCGGCGGAGCGCTCGACCTGCGGCGACTGCGCCGGGAGGTGGACGGCACCTTCGCGTGGGACGGCCCGGCCACGCGGCTCGTCGAGGACGCGGACGTCGACCAGACCAGCGGGCTCGGCGCGGAGGGCGCGCACGCCTACAAGATCGGCGACCACTACTACGTCTTCATGATCCAGTGGCCGACGGGAGGGATCCGCCAGCAGGTCGTGTGGCGGTCCACGTCGCTCACGCCGCAGTCGCAGGGCGGGACCTGGGAGGGCAGGGTCGTGCTCAGCCAGGCGGTGCCGGTCGCGGGGCGCCCGGGCGGCGGGGTCGCCCAGGGCGGCCTCGTCCAGGCACCTGACGGGCAGTGGTACGCCATGCTCTTCCAGGACGAGGGGCCGCTCGGTCGCTGCCCGCAGCTCGCACGGGTGACGTGGGACGACGACGGGTGGCCGGTGTACGCGCTCGACGCCGCGACGACCGTCTGCGCGGGTGCGCCTGCGGCGGGAGCGACGGACCTGCTCGTCTCCGACGACTTCGAGAACCGACCCGAGCCGGCCGGCTACTGGAACACGGCCGACGCGGCCCTGACGGCGTCGGACGAGAACGCCTGGAACGGGTCGAGCCTCGGGCTGACATGGCAGTGGAACCACAACCCGGACAACAGGTTCTGGTCGCTCACGCAGCGACCTGGTCACCTGCGGCTGACCACGGGCAGCATCGCGTCGGGCATCCTCGACGCCCGCAACACGCTGACGCAGCGCACGTACGGGCCGGTGAGCGCCGCGGCGATCTCGCTGGACGTCTCGGCGATGGTGGACGGCGACGTCGCAGGACTGTCCGCGTACCAGCTCAAGTACGGGTACGTGGCGGTCGAGATGACCGAGGGCGCCCGCCGACTCGTGATGCGTCGTGCCGACCAGCACGGGCAGGTCGCCTTCACCAGCGCACCCGTGCCGCTGACCGCCCCGACCGTGCTGCTCCGGGTGGACGTGGACTTCAGGAGCTGCGCCGACCGTGCCTCGTTCGCCTACTCGCTCGACGGTGCCTCCTGGACGCCGATCGGCGACGACCTGGCGATGGAGTACAGCCTCGAGCACTTCACCGGGTACCGGTTCGCGATCTTCTCCTACGCCACGGCGCAGACCGGCGGGCACGTGGACGTCGACTGGTTCCGTGCGGGCGCCGACATCGAGCTCGCGGCGCCGCTCAGCCGGACGAGCTGACCAGGACCTCTGACGCGGGCGGCGTGATGCGTCGACGCGTGTGATGGGTCGACGCGTGTGATGGGTCGACGCGCGTGATGGGTCGACGCGCGGCGGCCCGAGCAGCCCAGCGCGCACGACGGGCGAACGAACGGCGGCGAACACGAACGACAGCGAACAACAACGACAGCGAACACGAACGGCTCCGAGCCGAAGCCCGGAGCCGTTCGTGTTCGCTGTCTCAACGAGTGTCCGGAGGGGGACTTGAACCCCCACGCCCTTGCGGGCACTAGCACCTCAAGCTAGCGCGTCTGCCATTCCGCCACCCGGACAGGTGAACCCTCGAGATGCCCGGAGGCGCCCCGTGGTGCGGCAGAAAAGATAGCACGGTGCGTCGGCCGGGCATGCATCGGCCCCCGGGGGCAGACTCGGGGACGAGACGGGACACCGACGGCCCCGAGGACCGTGCCGCCGGCACGACGGGGAGAGGGGGCGCACATGGCGGAGCCCGGCCAGCGTGCCGGAGCGCAGCACGGCGCGCGGCCGGCCCGGCGGGTCGCCGGGCCCCGGCGAACGTCGCCCCCCGTCGACCACGACGCCCCGCGCTGGCTGCGCATGCTCGCGGGCTCGGCGTGGCGCCTGATCGTCGTGGTGATCGCCGTCGGGTTGGTCTTCTACGCCACGTCCCAGGTCAAGCTGCTGTTCGTCGCGGTCTTCCTGGCGCTGGTCTTCACGGCGGTGCTGCGTCCGCTGGTCGAGCTGCTCGCGCGCTTCCTGCCGCGGTTCGTGGCCACCGCCCTGGCGATCCTCGCGGGTGTGCTGTTCTTCGCGGGGCTGCTCACGTACGTCGGCTACTCGGTCGCGAACGAGTGGCGCGACCTGTCCGAGCGGTTCAGCGACGGGCTGAAGCAGATCACCGACTTCCTGGAGAGCGGCACGCTGCCGTTCCGGATCACCAACGAGCAGATCGTCGGCTGGATCAACGACGCGCAGCAGTGGGTCCAGGACCACGCGGGCGACCTGGCGGGTCAGGCGGCCGCGAGCGCGGGCTCGGTCGTGGAGGTGTTCACCGCGCTGGCGCTGGCGATCTTCTGCACGGTGTTCTTCCTCGCCCGCGGACGCGAGATGTGGGTCTGGTTCCTCAACCAGCTCCCCGAGCGCTTCCGGGAGGGCTGGATCCAGGCCGGTGGCGCCGGCTGGTACACGTTCTCCGGCTACACGCGGGGCATCGTGATCATCGCGGTGACGGACGGGATGCTCGCGTTCGTCCTGCTGCTGATCCTCGGCGTGCCGCTGGCTGCGCCGCTCGCGGTCCTCGTGTTCATCGGTGCGTTCATCCCGCTGATCGGGGCGCCCGCGGCCATGGTGATCGCGATGATCGTCGCGCTCGCGGCCAACGGCCTGTGGTCCGCGGTGTTCGTCGGGATCGGCATCGCGCTCATCGGTCAGTTCGAGGGGCACGTGCTGCAGCCGCTGGTCATGGGCAAGCAGGTCTCGATCCATCCGGTCGTGGTCGCGATCGCCGTCGCGGGCGGCACGCTGACCGCCGGCATCCTCGGCGCGGTCGTCAGCGTCCCGCTCGTCGCGGTCGCGTGGGCGGTCTTCTCGCGGTTGCGCACCCTCGACCCGCCGATGCCGGAGGGCGACGAGGACGACGGGATGATGCCGCCGGACGCTCCCGCCGAGGGCGCGGTCGCCCACGAGGGCCGCGCGCACTGACCGGCGCGCGAGCGTCTCAGGGGAGCAGCGACGACAGCAGCCGGTCCAGCTGCGCCACGTAGTGACCTCCGAACAGCACCGCGTGCACGCCCACCGGGTAGAGCTGGTGCAACGCGACCCTGCGCCGCCACCCCGCGCGCAGGGGCCGCTCGTCGTCGTACGCCGCCAGGACGTCCTCGAGGTGGGGCAGCCCGAACAGGGCGAGCATCGCCAGGTCGGTCTCGCGGTGGCCGCCGTGCGCAGCGGGGTCGATGAGCGTCGCGCCCGACGCCGTCCACACGACGTTGCCGGCCCACAGGTCGCCGTGCAGGCGGGCCGGCGGCTCGTCGTCGTCCCACGTGCCGTCGGCGGCGCGGTCCGCGACGCGCGCGAGGTCGTCGAGCACGCGCGTGGGTGCGGTCCGGGCGAGGAGCCCTGCCAGTGGACGCAGACGGCGTTCGGCGAGGAACTCGCCCCAGCTCTCGTGCGTCCCCGCGGCCATGGGCAGCGGCGCGTCCACGGGCCCGAACCACCCGTCGCCGTCCCAGAGCGGCGGCGGTGCGCCGAACGCCGGCGCGCCCGCCGCGTGCGTGCGCGCCAGCGCACGGCCGAACGCCGCGGCTGCCTCGCGCGTGGGCGGGACCGCGACGAGCCGCTCGAGGTCGAGGTGGTCCTGGCCGACGTCGATCACGTGCACCACAGGTGCGCCCGCGGCCTCGCGCAGCCACTGCAGGCCCGCGGCCTCGCACGCGAAGAACCCGGCGGGAGCGTCGGCGCGGCTCTTGCGGAACATGCCCTGATCCTCTCGCGCGACCTCGCCACGAGCACGATGCTGAGAGTGGCGGCGCCGCGACCCGGCGCGCCCCGCACACCCCGGGCAGACCTCGCCCACGCCACCAGGGAGCCGAGATGATCGTCGCAGTCCCGCAGGAGACCAAGAACCGTGAGTACCGCGTGGCGCTGACCCCTGCGGGGGTGCACCAGCTGGTGGCCGACGGTCACCGGGTCCTCGTCGAGACCGGCGCCGGGGCGGGCTCGGCGATCGGTGACGACGAGTACCGTGCCGCGGGCGCCGACGTCGTGCCCGACGCGGCCACCGCCTGGGGCGAGGCCGACCTCGTGTGCAAGGTCAAGGAGCCGACCCCCGGCGAGTACGCGTTCCTGCGCGACGACCTGGTGCTGTTCACCTACCTGCACCTGGCGGCCGACCGTCGCGCGACCGACGCGCTGCTCGCCGCCGGGACGACGGCGATCGCGTACGAGACCGTGCAGCTGCCGGACGGGTCGTTGCCGCTGCTCGCGCCCATGAGCGAGGTCGCCGGGCGGCTCGCCACCCAGGTGGGCGCCTACCACCTGATGCGCAACGCGGGCGGCGCCGGGATCCTGCTCGGCGGCGTCCCGGGCGTGGACCCGGCGCGTGTCGTCGTGCTCGGCGGCGGGACCGTCGGCTGGCACGCCGCGCGGATCGCGATGGGCATGCGCGCGGACGTCACCGTGCTCGACCTGTCGATGGCGCGGCTGCGGGAGATCGACGACGCGAGCAACGGGCGCATCCGCACGCTCGCGTCGAACGCGTGGGCGCTCGAGCGTGAGGTGGCCGAGGCCGACCTCGTGATCGGCGCGGTCCTCGTCCCGGGCGCGCGGGCCCCGCGCCTGGTCTCCGACGAGCTCGTCGCGCGCATGCGTCCGGGCTCGGTGCTCGTCGACGTCGCCGTCGACCAGGGCGGGTGCTTCGAGTCCACGCACCCCACCACGCACGACGACCCGACCTATCTCGTCGAGGGGTGCGTCTTCTACTGCGTCGCGAACATGCCCGGTGCCGTCCCCATCACCTCCACGCGAGCGCTGACCAACGTCACGCTGCCGTACGTCCACGCGCTCGCCTCACGCGGCTGGCGGGCCGCCGTGGCCGACGACCCGGCCCTCGCGAGCGGCCTGAGCGTGCACGCGGGGCGGCTCGTCAACGCGGCGGTGGCCGCGGCGCACGGGTACCCGTCCGTCTCCGTCGCCGAGGTGCTCGCGAGCGCCTGAGGGCGCCCGGCGGGGGTTCCGCGCCGCATGTCACGCGCTCGCAACCTGCGCCGCCTACGCTCGCCGCATGGACGTGGCGGTGCTGGGCGCGACGGGTGACGTCGGTCGGCAGGTGTGCACGCAGCTCGTCGAGCGGCGCGTGCTGCCCGCCACGTCGCGCCTGCAGCTCGTCGGGCGTCGCGAAGGACCGTCGTCGCGCGCGACCTACGGGCTCGCGGCGGACCTCGTGGACGCGTACGACGAGCACGCACCGATGCTCGACGTCACGCTGGACCCCGCAGACGTGGTCGCCGATGTCGTCGTGGTCGCCGCCGGGCAGACCGCTGGGACGCAGCCCGGGGTCCCGGTCGACCGGCGGGCGCTCGCCCACGTCAACGCGGGCGTCTTCGCCACCTACGCTGACGCGCTCGCGCGGCACGGCTCCGGTCGCGAGGTCGTCGTCGTGGTGTCGAACCCCGTCGAGCTGGGCGTCGCGATCTTCGCCGAGGCGTTGGGCCGGCACCGGGTGATCGGTATGGGCGCGTGGCTGGACACCTTGCGGTTCCGCCGCGAGGTGGCCGCCTCGATCGGGGTCCGGCGCCACCGCGTCGGCGGGTTCGCCGTGGGTCAGCACGGCGACGACCTCGTCCCGTTGTGGTCGACGGTGAGGATCGCGGGCCTGAACGCCGACGAGCGGCGCGCGGAGGTCGCCCGCGTGCGGGGCGAGCGGACGCTGGACTCCTACGACGACGAGATCGCGGACGCCAAGCGCTCGCTGGTGGACGCGGGCGCCGACGACCTCGCGGGGGCCTTCCGGCTCGTCGACGCGCTCCCGCCGGACATCCGGCTGGCGGCGCGCCCGTGGCTCACGCAGCAGAGCGGCGCCAAGACCGCCGCCGGGACGGCCAGCGCCACGATCGACCTGATCGACACGGTGCTCGACGGTCGTGACACGGTCGTCGCCGGGCAGGTGCAGCTCGACGGCGAGGTGCGCCTCGTGGGCACACAGGTCCGCGGTGTGCTCGGGCTGCCGGTCGTGCTCGGTCCCGACGGCTGGACCCAGGTGCTGCTGCCCGCGCTCGCGGACGACGAGGAGCGGCGACTTGCCGCCGTCGCCGCGCGGATCGCCGCCGACGTCGAGCCGTGGACGCACCAGCACGCCGCCGGCGGACCAGAGGCCTTCGCGCAGGGAGGGACCAGATGAACGACCAGCAGGACGACCGGTGGGTCGTGTTCGTCCGCGGTGCCAACCGGCCGGGCACGGTCGCCGCGGTGACCGCCGTGTTCGCCACGCGGGGGATCAGCTTCGACGCGCTCGCCACAGGCGACGCGCGACCGCAGGACGGCCTGGTCACGGTGACCTTCCGCACGACGGAACGCCGCCAGCGCGAGCTCGTGCGGGCCGTGGAGCGGCTCGACGCCGTCTCCGGCGTGGTGCTGCGTCGGGCCGAGGACCTCGGGGTGCGTGCCGCAGCCGTGATGCACCTGCCCAGCGAGGTCGCGTTCCGGCCCCCGCCGCACGCGGCGGTGAGCTGGTCGGGGGAGTCGGCGCTGGGCCAGCCCGTGCTGGTCGAGGGACCGCTGATCGACGTCGAGCACGTCGTCGACGCCGCGCGCGCGGCGGGCGCCCGCTCGACCGCGATCGTCATCGAGCCTCCCGGCCCGACCGCCTGACCACCCGTCTGGCCGGCTCGTGCTGCTCGACCGGATGCGGGGCGCGCCATGGGCGATGATTCCCGCATGACCCCTGCGCCGCTCGACCCCGAGAACCCGTTCGCCGCGCCGTCGAGGCTGCCCTACGGGCTGCCCGACTACCGCCGGATCCGCACCGAGCACTACGCACCCGCGATCGAGCACGCCATGGCCGAGCACCGCGCGCAGGTCGAGGCGATCGCGGCCGATCCCAGCGAGCCGACGCCCGAGAACACGCTCGTGGCGCTCGAGCGCGCGGGGCGCATGCTGCACCGCGTGCTCGTCGCGTTCTTCAACCAGTCCAGCGCCGACTCGACACCCGAGATCGACGCGCTCGAGGAGACACTCGCGCCGCAGCTCGCCGCTCATCTGGACGCCATCCACCTCGATGCGCGGCTGTTCGCACGCCTCGAGGCCCTCGACGCGCAGGTGGCCGAGGGCAGGCTCACCCTCGAGCCGGACACCGCGTGGCTGCTCGAGCGGACCCGGAGCGCCTTCGTCCGTGCGGGCGTTCGGCTCGACGAGGGGGCGCAGGCCCGCCTGCGTGAGCTGAACGCGCAGATCACGACCCTCACCACGGTGTTCGGCCGTGAGGTTCTGGCGGCGACGAACGACGCCGCGGTGCTCGTCACCGACGAGTCGGAGCTCGACGGCCTGTCACAGGACGCGCGCGACGCCGCCGCTCGTGCGGCGGCGGAGCGGGGGCACGAGGGCGCGTGGCTGCTCGACCTGCAGCTGCCCACGAGCCAGCCGCAGCTCGTCACGCTGCGTGACCGCGGGCTGCGTGAGCGCCTGCACCGCGCCTCGGTCTCCCGTGGCCCGGGCGGCGAGCACGACACGCGCGCGACGCTGCTGCAGATCGTGCGGCTGCGCGCCGAGCGCGCCCGGCTTCTGGGCTACCCGCACCACGCCGCCTACGTCGCCGAGGACGCCACGGCGAAGTCGGCGGAGGCGGTCGCGGACCTGCTCGCGCGGCTGGCTCCCGCGGCGGTGGCGAACGCGCGTGCCGAGGCGCAGGCGCTCACCGAGGCCCTCCAGCAGGACGAGCCCGGGGCGCGCCTCGAGCCGTGGGACTGGGCGCACTACGCCGAGCGGGTCAGGGCCCGGGCCAGGTCGCTCGACGAGACCGCGCTGCGCCCCTACCTCGAGCTGGACCGGGTGCTGCACGAGGGCGTGTTCCGTGCGGCCGGTGAGCTGTACGGGCTGACGTTCGCCGAACGGACCGACCTGGTGGGCTACCACCCGGACGTGCGCGTGTTCGAGGTCTTCGACGCGGACGGGTCGGGACTCGGGCTGTTCCTCGCGGACTACTGGACACGCGAGTCCAAGCGTGGGGGCGCGTGGATGAACAACCTCGTGGACCAGTCGACCCTGCTGCGCGAGCAGCCCGTCGTCGTGAACAACCTCAACATCCCCAAGCCGCCGGACGGTCAGCCGACGCTGCTCACGTGGGACGAGGTCACGACGATGTTCCACGAGTTCGGCCACGCGCTGCACGGGCTGCTCTCGGCCGTGCGCTACCCCTCGCAGTCGGGCACCGAGGTGCCGCGCGACTTCGTCGAGTACCCGTCGCAGGTCAACGAGATCTGGGCGTGGGAGCCCCGCGTGCTGCAGGCGTTCGCGGTGCACCACGAGACGGGGGAGCCGATGCCGCAGGAGTGGGTCGCGACGCTGCTCGCGGGCCGCCAGGACGGCGAGGGCTTCCGGACCACGGAGTACCTCGCCGCCGCCCTGCTCGACCAGGCCTGGTACCGCCTGTCGCCCGACGAGGTCCCCACCGACCCGGCCGACGTGGAGGCGTTCGAGGCCGCGGCGCTCGAGCGCGCGGGTGTGGCGCTCGACGCCGTGCCGCCGCGCTACCGCAGCACGTACTTCAACCACGTCTTCTCGGGCGGCTACTCGGCGGGGTACTACTCCTACATCTGGTCCGAGGTGCTCGACGCGGACACCGTCGAGTGGTTCCGCGAGAACGGCGGGTTGCGCCGCGAGAACGGCGACGCGTTCCGCGCGCGGCTGCTCGGACGCGGCGGGTCGGTGGACCCGATGGCGGCATTCCGTGACCTGCGCGGCCGTGACCCGCAGATCCAGCCGCTGCTGGTCCGGCGCGGCCTGACGGCGGCCGCTCAGGTCTGAGGCCTGCGGCCGTCACCCGCCCACCGCGCCGGTACGGTGGGCGGGTGCCCACGAACGAGAGCCCGCACCCCGCACTGACCGCCGCCGACGAGGTGGTCGACATCTGCCGCGACCTCATCCGGTTCGACACCTCGAACTACGGGGACGGGTCGGGGCCGGGGGAGCGGGCCGCGGCGGAGTACACCGCGGGGCTGCTGAGCGACGTGGGGCTCGAGCCGGAGGTGTTCGAGAGTGCGCCCGGTCGCACGAGCCTGGCCGTGCGGATCGAGGGCGCCGACCGCACCCGGCCCGCCCTCGTGCTGCACGGGCACCTCGACGTGGTCCCGGCGCAGGCGTCCGACTGGACGGTGGACCCGTTCGCGGGTCACGTCGAGGGCGACCTGCTGTGGGGACGTGGCGCGGTGGACATGAAGGACATGGACGCGATGATCCTGTCCGTCGTGCGCCAGATGGCGCGTGAGGGCCGCAAGCCCGCGCGCGACGTCGTGCTGGCGATGTTCGCCGACGAGGAGGCGGGCGGGGCGTACGGCGCGGGGTGGGCCGTCGACCACAGGCCGGAGATCTTCGAGGGTGCGACCGAGGCGATCAGCGAGGTCGGCGGGTTCTCCGTCACGGTCGGTGGGCGCCGCGCGTACCTCGTGCAGACCGCCGAGAAGGGCCTGTCGTGGCTCCGGCTGGTGGCCGAGGGCCGCGCGGGCCACGGCAGCCAGGTCACCCCCGACAACGCCGTGACCCACCTGGCCGAGGCCGTCGCGCGCATCGGACGGCACGCGTGGCCGCTCGAGCTGACGCCGACGGTTCGTGCCCTCCTGGAGGGTGTCGCCGACCTCACCGGCCTGCCGTTCGACCCGGACGACGAGCAGGGCATCGACGCGCTGGTGGCGGCCCTCGGCTCGGCGAGCCGGTTCGTCGGGGCGACCCTGCGGCACACGTCCAACCCGACGCAGCTGATGGCGGGCTACAAGGCCAACGTGGTGCCCGGACGGGCCGAGGCCGCGGTCGACGGCCGGTTCCTGCCGGGCCGCGAGGCGCAGTTCCGCGAGACCCTCGAGCGGCTCGCGGGCCCGCACGTGCGGCTCGAGCACATCCACCACGACGTCGCGCTCGAGGCCCCGATCACCGGCTCGCTGGTCGACGCGATGACGGACGCGCTGCTCGCCGAGGACCCCGGCGCGGCGGTGCTGCCGTACACGCTGTCGGGGGGCACGGACAACAAGTCGCTGTCGCGCCTGGGGATCACGGGCTACGGGTTCGCACCTCTGCGGCTCCCCGAGGACCTCGACTTCGCGGGCATGTTCCACGGCGTCGACGAGCGTGTGTCGATCGACGCGCTGAAGTTCGGCACGCGCGTGCTGGACCGGCTGCTGTCGTCGTACTGACCACCGCGCGCCCCGCTCGCCGGGGCGCGGACCTGGGCCGGCTGCCCGCTCGGGGTGCGACTCAGCCCAGCGTGCTGCGCACGCGCAGGACCTTGCGGCGCAGCCACACGCGCCGTTCGCCCCCGACGTAGAGCACCGAGCGTGCCAGCTCCCAGCGGCCGTACTCGGCCTGCTCGGTGAGCAGGCGCTGGGCGTCGCTGCGGCTCGTGGTGCGTGGCAGGACCACCACGCGGTACTCGTACTGCCCGCCCTGCGCGACCCAGTCCCGGCGTCGCTGACGCGTCTCGACGGCCATCCGCCACCCTTCCGTTGCCGACTCGCGTGCGGCCATTGTGCACCCGACGACGTGCCTCCTTACGGGACGCGCGGCCCTGTCGACGGGTGTGCGCTCGCCTCGTCCTGCCTTCGGTCCTGTCAGCGACCGCTGAGCGGCGGTAGCGTTCGGGCATGACCGTCGACCCCCGTGCCGCGCTGGACCGTTTCGTCGCTGCGCTCGAGGCGCACTACAGCGCCGTCGTCGCGCGCCAGGGCGAGGACGACCCCGCCGTCGACGACGCCTACGACGTCCTCGCGGACGCCTTCGAGGTCTACGACGACGCGCTGGGCACGGTGCACGGCGAGGCGACCCCGTTCTACCTCGCCGAGGAGGACGAGGACGACGAGTTCGACGACGACGAGGACGAGGACGACGACGAGCCCGCGGACGTCGAGGGGGACTGGGCGGGCGACGACGACTACGACGAGGTCGAGACGGCGCGCTGAGCGCACCCCCTCCGCCGAGTGCTGACGGCGCGCCCGGCGCGCCGCGTCCTGTCGTGCTCACCGCCCGCAGTGGGCCGGGGCCGGCGCCCGCTCGCCGGGGGAGCGGGCTGCCGCGCGCTGCCCGCGCGGTCACCTGCCCGGCAGCACCGGGCGCCCGAACGGGTGAACGGGGTCTCAGATCCCGGATGTCGACGTCTCGTTCGTTGACACGGCGAACCGCGGCTGAGTAGAAAGAGCACGTCAGCGAAACGGTGACCTATCCAGTAGGGATAAGGTCGCCGCTGACAGGTCACGAGCGTCTCCGACAAGCCCCGGCTGGGAGACCGGCAACCCTCCGTCCGTGGCGGGGTGCCCCGGGTGATGACCAGGTCGTCGTGCGCCGCGCGACGACAAGCACGGCGACGAGCGATCGACGCCTCGAGACGACGAGGAGCACAAGCGTGAGGCGCGCATCCGAGCACCGACTGCGTCGATGTTCCTGCGCCGCCCCCTGTCGCACGTCGATCCTCCCGCGCGGGGCCTTCTCCCGCGCCTGAGGGCCATCCCCTTCCCCCTGAGCACGCCCGCGACCGTCGTCGGTCGCCGGGGCGCTGCTCGCGCACGATCGGAGCCCCCCGTGAACGTCTGGGACGCGGCCGCCCTGGCCGTCACCGTCGGCCTGTTCGCCGGCATCCTCGCCCTGTCGCGCAAGCGCGTGAACTTCTCGGTCCTGACGTTCGTCGGCCTGTTCCTCGGCGTCGGCGTGGGCGTGGTGTTCCGTGACCACGTCGAGTACGTGCAGCCCCTCGGCAGGGTCTACGTCAACCTGCTGCTCACGATCGTCGCCCCGCTCGTGATCGTCTCGATCCTGTCGAGCATCACGTCGCTGGGCTCCACGGCTCAGCTGCGGACCATCGGCGGGCGGTCCGTCTACTGGCTGCTCGGGCTCAACCTCGTCGCCATCTTCCTCGCGCTCGGCACGGCTCTGCTCGTCGGCCTCGGCTCGGGTGCCCAGCTGGGCACGCAGGAGGTCGACACGCGCTCGCTGGACTCGGTCCGCCAGCCCTTCTCGGCGGTCTTCATCGGCTTCTTCCCGACGAACGTCGTCAAGGACGTCTCGGAGAACAACATCATCCCGATCATCCTGACCACGCTGCTCGTGGCGGTCTCGTGCTCGGTGATCGCCGACAAGCACCCGGAGAAGGTCGCCCCGTTCACGAGGCTCGTCGAGTCGCTCCGCGAGATCATCTACCGCGCCGTGGGGTTCGTCATCAGCCTCACGCCGTACGCGGTGCTGGCGCTCACCGCGTCGTTCACGTCGACCGTGTCGGCCGACACGAGCCAGCTGTGGCCGCTGCTCACGCTGCTCGTCGTCGCGTTCGTCGTGTGCTTCGCGCACACCTACCTCGTCAACGGCGTGTTCCTGCGGGTCTCGGCGGACGTGAGCCCGGTCGCGTTCTTCCGGCACCTCCTTCCCGCGCAGCTGACCGCCTTCACGACCCAGAGCAGCGCGGGCACGTTGCCGCTGACCACGAGCCTGCTGCGCACGCGCGTCGGCGTCCCCGCGGAGATCGCCGGGTTCACCGCACCTCTCGGCACCACGATCGGCATGCCCGGGTGCGCCGGGATCTGGCCGACCCTCCTGGCGGTGTACTCCGTCAACGCCCTCGGGATCCCGTACGGGCTGGGGGACTACGCGGTGCTCGTCCTGCTCGGTCTCGTCGTGTCGATCGGCACGGCGGGTGTGCCCGGGACCGCGACCGTCACCGCGACCACCGTGCTCGCCGCCGCCGGGCTGCCGCTCGAGGTCGTGATCCTCACGCTGCCGATCAGCGCGTTGGCGGACATGGCCCGCACGACGAACAACGTGACGTCCGCCGCGGTGGCCGCGACCATCGTCGCCCGCAAGGAGGGCCGGCTCGACGACGAGGTGTTCGAGGCCCCCAACCCCGACGTGGCCGCCGCGCTCGCGTCGACGTCCGACCCGCGGCCCGCCCGCCCGGCGCACGACGCCACCGATCCCGACGATGCCACCGACCCCGACGACGCCCCCTGGGGTGGCGTCCCGGTCGGAGCCTGTGCGGTCGAACCCAGCCCTCGTGAGCGTCTGCGCGCTCGCTGACCTCTGCACGCCCCTGCCCCCAGGAAGAGAGCGTCCCTCGTGAACCTCGTTCTCCAGCTCCACCGCCGCACCCGCCCGCTGGCCGCGGTGTTCGTCGTCGCCCTGCTGGGCCTCGCCCTGCCTGTCGCCCAGGCGAGCCGGGCCGACGCCACGAGCGTGCAGTGGGTCGACGGCGCCGACGACCAGCACTGCCTGCAGGACGACCGCGGCGCGGCGCTCACGTACCTCCCCGAGGACAAGTGGTGCCAGCCGATCCCGACGTGCCACGAGTACGACGGGAACAACCCCAAGTACAAGGGCCGGATCGTGCACAGCAGCGCGAGCACGGGCATCTGGCAGGGCGCCGCCGACGAGGTGCTCTACGAGGACGACCTGCCCGCGGACTACAACCTCACGCCGACCCCGACGAAGTCGCCGACCCCTGCGCCGTCGAGGACACCCTCGCCGACGAAGGCGCCGAGCCCGGTCACCCCCACGCCCACGAAGTCGCCGACGCCCACCACCGCGCCGAGCCCGCGACCCGGGGCGACGGCCGCACCGACGGCGGCACCCGCGCCCGGCGCCACCACCGCCCCGGGCACCACGCCGCCGCCGGTGGCCGCACCGGCCACGCCCGTCACCGACGACCTCGGGATCGACCCGGACGAACAGGTCGTCGCCGGGGCCCCGTCCGCGCCCGGCACCCCGACGCTCACGGTCGACGGGACGACGATCGTCGTGACGTGGGAGCCGTCGGTGGACGTGGAGCTGGACAGCGTGACGGGCTACGTCGTGCTGCTCAGCGGCGGCAACCGCGCCGAGGTCGACGCCCGGACGACCACGCACGAGTTCCGTGACCTGCCCGACGGCAGCTACCGCGCGGCCGTGCGCGCCGTGAACGAGGTGGGCGAGTCCGCCGCGTCCACGCCCTCCGAGGCGGTCACGATCGGGACGCCTGTGACCGCGGTCGTCGGCGAGCTCACCTGGATCGGCGACGTCGAGCCCGGTGCGACGGTCGCGCTGAGCGGCTCCGGCTACGCCGCAGGCGTCCAGCTCGACGTCGAGCTCCACTCGGACCCGGTCCTCCTGACGACGGTCACCACGGACGAGGCCGGCGCGTTCAGCACCGACGTCGTCATCCCGCAGGACGTCCCCGCCGGCGAGCACCACTTCGTCGTGGCGTACCAGGGCCAGGTCGTCTCGCAGAGCGCCGTGACGCTGGCGGAAGCCGCGACGCCCTCGCCGGAGACCGAGCAGACGTCGAACGAGACGGTCCCGCCGCTGACCGGGCTCGTGATCCTCGGTGCGCTCGCCGTCGCCGGCGTGCTGCTGCTCGCGTCGCACTACGCACGCGGTGGCGGGCGCCGGGTCGCGACCACCGCGGCACCGACCGCGCCCGCGACGCCGAGCGCACCCGCGACGTCGGCTACGACGCCCGCCGCTCAGGTCTCGAGCCCTGGCACCGCGCACCCCGCGCTGCCACCGCTGCAGCTCGACAACCCGCTGCTCACCGCCTTCGCACCGACGCGCGTCCCCGTCACCGCGGTCAACCCCGCCGGCGCACCCGAGGCGGTCGTGCACCACACGACCGCGCCGTACCCGCCCGCCGTCGCTGCTCCCGCCCACCCCGACGTGCAGGTCTCGGCGGAGACCGGGCAGCTCAGCGTCACGTGGCAGCTCGTCCCGCCCGCTCGAGCGGACCGGCCGCCGACCCCCGCGGCGCAGCCCGTCCGTTGACCAGCTCCACCTCCACCCACCCGCGCCTCGCAGCGCGAGAAAGTGACGACATCGCCATGTCCATCTCCACCGTGCGACGCAGGCTCGCCGGGATCGTGATCGCCGCGCTGGCCGCAGCGCCCGCGATCGTGCTCGCGCCGGCCGCGCACGCCGCAGCCCCGACGACCACGCCCGCGATCAGCTCGGGCGTCGACTTCGACTACCTCGCGGACGTCTTCCCGTCCCTGGAGCCCGTGCGCGGTCAGCACGTCTTCGAGACGATCACGATCGAGCGGCTCAAGTACCTGCTGCGCTTCGAGCAGGGTCGTCACGCCGTGCTGTTCGGCGACCCGACGGACGCCAGCACCCAGGCCGAGATCGCCCACATCAACGCTGCGGCCACCAGCATCGGCGTGCCGAGGATCTACGTCTTCAACCCCCGCATCGACGGCGGCGCGCTGAACGTCTTCGACTGGTCCGAGCTCGAGACCCGCCTGACCGGTGCGGGCCTGGAGTACTGGAAGAACGAGGGGAACCCGTCGACCACCGGCGGCCCGCTCATCGAGCTGCTCAACGGCGACGACCCGTCCCCGCAGTTCGTCCGGACCGAGGACGGCAAGGTCGTCGGCCCGTACCTCGTCGTCGTCGACAAGGACCGCGAGGACGACGAGGGGAAGGACGACCGGGTCGTCGCCTCCCTCTCCGAGCGCAAGACGGCGGCCGACCTCGACACCCTGCCCGAGCAGACCGCCTACCAGGACGCCGTCAAGGAGACGCTGCTCGCCGCCGGCGGCACCGCCGGGGACCCGGACCTCGACGTCAGCACCCAGTTCGAGTTCTACAGGCACGAGGTCAACCGCCGGCACGCCGCGTCCTACGCGGACGCGACGAAGTACGGCGGCGAGATCCTCAGCGAGGCCGACGCGGCCGACGGCTGGCGCGTCCAGCAGCTGACGTACCCCGAGACGATCCACCTGCTGAGCGACCCTCGCTATGCCTCCAGCGACGTTCCGCTGCTGTTCGGCGGGACGTGGTGCCACAACACGCGTGCCGTGCTGCCCGAGCTCAACGCGCAGGCGAAGTCCGAGGGCATCAAGACGGTCTACAACCTCGACTTCTCGCTGTTCTCGGTCAGCAACTCCGGATCGGCGTACGACCACATCCGCACCAGCGGTCAGCCCGTCGTCACCGACGGCAAGACCCTCGCGCCGGGCTACCTGTACGGCGACCTGGTCAGCGCCTACCTGCCGAACGCGGTCGCGGAGTACGCGGCGGCGGGGGAGCCGGGCGCCAGCCCGCACTGGTTCTACCCGGGCGGCGACACCACGAAGACCATCCAGTCGGCGCGCCGGCTGCAGGTGCCCGCGCTGCTGGTGCACCGCGGTGACCACGAGGACGCCTCCGGCAACCGCGCGCCGGTCGTCGACCAGGCCATCCGGGCCAACGACAACGGGACGTACACCGAGTACATGACCGAGTACTGGTTCGTTGCGGGGCGCGACCTGCCCAACACGCCGGAGACGACCCTGACCGGCACGCTCGCCGCGGGCGGCGACCGTCTGGCCAACGCGCGCGACTTCGCCTCGGAGGCTGTCGACGCCTACGCGGACCTGCTCGGCTCGCTGGGGGCGAAGCGCCACGCGAGCTCGACGAGCGTGACCGTCGACGGCGTCGCGACCAGCGACCTCGCGCCGGGCACGGCTCCGACGCTTGCCGTCCAGGTGCGCGCGCCGGGCTACGCGCCGTTCGTCACGTACAACTCCAGCGGGGCGAACGTCCCGCGCGCCGTCGGCACCGGTGCTCCCGCGGGCAGCGTGGTCGTGCTCGACCAGGACGGCGCACCCGTCGGGGCTCCCGTGGCACTCAAGCGGGACGGCTCGGTCGTCTCGGTGACGCTTCCGACCATCACCTCGGAGCAGGTCGGTGACGTGTGGACGGTGGCCTACCTCGGCCGGGGCTACTCGATCGCGCCGTCCTGGGTGGAGCTGCGGATCCGCGAGCGTGCGGACGTCACCCTCGCCGGCCCGACGTCGGCGACGTACGGCACCGCCGTGACCTACCGGGCCACGGTGAGCGACGGGGCGACCGGCACCGTCGCGCTGAGCGGGCTCCCGGGCGGACCCGTGACCTCGGACCTCGTCGACGGCACGGCCACGTTCACCGCCCCGGCCTCGCTGCCCGCGGGTACCTACACGGTCACCGCCACCTACAGCGGGGACGACACGCACGCGTCGTCGGCCTCTGCCCCGAGGACGCTCAGGGTCGCCAAGGCCGGTGCGAAGGTGTCCGTCTCGGCGGTCGCGAGCAGTGCGTACGGCACGTCCGTCAAGGTGACCGTCACGGTGGTCGACGCACGAGGCAAGGCGGCGCCCGGGAAGGTGACGCTGAGCGGCGCCGGATCGTCGCGCAGCGCGACGCTGTCGAGCACCGGGCGGGCGGTCCTCACGCTGCCGTCGAACCTCGCGGTGAAGTCGTACACGCTGCGGGCCACGTACGCAGGCAGCGCCGACGTCGCGAGCGCGTCCGCGACGCGAGGCCTGAAGGTCACCGTCGGCAAGGTCTCCTCGGTGGCGCTCAAGGTCACCACGGCGCCGACGTCCACGACGAAGGGCAAGGCAGCGGTCACCGTCTCGGTGCCCCGCGGCCTGGCGACCGCCACCGGCAAGGTGAAGGTCAGGGTGTCGAAGGGCGGACGCTCGACGACGACCACCGTGACGCTGCGGTCCGGCACGGCCACGCTCTCGCTGCCCAGGCTCGCCAAGGGCACGTGGAAGGTCACGGTCACGTACCTCGGCTCGACGACGTACGCCCCGGCCACCAGCACGCGGACCCTGGTGGTCAAGAAGTAGCCGGCCGTCTTGGTCGCGACCTGTGGCGCTCGCACCCCTGGGGGCGGGCGCCACAGGCGTGTCGTGCGCGTCGGGCTAGAACCGCTCCGGATAACCGACGACCGGAGCCGAGACGTCGTCCAGCGCCTGGGCGATCTCGTCCGGCAGCTCCAGGTCGAGGCTCGTCAGGGCACCGCGCAGCTGGCTCGCGGTGCGCGCTCCGACGATCGCGGACGCGACGAGGTCGCGCCGGGCGAGCCACGCGAGCGCGACCTCGAGCGGCTGGCGCGCCAGGCCTGCGGCCGCGGTGACGACCGCGTCCACGACCGCCGACGCGGGGGCGGTGAGGTACGGCTCGACGAAGCCGGCCAGGTGCGGCGATGCCGCGCGTGAGTCGGCCGGGACCGTGCGCCGGTACTTGCCGGTGAGCACCCCGCGGCCGAGGGGGGACCACGCCAGCACGCCTGCACCGAGAGCGCGCGCGGCCGGCGCGACCTCACGCTCGATCCCGCGCTGCAGCAGCGAGTACTCCATCTGGACGGCGCACAGGCCGACGCGGTCGTACGGAGCGTCGAGCATCGCCGCGAGCGCGGCGACCTGCCAGCCCGCGTGGTTCGCCACGCCGACGTACCGTGCGCGGCCCGAGGAGACCGCCTGCCGCAGCGCGAAGGCCGTCTCCTCCAGGGGCGTGCGCGGGTCGGGGGACTGCACGAGGAACAGGTCGACGTGATCCGTGCCGAGACGCTCGAGCGAGGCGTCGAGCGACGCCAGCAGTCCGCCGCGCGAGGCGTCGACGACCGGCCCGGTGGCGGTGCGCCGCACGCCTGCCTTGGTGCACAGCACGAGCTCGTCTCGCGCGACGACCGTGCCGATGAGCGAGCCGAGGAGCTCCTCGGCACCTCCCTCGGCGTAGGAGGACGACGTGTCGACCAGCGAGCCACCCGCCGCGACGAGCTCGCGCAGCTGCTCGGCGGCCTCGTGCTCGTCGGTGTCCCGGCTCCAGGTCATGGTGCCCAGGCCGATGCGCGAGACACGCAGGCCCGTGCGTCCGACGTGACGATGCTCCATGGTGCGTCACCCTAGCCGCGGCGTCCCGCTGCTCGGCGCTCCCGCGGCGGCCGCCGGGCGGACGCCGGGATATCGTGACCGCCCGTGGGAGACATGAACTGGCTCGAAGCGATCGTCCTCGGTCTCGTGCAAGGCCTGACCGAGTTCCTCCCGGTCTCCTCGAGCGCGCACCTGCGCATCGTGGGCGACCTGCTCGGTGGTGATCCGGGTGCTGCGTTCACCGCGATCACCCAGCTCGGGACCGAGACTGCGGTGCTGCTGTACTTCCGCAGGGACATCGTCCGCATCGTGTCCGCGTGGTGGTCAGCGCTGCGGGGGGCGTACGGCACGGACCTGCGCGCGCGGGTCGGGGCGCCGGTCGGCCGGCGGCCGGATCACGACGCGCTCATGGCGTGGTTCATCGCGCTCGGCACGGTCCCGATCGTCGTGCTCGGGCTGCTCTTCCAGGACAAGATCGAGCACGCGTTCCGTAACCTGTGGCTCGTCGCGCTGACCTTGGCCCTCTTCGCGCTCATCCTGGGCTGGGCGGACCGGATCGGCGCACGGGCCAAGCCGCTCGAGCAGCTGACCGCCCGCGACGCCGTGCAGTTCGGGTTCTGGCAGGCGCTCGCCCTGATCCCGGGCGTCTCACGGTCGGGCGGCACCATCACGGGCGGTCTGCTCATGGGCTACACCCGCGAAGCGTCCGCGCGGTACTCGTTCCTGCTCGCGATCCCCGCCGTGTTCGGGTCGGGCCTGTTCCAGCTGGCCAAGTCCGTCGACGACTTCGGCACGGCGGGCACCCCGGGTCTCGGGGCGACCCTGCTCGCCACGGTCGTCGCGTTCGTCGTCGGCTACCTCGTGATCATCGCGTTCCTGAAGATCGTGTCCACCTTCAGCTACAGGCCTTTCGTGTACTACCGGCTGGGCCTGGCCGCGCTCGTCGTCGTGCTGCTCCTGACGGGCGCGGTCGACGCGCTGCCGGCCACGTCCTGACGGACGCTCGTCACAGCCAGCCCGAGCGACGGAACGCCCGGAACAGCAGCAGGCAGGCGCCGGCCATGAGGACGAGCGCGAAGGGGTACCCGTAGGGCCACGCGAGCTCGGGCATGTGCCGGAAGTTCATGCCGTAGATCCCCGCGATGAGGGTGGCCACCGTGATCATGGCCGCCCACGCCGAGATCTTGCGCATGTCCTCGTTCTGCCGGACCGACACGTTGCTGAGGTACACCGAGAGCATCGCGTCGAGCAGCGCGTCGTGGGACTCGAGGTGCGAGTCCACACGGTCGGCTCGTTCGCGCACGTGATGCATCCACTCGGGTGTCGCGGCGTGCCCGCTGCGCCCGCGGTCCTTGGCGAGCTGCACCCGCGTCTGTGCCTCGAGCTCCGGCAGGGCGCTCGTCATCGGCCCGAGCGCTCGGCGAGCCTCGGCGATCTCGCGCTTGAGCGCGTAGACCGCCCGGAGCGGGCCCTGGCCGTTCGGTCGGTCCGCGCCCACCGCGGAGCCCGGCGTGACCACCAGCTGCTCGAGGTCCGCCACGGCGTCACCGAGATCCGCCTCGACGTCGGACGCGCGGTTCACCAGAGTGAGCAGGATCGCCGCCAGGACCTGGCGGACGCCGGAGTCCGGCACCAACGGCCCGTCGCACAGCCGGTCCGCGGCGAGCGTGAGGACGTCGGCCTCGCCGTGCTCGCACGTGATCAGGAGGTCGTCGGTCAGCACGCACAGGAGCAGTCCGGTGCGGACGTCGCGGGTCTGCTCGACATACGACACCGTGGACACCGACAGCACGAGCTCGCCGTCGGTCAAGCGGTCGACGCGTCCGCGCAGGTGCCGTCCGGACTCCTCGTCCGACGAGGGAGCGACGGGGTGCTCCTCGAGCACCCGCAGCGCCTGGGAGCTGAGCCGGTGCGCCTGGGCCAGCTCGCGCACGGCGTCGCCGTCACGGGCGACGACCCACACCGCGCCGGTCGTCGGCAGGTGGTCCACCCGGCGCCACTCGTCGTCGACGTCGGTGTAGGTCCGCAGCAGGCGCTCGTCGTCCACGCCCCGATTCTGACGCTCGCCGGTCGAGTGCGCCGTACGAGTCGCCTCACCGCGCCGTTAGGCTTGGCGCGTGCTCACCTGGCCGGCCCCGCAGATCCCCGAGCTCCCCGGCCGTGGTGGCCCCGTCCGCGTGCGCGACTCGTCCACCGGCGAGCTCGTGGTCGCAGCGCCCGGGCCCGACGCGTCGCTCTACGTCTGCGGCATCACGCCGTACGACGCGACGCACATCGGCCACGCAGCGACCTACCTCGCGTTCGACGTCCTGGGACGGGCATGGCGCGACGAGGGCAAGCGCGTGCTGTACGCCTCGAACGTCACGGACGTCGACGACCCGCTGCTCGAGCGTGCGACCGCGACGGGTGTGGACTGGCGCGAGCTCGCCGCCCAGCAGGTCGCCCTCTACAGCGAGGACATGACGGCGCTCGGCGTCGTCCCGCCGGATGCCTGGGCGGGCGTGGTGGAGTCGGTCGCCTCGATCGTCGTCGCCGTCGAGAAGCTCGTCGCCGACGGCGCGGCCTACCGGCTGCCCGTCCCCGGCGGACCGGGGGAGGACGTCTACGCCGACCTCTCGCGCGACCCGGAGTTCGGCGCCGTCGCGCACCTGGACGCCACGACGATGCTCGAGCTGTTCGCCGAGCGCGGCGGCGACCCGGACCGTCCCGGCAAGCGCTCACCGCTCGACCCGCTGCTGTGGCGCGCCGAACGGCCCGACGAGCCGTCCTGGGACGGCGCGTCGCTCGGCCGCGGCAGGCCAGGCTGGCACATCGAGTGCGCCGTGATCGCGGGCGACGCGCTCGGTGCGTCGTTCGACGTGGAGGGCGGCGGCTCCGACCTGCTGTTCCCGCACCACGAGATGAGCACGTCGCACCTGCGGGTGCTCGGGGGCGGCTCCGGCGGCCGGGTCCACGTCCACGCGGGGATGGTCGCGCTCGACGGCGAGAAGATGAGCAAGTCGCGCGGGAACCTCGTGCTGGTCTCGCGGCTGCGCGAGCAGGGGGTCGAGCCGATGGCGATCCGGCTGGCGATCCTCGCGCACCGCTACCGCGACGACTGGGAGTGGACGGACGCCGTGCTCGCCCAGGGCGTGCAGCGCCTGGAGACGTGGCGGCGTGCGTTGTCCGGCAACGGCGGCGCCGACGCGGGCCCCGTGCTCGCGGCGGTGCGCGCGGCCGTCGCCGACGACCTGGACACGCCCACCGCGCTGGCCGTCGTCGACGAGTGGGCGGCGCGCACGCTGACCGGCTCGCAGGTCGGCGGCACAGGCTTCGACGAGGGTGCGCCCGGCGTCGTGGCGCGCACCGTGGACGCCCTCCTCGGCGTGCGCCTCTGACCCACGAGCGGCGCCCACGGGCGTGCGCGAACCGCGCCCAGGTGCGCCGACCGCACGGGGGCTGCGCGGTGCGACCTGTGGGGCGCGAGGCGCTCCGGGTGGGCCGCAGGCTCCGCCGCTGGTGTCAGGCGTTCCCGGTGCCCTTGTCGCGGCGCCGCAGGTAGCGCTCGAACTCCTGAGCGATCGCCTCGCCTGACGCCTCGGGAAGATCGGCCGTGTCCTTGGCCTCCTCGAGCTGGCGCACGTACTCGCCGATCTCGCCGTCCTCGCCCGCGAGCTCGTCGACCCCCTGCTGCCACGCCGCCGCCTCGTCCGGCAGGTCGCCCATCGAGATGGGCTCGCCCAGGATCTCCTCGAGCCGGCGCAGCAGCGCGAGCGTGGCCTTGGGCGACGGCGGGTGCGCGACGTAGTGCGGGACGGCGGCCCACAGGGACATCGCAGCGAGCCCACGTGCGGACGCCTCGTGCTGCAGCACCCCCACGATGCCGGTGGGTCCCTCGTACGTGCTCGCCTCGATGCCGAGGAGCTCACGGAGCCCGGCGTCCTCCGACGTCGCGGTGACCGGGATCGGTCTGCTGTGCGGCACGTCCGCGAGCAACGCGCCCACGGTCACGACGGTGTCCACCTCGAGCGTCGCGGCGATGTCCAGCAGCTCGTGGCTGTAGCGACGCCAGCGCATCGACGGCTCGATGCCGTGCACCAGCACCACGCGCCTGCCCGAGCGTGGCGCGACGGCGACTGCGACCGCCGTGGTGGGCCACGTGATCTCCCGCTCGCCGTCGTCGCGCATGCTCACGTGCGGTCGGTTGACCTGGAAGTCGTGGTACTCCTCGGGATCGAGCTCGTCGACGTGCTCCGCGCCCCACACGTCGTGCAGGTGCTCGAGCGCATGCGTGGCCGCCGCACCCGCGTCGTTCCAGCCCTCGAACGCGGCGAGGAGGATCGTTCGGCCGACGGGCAGCTCCGAGGTGGGTCCAGTCACACGGCCAGCGTAGGCCGCTCGCCCATCGGCGGACGCGAGCATCGCCCGTGCTTCCCGGTGTGGCGCCCCTCACCTGCGCCGACGCGGCGGTCGCCGCGCGGATGAGACGGCGCCCACCGGGCACTACATTGGCGAGGGACCGCACCGCGAGCCCGAGGAGACACCGTGAGCGCCCCTTCCCACGACGAGCGCACCGACGGCTCCCCGCTCGGACGGCCGTTGCCTGCCGCGGTGCTGTTCGACATGGACGGCACCCTCATCGACACCGAGCCGCTGTGGATGGCGGCCGAGGTCGAGCTGACGTCCAGGTTCGACGTGCCGTGGAGCGCGGCGGACGCCACCGAGCTGGTCGGCTCCGCCATGACCCACTCGGCGCAGGTGCTGCGCACGCGGGGCGTCGACCTCCCGGTCGCCACGATCGTCACCGAGCTCACGGCGTCCGTGGCGGCCGCCGTGGTCCGCCGGGTGCCGTGGCAGCCGGGCGCCCGCGAGGCGCTCGAGACCGTGCGTCGGGCCGGGGTGCGCACGGCCCTGGTCACGTCCTCCTACCGTGCGCTGACGGACCCGTTCGTCGGGGCCGCAGGTGGGTTCGACGCCGTCGTCGCGGGCGACGACGGCCACGCCGGCAAGCCGGACCCCGAGCCGTACCTCAAGGCCGCGCGGCTGCTGGGGGTGCCGATCGAGCGCTGCGTCGCGATCGAGGACTCTCGTGCGGGGGTGGCCTCCGCACTGGCCTCGGGCGCCCGCACGCTCGCGGTCGAGGGCGTGCAGCAGGTGGCGGACCGGCCGGGCCTGAGCCGGATCCGCACGCTGCGCGACCTCAACCTCGAGGTGCTGCGGGACCTCGCCGCGGGCGAGGTGCTGGACGTGCTGCCCGTGCGCTGACGGCGAGCGGGCACGGTCCCGGCAGCGACCCTCCCGGGCGCGCGCCGTCCGTCAGCCGGGCGCCTGACCGGTCGCGGCAGAGGCGGGCCGCACGCCGGTCGCACGCTCGACGGCGTCCGGGTCGGGGCGTGGGGGAGTGCCGCCGTACTCCGGGCAGTGCGCGCGGAACGAGCACCAGTCGCACAGCTTCGAGCGGCGGGTGCGCCAGTCGTCGGCGCGGGCCGCCTCCTGGATCCCCGACCAGATCGAGCGGATCCGGGCCTCGAACGTGTGCAGCTCCGGCTCGGTCGGCTCGTGCTGGAGCATCGTGCCGTCGCCGAGGTACTCGAGCTGCAGCCGCTTGGGCAGCACCCCGCGGGTGCGCCACAGGACGTAGGCGTAGAACCGCATCTGGAACAGCGCGGAGCTCTCGAAGCCCGCGCGCGGGGAGCGGCCGGTCTTGTAGTCGACGACCCGGACCCACCCGTTCGGTGCGACGTCCACGCGGTCGACGATGCCGCGCAGCTGCGGCCCGTCCTCGAGCTCGGCGACCACGTACAGCTCGCGTTCGGCGGGCTCGAGGCGCGTCGGGTCCTCGAGAGTGAAGTACGTCGCGAGCAGGGCGCGCGCAGAGTCGAGCCACTCGGCGAGCGCGCCGTCGTCGGTGAACAGCTCGCCGACCTGCGGCTCCTGCTCGCGCAGCACTGCCCATTGCTCGGGCAGCAGGCGGTGCGCGGCCTCGAGGGTGCGCTCGACGGCGGGCAGGCCGAACAGGTGCTCCAGCACCGCGTGCACGAGGGTGCCACGCGCCGCGGCCGCGCTGGGTGGTTCCGGGAGGCGGTCGACGGTGCGGAACCGGAAGAGCAGCGGGCACTGCAGGAAGTCGCCCGCGCGTGACGGCGACAGGCCGGGCCGCGTGGCCGCACGCGCAGCGACGAGAACCGGCGCCGCCGGTGAGGACGCGTCCTGCGGAGACTCGTCCTGCGGAGACTCGTCCTCCGGAGACGGGACAGCCGGAGACGGGACAGCCCGAGACGGTGCGGCCTGGGACGGTGCGGCCTGGGACGGTGCGGCCTGCGACGGTGCGGCCTGCGACGGTGCGGTCGGAGGGTGTGCGGCCGGAGGGGGTGCGATCGTCACCTGCCCGAGCCTACGTGGAGCGTCCGACACCCCCGGGACGCGGTCGGCGCGGCGCTGACGCCTAGGCTGGCAGGGTGAGCAACGCCCCCGCACCCTCTCGTCGGACGACCCGCGGCTGGGTCGTCGGCCACGTCGCCGGTGCGCCGGTCGTCCTCGCGCCGAGCTGGCTGATCGCGGTCGCCGTGCTCACGGCGCTGTCCGTGCCGGCCGCGCGGATCCTGACCGGGCTGGACGGCTCGGCGGTGTGGTTCGTCGCCCTCGCGTTCGTCGTCCTGCTGTTCGTCTCGGTCTTCCTGCACGAGCTCGCCCACGGCCTGGTGGCACGGGCGCGCGGCCAGCAGCCGCACGAGTTCGTCCTGACGCTGTGGGGCGGCCACACCGCGTTCGGCGGGGCCGCCCCCACGCCGGCGACCACCGCGCTCGTCGCGATCGTCGGCCCGGTGGTCAACCTCGTGCTGGCAGCGGTGTTCGGTGGCACGCTCCTGCTCGACCTGGTCCCGCGCGGGACCGTGCTGTGGGCGCTGGTGTGGTCCGGCGCGGTCACCAACGGCTTCGTCGGGCTGTTCAACCTGCTGCCCGGCCTTCCGCTCGACGGCGGCCGCGTGCTCGAGGCCGCCGTGTGGGCCGTCACCAAGAACCGGTACACAGGGACCGTCGCGGCGGGCTGGGTCGGCCGGGTGGTCGCCGTGGCGGTCGTCGCGTGGGCGCTGCTCGGACCGCTGAACGCCGGCGCCGACTCGTTCGGCGAGATCATCTGGGCGGTGCTCATCGGGGCGTTCCTGTGGTCGGGGGCGTCCGCCTCCGTCCGGGGCGCGCGTGCGCAGCGCAACGTCGACGGCGTCACGCTCGCCTCCGTCGGGCGCCCGGTGGTCACCGTGGGGCACGGTGACTCGCTCGCACACGCCGGCGCCGTCGCCGCGGCCGCCGGGGTGCAGGATGTCGTCGTGGTCGCGCCCGACGGGCGCCCGGCCGCGTACGTCGACCGGACGGCTGCGGGCAGCGTCCCGCCGCAGGCCGCGGGCTCCACGCCCGTGACCGCCGTCAGCGTGCCGCTGCCGGTCGGGGCGACGATCGACGGCGCGCTCGTCGGCCAGGCGCTCCTGAACGACCTCGCTCGCGCCACGCGGCTCTCGCCCGTGGTCGTCGCGCTCGTCGACGGCCGCGTCGCGGGTCTGGTCAGCGCGCGCGACGTCGTCGCCGCGATCCGCGCGTGACGCGCGTGCCTCGGCGACCCGCCCGGCACCTAGACTCGACCGCCGTGACGACGACCCCCGGACCCCGCCCGACCGCCACGGGCGCCGACCAACGCCGCGGCCACTTCCGCGTCGGTGACCGCGTGCAGCTCACCGACCCCCGGGGTCGCCTGCACACGATCACCCTCGCCGAGGGCGGCACGTTCCACACGCACCGCGGCTACTTCCGGCACGAGGAGCTGATCGGCGCGCCTGAGGGCACGGTCGTCGTGAGCAGCGGTGACGTCGAGTACCTGGCGTTGCGCCCGCTGCTCGCGGACCACGTCCTGTCGATGCCGCGCGGCGCGGCCGTCGTCTACCCCAAGGACGCGGGGCAGATCGTCACGATGGGCGACATCTACCCGGGTGCGGTCGTCGTCGAGGCCGGCGTCGGCTCGGGGGCGCTGACGATGTCGCTGCTGCGCGCCGTCGGTGACGCGGGCTCGCTGCACTCGATCGAGCGTCGCGAGGACTTCGCGGACATCGCGCGGGGCAACGTGGAGGGGTTCTTCGGCGGTCCGCACCCGGCGTGGCAGCTCTCCGTGGGCGACCTCGCCGACGTGCTGCCGAGGGTCGCTGCGGCGGGATCGGTCGACCGCGTGGTCCTGGACATGCTCGCGCCGTGGGAGAACCTCGACGTCGTGGCGGACGCCCTGGCGCCCGGTGGCGTGCTCGTCTGCTACGTCGCGACGACGACGCAGCTGTCGCGGCTCGGTGAGGACATCCGCAGCGACGGGCGGTACACCGAGCCGGCCGCGTGGGAGTCGATGGTGCGCGGCTGGCATCTCGAGGGCCTGTCGGTGCGGCCCGAGCACCGCATGATCGGCCACACGGGCTTCCTGCTCACGACGCGTCGGCTGGCCGACGGGGTCGCCGTGCCCCTGCGCAAGCGTCGCCCGGCCAAGGGCGCCTACCCCGTGGCGCCCGACGGCGCGCCCGCCGAGGACCCCGAGCTGTGGACCCCGGAGGCGCTCGGCGAGCGTGAGACCTCACCCAAGAAGGTGCGGCGCGCGCAGCGGGACGCGCACCCCGAGCGGTCGGCACCCTGAGCCCGTGACGCGGGTGGCCCCGGTCGGCGCGACCGGGTGACGATGAGGTCACGGCATGTGGACACCTCGGCATCCGGCCTGCCGCTGGACGAGACTGGTGGCTAGGGTGGCGAACCCACGGTGACCCACCTGGCGAGCCGAGGACCGACGTGAAGGAGGCCGACGCGATGACCGAACCGGCACCCACGGGGCGCGACCTGCAGCGCGAGCTCGCGCTCCTCGCTGCGAAGAACGAGCGCCTGTCCGACGCGCTGCTCGCCGCGCGGGAGCAGATCGTCGAGCTCAAGCGTCAGGTCGACGACCTCGCCAAGCCCCCCGGCACGTACGCCGTGTTCCTCGGCGCGCGCCCCGACGGCTCGGTGGACGTCATCTCCGCGGGCCGCAAGATGCACGTCGGCGCGAGCCCCGCGGTCGACCTGACGCGCGTGCGTCCCGGCCAGGAGGTCATGCTCAACGAGGCGCTGACGGTCGTCGAGGCCGGCGGCTACGAGAACGTCGGCGAGATCGTCACGGTCAAGGAGCTGCTCGGCCGCGGCCGCGCGCTCGTCGTGGGCCGCGGCGACGAGGAGCGCGTCGTGCGCTTCGCGGGGCAGGTGACCGAGGCCGGCGTGCGGGTCGGCGACGCGCTGACGATCGACTCGCGCAGCGGGTTCGTGTTCGAGGTGATCCCGCGCGCCGAGGTCGAGGAGCTCGTGCTCGAAGAGGTCCCCGACATCGACTACGAGGACATCGGCGGGCTGGGTCCGCAGATCGAGGCCATCAAGGACGCTGTCGAGCTGCCGTTCCTGCACCCCGAGCTGTTCCGCGAGCACGGGCTGCGTCCGCCCAAGGGCGTCCTGCTGTACGGCCCTCCGGGGTGCGGCAAGACGCTGATCGCCAAGGCGGTGGCCCACTCGCTGGCGGCGACCGCCGCGCAGGCGCGAGGCGCCGACGTGGCCGAGGCCAAGAGCTACTTCTTGAACGTCAAGGGGCCCGAGCTCCTCAACAAGTACGTCGGCGAGACCGAGCGTCACATCCGCCTGATCTTCGCGCGCGCCCGGGAGAAGGCCTCGCAGGGGCACCCCGTGGTGGTGTTCTTCGACGAGATGGAGTCTCTGTTCCGCACGCGCGGGACGGGGGTGTCCTCCGACGTCGAGACGACGATCGTCCCGCAGCTGCTCGCCGAGATCGACGGCGTCGAGCGCCTGGAGAACGTCATCGTCATCGGCGCCTCGAACCGTGAGGACATGATCGACCCGGCGATCCTGCGCCCGGGCCGGCTCGACGTGAAGATCAAGATCGAGCGCCCGGACGCCGAGGGCGCGCGGGAGATCTTCTCGAAGTACCTCACGCCCGACCTGCCGATCCACCCGGACGACCTGCGCGAGCACGGCGGGTCGAAGACCGCGGCGGTCGAGGCGATGGTCGCCCGCGTGGTCGAGCGGATGTACAACGAGACCGACGAGAACCGGTTCCTCGAGGTGACCTACGCCTCGGGCGACAAGGAGGTCCTGTACTTCAAGGACTTCAACTCCGGCGCCATGATCCAGAACGTGGTGGACCGCGCGAAGAAGCAGGCGATCAAGGACCTGCTCGCGACCGGCCAGCGGGGGATCCGGGTCGAGCACCTGCTCACGGCGTGCGTCGACGAGTTCAAGGAGAACGAGGACCTGCCCAACACGACGAACCCGGACGACTGGGCGCGCATCTCCGGCAAGAAGGGTGAGCGCATCGTGTTCATCCGCACGATCGTCCAGGGCAAGAAGGGCACGGACGGCTCGCGCACGATCGAGACCGTCACGAGCACGGGCCAGTACCTGTAGCGGCGTCAGCACGGCCGGCGGGACCGCTGGGCGGAACCGTCGGCCGTGCTGCGTGCGCGGGTCACTAGGGTGGACCGGTGACCGTGCGCCGCGTGATGGGGATCGAGACCGAGTACGGCGTGCTGCAGCCGGGCAAGCCCATGGCGAACCCGATGCTGCTGTCGAGCCACGTCGTCGCCGTGCACGCCGCGGCACGCGAGGGTGGCCGCACCAAGGCGCGCTGGGACTACGACGACGAGGACCCGCTGCAGGACGCACGCGGTTTCCACCTGCAGCGCGCGTCCGCGCACCCGTCGCTGCTGACCGACGACCCGACGCGTCCCGCTCCCTCGGGCGACGGCCCCCAGGAGCTCGAGCGGCCCGAGGTCGAGGAGTACGAGGACCCGGGCGCGGCCAACGTCATCCTCAGCAACGGGGCGCGGCTGTACGTCGATCACGCGCACCCCGAGTACTCGTCGCCCGAGGTCACCAACCCGCGCGACGCGGTCGTCTGGGACCGCGCGGGCGAGCAGGTGATGCTCGCGTCGGTGCGTGCGCTCGCGTCCGTCCCCGCGCTGCCGGACGTCGCGCTCTACAAGAACAACGTCGACGGCAAGGGCGCGACGTACGGGACGCACGAGAACTACCTCGTCGAGCGGGCGGTGCCCTTCGCCGACCTCGCGGCGCGCCTGATCCCGTTCTTCGTGACGCGCCAGGTCTTCACGGGGGCCGGCCGCGTCGGGCTCGGGCAGCGCGGGGAGCGCGCCGGCTTCCAGCTGTCGCAGCGTGCCGACTACGTCGAGGCGGAGATCGGCCTGGAGACGACGCTGCGCCGCCCGATCGTCAACACGCGCGACGAGCCGCACGCGGACCCGGCGCGCTGGCGGCGGCTGCACGTCATCGTCGGGGACGCGACGATGCTCGAGGTCGCGACCTACCTGCGGCTCGGGACGGCCTCGCTCGTGCTGTGGCTGATCGAGCGCGCGGTGAGCGAGGGCGGGTCCGGGGGAGCACTGGCGCTCGTCGACCGGCTCGCGCTGCGCGACCCCGTGTCGGCCGTGCACCAGATCAGCCACGACACGAGCCTGACGGCCACGGTCGAGCTCGTCGACGGGCGCCGGCTGACGGCGCTCGAGGTGCAGCAGGAGTACCTGACCGCGGTGCGCACCGCGCTCGAGCACGTCGGCGACCCGCTCGACACCCAGACGCAGGACGTGCTCGACCGGTGGTCGTCGGTGCTCGAGCGCCTGGCGACCGACCCGACGCAGTGCGCGCGCGAGGTCGAGTGGCTCGCCAAGCTCCGCGTCCTCGAGGGCATGCGCCGCCGTGAGGACCTGCCGTGGGATCACCCGCGGCTGGCGGCCGTGGACCTGCAGTGGGCGGACGTGCGGCCCGAGCGCGGCCTGTACCACCGGCTCGCCGCCGCGGGTGCGGTCGAGCTGCTGGTCTCGCCGCAGGAGGTCGAGCGAGCGGTCGCGCACCCGCCGACGGACACGCGTGCGTACTTCCGCGGCGAGGCCGTCGCGCGCTACGGCGACCAGGTCTCGGCGGCTTCATGGGACTCCGTCGTGTTCGACGTGCCGGGGGCGTCGACGCTGCAGCGCGTGCCGATGCGGGACCCGCTGCGCGGCACCGAGGCGCACGTCGGCGCGCTCCTCGACGCGAGCCCCGACGCGGCCTCACTCCTGGCTGCCCTCGGCGGCTGACGGACGTCAGCGCATCCGCGCGACGAAGCGCGTGGCCTCGCGCGCGTCCCGGAGCCGCTTCTCGTACGTCACGCCGACGACCGTCAGCACGGCGCCGCCGAGGAAGAGCATCGGCCACCATCCGACGGACGACACGACGGACCCCGCGGCCGCGAGCAGCTGCAGGACCACCTCGGCAGCCAGCACCACGGCACCGACGACGAACGGCGCCTGCCAGCTGCGCACGGCACCGACCAGCACGGTGGCTGTCCCGGCCAGCAGCACGACGCCCCAGCGCCACGGGTCGGGTGCGAGCTGCAGGCCGACGAGCACGGGGGCGAGCACCAGTGCGCACGGCAGGCCGAGCGCAGGCCACGAGCCTGCGGCCGGGGTACGCCCGAGCCACGTGGCGCCGACGAGGGCAGACAGGGCTCCGGCGACGGCGAGCACGGCGTCGGGCTGCATCGGGCCTTCGGTGAGCGCACCCGCCGCACCTGCGATCCCCACGAGCGCCAGGCCGGGCGCCGTCGTCACGCCTCGGCCGCGCATCACGCCGACGAGCGCGACCGCGGTGCCGGCCATCCCGGCCGTCGCGAGCCGCAGCACACCGGCACCGGGCTGCGCGTCCAACTGCACAGCCGCCACCACGACCGTGGGCGTCGTGGCTGCCAGCACGGTGGTCCACGTGCCGAGCACGACGAGTCGCCGCGCGCCGGCCGAGCGGTGCACGGTCAGCGTCGCGGTCCCGAGCACGACCGCCGCGGACATCGACCACGCCTCGACCGGCCCGCCGGTGGGATCCGGCAGGACGAGCGCGGCTCGACGCAACGGCCCCGCGACGGCCAGCAGCGCGGCGGTCCCGGCGAGCACGCGGGCCGTGCGGGACGCGACCACGCGAGCCTGGCCCGCCAGCCACAGCGCGCCGAGCGCGAGCGCGACGACTCCGACGGTGACCAGGACCGTGCGGTCGAGGACGAGCGCGCCGCCCGGGCCCTCGACGACCGCCGGGTCGTCGACCAGCGCGGGAGGCAGCCCGACGAGCAGGACGCCCGCCGCGAGCAGAGGCAGTCCCGTCGCCGCGCGGCTGACCGACTCGCTCGCCGGCCGTTCGGCGTGCCGCACCCGGCGTGCCCCGAGCACGACGAGCAGCAGCCCGAGCGGTGCGGTGTAGGCCTCGGGAGCGCCGACGTCGCGCACAGCCAGCCCCGTCCAGGAGGCCAGCACGGCGAGCCCGAGCGCCCACCACCTCAGAGTGCGACGGTCGGGAGCGAGTGCGACGGCACCGGCGGTCGTGGCAGCGAGCGCCAGCTGGAGCGTGACGACGCCTGCTGGTGCGGCGGCGGCGGCGGCCGCGAGCGCGACGGTCGCGACGCCGGCGCCGCTGAGCTCCAGGACGTCGCGGAACCCTGGCGCCATGCGCGCGACGAGCACCGTCGTGCAGCCGAGCGCGCTGGCACCCAGCAGCGCCGCCGACAGCGACGGTTGGCCGATCGCCACGCGCGTCGTCGCGAGCGTGAGGGCCAGGAGCGGGGCGACGAGCGCGGCGGCCGGCCGGCGCACGCCCTCGCCGACCCTGCACGGCCCGAGGGTGACGAGACCGGCCGCCTGCACGGCGGCGATCAGCGGCAGCAGCGCAGCGGCCGGTCGCACCTCCGGCCCGGCGGTGAGCGTGGTCAGCCACGTCACGGCCTGGACGCCCGCCGCGACCGCGAGCGCGGCGAGCCGCTCGGTGCGCTCACCGACACGCAGGAGCACCAGGAGCACGACGCCGGTGCCGACGACCGCCGCGGCCACGACGGCAGCATCGGTCGGGCCGGCGCCGGTGGCACGAGCGCCCGCTGCGCATGCGAAGACGAGGAGCACGAGGGACACGCAGGTCGCGGCGGCGCGGGAGGCGCCGCGCAGGGGGCGCCGTGTGACCAGCGCGACCAGCGAGGCACTCGTGAGAGCGACGACCTGCGCGAGCACCCAGGTGGTCGACGCCCCGACCGCGCCCGCTTCGAGCCCGGCGATGACCGCCGTCGCCGCCGCGACGACCGCGAGCGTCCGGGTGTGGCGGCGCCACGGCGACGGCAGCGGCACGCTCACGGCGGCCAGGGCCAGCACGGCGAGGCCGAGGGTCGTGCTCGGGACGCTGCGGGTGAGCAGCGCGACGCCCGCCCAGGTACCCAGGCACGACAACCCGAGGGCGACGTGGCGCAGGGGGCGCACGAGGCGCAGACCGAGGGCCGCGCTCAGCACGACGCACGCTGCAGTGGTGACGGCGGCGGATCCCTCGTCCCCGCCGGGTGCCTGGTCCGGGACCACCACCGCGGACAGGCCGCGCGCGGTGAGCACCAGCAGGTCGGGCACGGCGAGCACGCCGGCGGCGGCCGCTGCGCCCAGCGCCGCGGCCGACGTGCGTGGTGCGAGCATTGCGCCGGGTGCGGCCGCCGGACGCCCCGCAGC
>JAEYUL010000198.1 GCA_023432565.1 Actinomycetes bacterium | reverse complement strand
CGCGGCGCGGGGCCCGGCCGGGCGGGCGCTGCGCTGCTCGCCGGGCCGCCTGTGCGCGGCGCCGCGTCACCGGTCCCCTGCCCCGACGCGGGCGGCGCACAGCACAGAGCCCCTCCCGCCGCGGCGGGAGGGGCTCTGTTGCGTCCTCAGGAGGGGGTCAGGAGGCGGTCGAGCTGCGCAGCGCCAGTCGGCAGGGGATCGTCTCGACCCCGTGCGCGGGGTTGCCCTCCATCGCCTCGAAGAGGCGCGCGGCTGCGCGCCGCCCCAGCTCCTCGAGGTTCATGTCGATGCTGGTCAGCGGGGGCCGCGCGTTGCTGGCCAGCACCTCCCAGTTGTCGTGGCCCATGACCGCGACGTCCTGCGGGACCTCGCGCCCGGACTCGCGCAGCGCGTCGAGACACCCGCGCGCGATCTGGTCCGAGCCGCACAGCACGGCGTCCACCTCGGGATGCTTGGCAAGCAGGCCGCGCGTCGCGCCGCGGCCCCAGTCCTCGGTCCACGCCCCGAACATCGCCTGTCCGCCGACGAGCTCGAGCCCCGCCTCGTCCAGGGCCTGCCGCGCGCCGGTGACGCGGTCCTTGGCCGCGCCGTAGCTCGCGTCACCGGAGATGATCGCGATGCGCGTACGGCCGCACGCGACGAGGTGCTCGACGGCCAGCCGGCCGCCGCCGATGTTGTCGGTCACCAGCGAGCAGTCCTGCGGGTCGTCCGACGGCGCGTACGCGTAGACCACGGGCACGGGCAGGTTGCCCAGGGACGGGCGTGGGTCGGGGCGTGCGCCCACGATGATGAGGCCGTCGACGCGGCGGCCCAGCAGCGCCTGGATGTGGTGCTGCTCGCGGATCGAGTCACCGCGTGCGTCGCAGAGCAGGACCGAGACCTTGCCGGACCCGAACGAGTCCTCGGCGCCCATGAGCGTGGGGATCGAGAACCGACCCTCGAGGTCGTGCGTGACCAGGCCCACCGTCCCGGAGCGCCCGCTCAGCAGGCTGCGGGCCAGTCCGTTGGGCGAGAACGAGAGCTGCTCGGCGGCCGCGAGCACCTTGGCGCGCGTCTCGGCGCGCACCTGGGCCCGGCCGTTGAGCGCCTTGGACGCAGTCGCGATCGAGACGCCCGCCAAGCGCGCGACGTCGGACAGCGTACTCGTCCTTCGTCCCTGAAAGCCTTCCTCATGGCGTTTCGCCGCCTGCTTCGGGCGGTCCCCCTCGACGTCCTCGTTCATACACCGATCGTAGCGACATTCGCGACGATATAAAGCGGTTCCACGTGATTGACGTCGCGGGGCGCCCTCCGCTAGGGTTCCGGAAAACCCTTTCGTTGGTTTCGACAACCGCGAGCGGGACCTCGAAGTACCCGACCGTCACCCCCGGGGGTCGGGCAGCACCTTCAACGTCGAAATGCTGAGGAGAGGCAACAATGAGGAACGTCCACCCTCGCGGGCGTACGCGCTTGGTGGCAGGACTGGCCGTGGCGGGCATCGCCCTGGCCGGACTGACGGCGTGCAGCGACGACGACACGACTGCGACCCCCGACCCGACGAAGGGCGGTGGCAGCGAGCCGTCGGCGAGCACCGAGATCGGCGTCGACGACGGCACCGAGCTGACGATGTGGACGCGTGCCCCGCTCGAGGCGCAGGCGACCCGCCTCGTCGAGGCGTACAACGCGAGCCACAAGAACCAGATCAAGCTCGAGATCATCCCGAACGACGACATGGAGTCGAAGGTCGGTGGCGCGGCCGCCAACGGTGAGCTGCCCGACCTGCTCGCGGGCGACGTCGTGCGCGTGCCGTACTGGGTCGACAACGGCCTGTTCGCCGACATCACGGACCAGATCGGCGCGCTGCCGTTCAAGGACGACGTGTCCTCCGGGCACATCGACGCCGGCACCATCGACGGCGCGATGCACACCCTGCCGTTCGTCCAGGACATCTCGGTCATGGTCTGGAACAAGGACCTCTACCGCGAGGCGGGTCTCGACCCCGAGGCCGGCCCGAAGTCGATGGCCGAGTTCAAGGAGCAGGCCCAGGCGATCGCCGACCTCAAGAAGGACGGCGTCTCGGGCACGTACTTCGGCGGCAACTGCGGTGGCTGCCTCGTCTTCACCTGGTTCCCGAGCCTGTGGGCCTCGGGCGAAGAGGTCCTGTCCGCCGACGGCTCCGAGGCGCTGCTCAAGAGCGACGCGGCCAAGGAGCTGTACAGCATCTACGCCGACCTGAACAAGGGTGGTGCGCTCGGTGCCGGCTCGAAGGAGGAGACCGGAGCGACGTGGGTCGCCCCGTTCCAGGGCGGCAACATCGGCGTCATGCAGTACCCGAACACGGTCGTCGCGGCGGCGATCGAGGCCGGCATCGACGTCGGCGTCGGCCCGATCCCGGGTCTCGAGGGCGGCACCTCGACGTTCCTCGGCGGTGACGCCATGGGCATCTCGAAGGACTCCAAGAACGTCGAGCAGGCGTGGAACTACCTCGCGTGGATGCTCTCCGACGAGACGCAGCTCGAGGTCGTGGCCAAGGCCGGCGACGTCGTGTCCCGCAACTCGCTCCTCGAGAACGAGTACACCAAGAACGACCCGGTCGCGGCCGTGGCCGCCGAGGCGATCCCGAACGGCCGCACCCCCGTGGCGGCGTACTTCGCCGAGGCGTTCAACGCCTCCGGCAGCCCGTTCGTGACGATGATCCGCAACGCGACGTTCGACGTGACCAACACGGTCGACGCGGACAACGACGCGATCACCGAGATCCTCGCGCAGTAACCGACAGACGTGCGGCGGCCGTCCCTGTTCAGACGGCCGCCGCACGTCATCCCCCCGCCGGAAGCGTCGGAAACCGCAACGGGAGCTCAGCATGACCCTCACACAGTCCCCACCCGCGGACGCGGGCGCGTCGAGCACGCAGCCCCGCCGCACGCCCAAGGCCCAGTCGCAGCGCAGCCTGCGCGCATGGGCCTACGCGAGCCCCACCGCGGCGCTCGTCCTGCTCTTCTTCGTGATCCCCGTCGTGCTGGTGTTCTTCATGTCGGGTGCCGACTGGGCGCTGCTGGCCGGCAACAAGGGCATGAACATGCCCGAGAACTACACCGAGGTCGTCGACCACCGGCTGTTCTGGCCGGCCATCTGGTTCACGCTCAAGTACACCGTCATCGCGACCGTGCTGCTCATCGGCCTCGGTCTCGGCCTGGCGTTCCTCGTGCAGGAGGCGAGCCGGTGGCGCGCGTTCCTGCGCACGACGTTCCTGCTGCCGACCGCCCTCGGTCTGGCCTCCGCGTCGCTGCTGTTCTACGCGATGTACTCGCCGCAGGTGGGGCCGATCGCCCCGCTGCTCGACAAGCTCGGGCTCACCGAGGGTGTCGTGTCCCCGCTCGGGACGCCGACCGGCGCGCTGTGGTCGACGGTGATCCTCATCGTCTGGCGCTTCGCCGGCTTCTACATGCTGCTGCTGCTCGTGGGCCTGCAGTCCATCCCGGGCGAGGTCTACGAGGCGGCGCGCATCGACGGCGCCTCGCGCTCGCAGGTCTTCCGGAGCATCACGATCCCGCTGCTGCGGCCGTCGCTCGCCCTGTCCACGATCATGTGCGTCACGGGCTCGCTGCTGGCGTTCGACCAGTTCTACATCCTCACCAAGGGCGGCCCGGACTCCTCGACGATGACCGTCGTCCAGCTGGTCTACAACCTGGCCTTCGAGTCCAAGCGCGACCTCGGCATGGCCGCGGCGCTCTCGGTGATCGTCCTGCTCGCCCTCGTCCTGATCAACATCGTCCAGCTGCGCGCGCTGCGCGGCAGCGACGACGGCACGGGCGTCGCGAAGAAGAAGGGGGTCAAGCGATGAGCCGCTTCACCCAGGGGCTGACGCGCACCCCGTTCTACGTGCTCACGGGCGGCCTGGCCGTCATCTTCCTCTACCCGATCATCTGGACGACGATCAGCTCGGTGTCCCCGCAGCCGGGGTCCAACCAGGTCGACGGCTTCGGGCTGGGCAACTACGAGACCGTCGTGAACTACCAGGCCGGCCTGTGGACCTACCTGGGCAACTCGCTCGTGATCACGGCGACCGCAGTGATCGTGACGCTCGTGGCCTCGACGTTCGGCGGCTACGCGTTCGCCCGGTTCAGCTTCCCCGGCAAGAACCTGCTGTTCCTGCTGACGCTCGCGATCCTCATGGTCCCGTACGCGACCCTCCTGATCCCGCTGATGACGTGGCTCAAGGCGATCCACCTCAACAACTCGCTCGTCGGGGTCGGGATCGTGCTCGCCGTGTTCCAGCTGCCGTTCGCGACGTTCATGATGCGCATCTCGTTCGAGGCCGTGCCCAAGGAGATGGAGGAGGCCGCGCTCGTCGACGGCTGCGGGTCGTTCGGCGCGCTGCGCCGGGTCCTGCTGCACGCGGTGAAGCCGGGCCTCATCACGGTCGGGCTGTTCGCGTTCCTGGCGGCCTGGAACGACTTCATGGTGCCGCTGTTCCTGGTCGGCGGCGACAACCAGCCCCTGCCGCTCGCCATGGTCAACATGCGCCAGCAGGTCATGGGCGTCATCGACTACGGCGCCACCCAGGCGGGCGTCGTGATCCTCACCGTGCCCTGCATCTTCCTGTTCCTCGTGCTGCAGCGCCACTACGTCAACGGATTCATGTCCGGTGCCCTGAAGGGATGATCACCATTCTCAGCAACGACACACCCCGAGTGGTGACCCCCGCGCTGCCGACCGGCGGCGTGCTCCGTCCGCTCGGTCTCGACGAGGTGACCATCACCGGTGGCTTCTGGGGCGAGCGCCAGCAGGTGAACGCCACGGCCACCATCGACCACTGCGACGAGTGGGAGCAGCGGGTCGGATGGATCGACAACTTCCTGGCGGCGGCCGAGGGCACGGTCGCGACCACGCGAACGGGACGTGAGTTCTCGGACTCGGACGTCTACAAGCTGGTCGAGGCGATGGCGTGGGAGGTCGCCCGCACGGGCGACGCGCGCCTCGAGGCGCGGATCCAGGAGCTCGCGCAGATGTTCGAGCGCGTCCAGGAGCCTGACGGCTACCTCTCGACGAGGTACGGACGGCCCGGCCAGGAGCCGCGCTACAGCAACCTCGCGTGGGGCCACGAGCTCTACTGCTACGGCCACCTCATCCAGGCGGCGGTCGCGCGGCTGCGCTCGGGGCGCGACCAGGACGACACGCTGGTGCGCGTCGCGCTGCGCGCCGCGGACCACATGTGCGAGGCCTTCGGGCCCGACGGCATCCAGTCCGTGTGCGGTCACGCCGAGGTCGAGGTGGCGCTCGTCGAGCTCTACCGTGCGACCGGCGTCGAGCGGTACCTGACGCTCGCGCAGCTGTTCATCGACCGGCGCGGGACCGGCACGCTGCCGGACATCGAGTTCGGCCGCGAGTACTTCCAGGACGACATCCCCGTGCGGGAGGCGACGGTGCTGCGCGGTCACGCCGTGCGTGCGCTGTACCTGACGGCGGGCGTGATCGACCTGGCGCTCGAGACCAAGGACGACGAGCTCCTGGAGGTGGCGCGCTCGCAGTTCGCCACCACGCTGGCCCGGCGCACGTACCTCACGGGCGGGATGGGTTCGCACCACCAGGACGAGGCGTACGGCGACGACTTCGAGCTCCCGCCGGACCGCTCGTACTGCGAGACGTGCGCGGGCGTCGGCTCGGTCATGGTGGCGTGGCGGCTCGCGCTCGCGACCGGTGACCTCGCGTACGGCGACGTCGTCGAGCGCGCGCTGTACAACGTGGTCGCCACCTCGCCGGCGGCGGACGGCCGGTCCTTCTTCTACACCAACCCGCTGCACAAGCGCGTCCCGGGGCAGGAGGCGGAGACCGACGAGGTCAGCCCGCGTGCGCTGTCGCGCCTGCGGGCCCCGTGGTTCGAGGTCTCGTGCTGCCCGACGAACGTGGCGCGCACGTTCGCCTCGCTGGCCGCCTACGTCGCCACCGCGACGGACACCGGCGTCCAGATCCACCAGCTCGCGCCGTGCTCGATCCAGACGCGGCTGGCCGGCGGCGCCGTGCGGCTCGCGGTCTCGACGAGCTACCCCGACGACGGTGACGTGGTCGTCCGGGTGGTCGAGGCCCCCGAGGGCTCGTGGGAGCTCGCGCTGCGGGTGCCCGCGTGGGCGCAGGGTGCCGCGACGCTCGACGGCGCACCCGTGTCCGGCCCGGTGGCCCGGGTGGCCGACCTGCGCGCTGGCGACGAGGTGCGGCTCTCGCTGCCGATGCAGGTGCGCGTGACGGCGCCCGACCACCGGATCGACGCCGTGCGGGGCTGCCTGGCGTTCGAGCGCGGTCCGCTGGTCCTGTGCCTCGAGTCGACGGACCTGCCTGGATCCCTCGAGGTCGACGACGTGGTGCTCGCGGACCGTACGGTGCGTGAGGAGGACGGACGCCCGCACGTCGCGTTGCGCCGCGTGGTGCACGACGACCGCGCGTGGCCGTACGCCGAGCAGGTGCTGGCACACGTGAAGGACGACGCGCTGACGGCGGCGCTCGTGCCGTACTACTCCTGGGCGAACCGTGGCCCGTCGACCATGCGGGTCTGGATCCCCCAGGGGTAGCGAGCAGCCGCGGCGCGGCGCGCCGCCGGACGTGAGCCTGGGCGGCGGGCGGTCGCCGTCCCAGAGGTGAGCGTGCCGGGAGGGCGGTGCGCGATCGACGACGCGGGGCACCTGCACGGGGTGCCTCGCGTCGTCGCCGCTCCGGGCGCGAGCCGGCGGCGTCACCGGGGCGCCGGTCGGCGAGACCGCACAGGCGCGGACCTCGCGAGTGTCGGAGAAATGGTCGAGAATCTCGGCTGGTGCGTCGGGTGTACCTCGACGTGTGTGAGCGTTAACATCAAGCCATTGCCTCGGCAGGCAGTGACACGTACGTGCGAAGGGGCGCGATGAGCCAGAACGAGACGCCGCAGGGCGTCCAGCAGCAGGACGACGACGCGGCACGACGGGTCAGGGACGACATCGTCGCCGGCCGCGCGGTCCTGGGGATCGAGCTCGGGTCGACCCGGATCAAGGCGTGCCTCGTCGGGCCGGACTGCGCACCGATCGCCACCGGCAGCCACGAGTGGGAGAACCAGTTCGTCGACCGCCGGTGGACGTACTCGCTCGAGGCGGTCTGGGACGGGCTGCAGGCGGCCTACGCCTCGCTGGTGGCCGACGTCCACGAGCGCTACGGCGTCACCCCCACGTCGTACGGCGCCCTCGGCGTCTCGGCGATGATGCACGGCTACCTCGCGTTCGACGCGTCGGGGGAGCTGCTGGTCCCGTTCCGCACGTGGCGCAACACGAGCACCGGTCCGGCGGCCGCCGAGCTGTCCGCGCTGTTCGGCCACAACATCCCGCTGCGCTGGTCGATCGCCCACCTCTACCAGGCGATCCTCGACGACGAGCCGCACGTGTCCCAGATCGCGTTCGTGACGACCCTGGCCGGGTACGTGCACTGGCGCCTGACGGGCGAGAAGGTGCTGGGCGTCGGGGACGCGTCCGGGATGTTCCCGATCGACACCGGCACGCGCGACTACGACGCGCACATGCTCGAGCAGTTCGACGCGCTCGTCGCGGACCGCCGCCCGGGCACGCACGTTGTGGACCTGCTGCCCGCCGTCCGGCTCGCCGGGCAGGACGCGGGCCGGCTGACTGCTCAGGGTGCCGCGCTGCTCGACCCGAGCGGCGCTCTCGCCGCGGGCGTGCCGCTGTGCCCGCCGGAGGGCGACGCGGGCACGGGCATGGTCGCGACGAACTCGGTGGCGCCGCGCACCGCCAACATCTCGGTCGGCACGTCCATCTTCGCGATGGTCGTGCTCGAGAAGCCTCTGGCGCAGGTGCACGACGAGCTGGACCTCGTCACGACGCCGTCCGGCGACCTCGTGGCGATGGTGCACTGCAACAACGGAGCGAGCGAGCTCGCCGAGTGGGCCGAGATGTTCGGCCGGTTCGCCACGGCGCTCGGGCACTCGGCCAGCCCCGACGACGTCTTCGGCACGCTGCTGCGCGAGGCACTCGACGGCGACGCCGACGGCGGCGGCCTGCTCGCCTACAACTACCTGTCCGGCGAGCCCGTCACCGGGCTGGAGGAGGGGCGCCCGCTGTTCGTGCGGACCCCGGACAGCCGGCTCACGCTGGCCAACTTCATGCGCACGCAGGTCTACGGCGCCTTCGGGACGCTCAGCCTCGGCATGCGCGTGCTGGCGGCCGAGGGCGTCGAGCTCGACGCGATGTTCGCGCACGGTGGCCTGTTCCGGACCGCGGGTGTGGCCCAGCGGCTGCTCGCCGCCGCGGTGGGCGCGCCGGTCGCGGTCGGCAGCGCAGCCGGTGAGGGTGGCGCGTGGGGCATCGCCGTGCTCGCCGCCTACCTCGAGCACGCGAGCGGGCAGGACCTCGGCGAGTTCCTCGCCGGACACGTGTTCGGCGACGCCCGGATCGACGTCGTCGCCCCGGACCCCGACGACGTGCGCGGTTTCGCCGCTTACCTGGAGCGCTACGAGGCGGGGCTCGCGATCGAGCGCGCCGCGACCCAGGCGATCTGACCGCGCCGAACCCGACCGCCCGACGACAGCTGGAGCAGCCCCGATGACGACGACCCTGGCCGAGTACCCCGCAAGCGTGCAGGAGCAGGTCGCCCGCACGCGTGAGGTCGTGGCGCGACTGCACGCCGAGCTGCCGCGCTGGGGCCTGGTGGTGTGGACGGCGGGCAACGTCTCGCAGCGCGTCGTCGTGGACCCGGCCGGCCCGAGCGAGCGTGACCTGCTCGTCATCAAGCCCTCGGGCGTGACGTACGACGAGCTGACCCCCGAGGCGATGGTCGTGTGCGACCTGGACGGCGTGCTCGTCGACGGCGACCGCTCCCCGTCGTCGGACACCGCCGCCCACGCGTACGTCTACACGCACATGCCCGAGGTCGGCGGCGTGGTGCACACGCACTCGACGTACGCCACGGCGTGGGCCGCGCGCGCCGAGCCGGTGCCCTGCGTGCTGACGATGATGGCCGACGAGTTCGGCGGAGACATCCCGATCGGCCCGTTCGCGCTCATCGGCGACGACTCGATCGGCCGGGGCATCGTCGAGACGCTGCGCGACTCGCGCAGCCCCGCGGTGCTCATGCGCAACCACGGCCCGTTCACGATCGGCAAGGACGCCACCGCTGCCGTGAAGGCCGCGGTGATGGTCGAGGAGGTCGCGCGCACGGTCCACATCTCTCGCCAGCTCGGCGAGCCGCTGCCGATCGCGCAGCACCACGTCGACTCGCTCTACGCGAGGTACCAGAACGTCTACGGCCAAGGCAGCGGCGCCACGGCCACCAAGGAGGAGCACGCGTGAGCAAGCCCTACGCCGACCGTGAGGTCTGGTTCTTCACCGGGAGCCAGGACCTGTACGGCGAGGAGACCCTGCGTCAGGTGGCCGAGCAGTCGCAGGAGGTCGCGCGCGAGCTCGACGCCAGTGCGGACGTCCCGGTCACGATCGTGTGGAAGCCGGTCCTGAAGGACTCGGACTCGATCCGCCGCGCGATGCTGGACGCCAACTCCGACGACCGCGTGCTCGGTGTCATCACGTGGATGCACACCTTCAGCCCGGCCAAGATGTGGATCCACGGCCTGTCCGTGCTGGACAAGCCGTTGCTGCACCTGCACACGCAGGCGAACGTCGAGCTCCCGTGGGACGAGATCGACTTCGACTTCATGAACCTCAACCAGGCCGCGCACGGTGACCGCGAGTACGCGTACATCGCCTCGCGCATGGGTGTCACGCGCACCACGGTCTCGGGCCACGTCAGCAACCCGGCCGTCGCCCGCCGGGTCGGCACCTGGGTGCGGGCCGCTGCCGGGCGTGCCGCGACGCAGTCGTTGCGGCTGGCCCGCTTCGGCGACAACATGCGCAACGTCGCGGTGACCGAGGGGGACAAGACCGAGGCGGAGGTCCGGTTCGGCGTCTCGGTGAACACGTGGGGCGTCAACGACCTCGTCGCTGCCATCGCGCAGGTCGCCGACTCGGACGTCGACCTCGTCGTCAAGGAGTACGAGGAGCTGTACGACGTGGTGCCCGAGCTGCGTCGCGGCGGTGAGCGGCACGAGTCGCTGCGCTACGCGGCCAGGCAGGAGATCGCGCTCGAGACGTTCCTGTCGTCCTTGGGCGCGCGGGCGTTCACGACGAACTTCGAGGACCTCGGGGACCTGCGTCAGCTGCCGGGCATCGCGGTGCAGCGCCTGATGTCGAAGGGCTACGGGTTCGGCGCGGAGGGCGACTGGAAGACCGCCGTGCTCGTGCACGCCGCCAAGGTCATGGGCCAGGGCCTGCCCGGTGGTGCCTCGCTCATGGAGGACTACACCTACGACCTGACGCCGGGCGACGAGCTGATCCTCGGTGCGCACATGCTCGAGATCTGCCCGTCGCTGACGACCTCGACGCCGCGCGTGGAGATCCACCCGCTGGGCATCGGCGGCAAGGAGGACCCGGTCCGCATGGTCTTCGACGCGGACCCGGGCGTCGGCGTCGTGGTCTCGCTCGCGGACATGCGCGAGCGGTTCCGCCTGACGGCCAACGTAGTCGACGTGGTCCCGCCGCGCGCCTCGCTGCCGCACCTGCCGGTCGCGCGCGCGGTGTGGAAGCCGCGTCCGGACTTCACGACGAGCACCGAGGCGTGGCTCACGGCCGGCGGTGCGCACCACACCGTGCTGTCGACCGCGGCCGGCATCGAGGCGTTCGAGATCTTCGCCGAGCTCTCGCGCACCGAGCTGCTCGTGATCGACGAGACCACCACCCGGCGCGGGTTCCGCGACCAGGTGCGCTGGAACCAGGCGTACCACCGCCTGGCGCAGGGGTTCTGAGTCCGACCCGCCTGACCCCCTACGAAGGCCCGGCCGCACCACGCGTGCGGCCGGGCCTTCGTCATGCCCGACGCGGACCTGCGCGGGGGACGAGTCGGTCCTCTGGGACGATGGGCCACGAGAGTGAGCAGGGTCACAGGTTCGTAACAGATCGCCCACTCCCTGGCCAACCGGAAGTGTGAGCGTTAACATCGCGAAGTGAACGCTCACATCGGACCTGGTCGCAACGCCGCGCCCAGTCGGTGAGGCATCACGGACGTGCATCGCACGGCTGGTTTCTCGAGGAGGAGAAAGCATGGTCAGCAAGAAGTTCCGGGCACGCGGCATCGCCGCCGCGGTGGCTGTCCTCGCCCTGGGCCTCGCGGCCTGCAGCAGCGACGGCGACGGGGGCGACGGTTCGGCCGGCGACGGCGGCGACAAGGGCGGCAACATCAAGGTCGGCTTCTCGCAGCTGGGCGCCGAGTCCGGCTGGCGCACGGCGAACACCGAGTCGGTCAAGGCGAGCCTGACCGCAGAGAACGGCATCGACCTCACGTTCAGCGACGCGCAGCAGAAGCAGGAGAACCAGATCAAGGCCCTGCGCGACTTCATCGACCAGGGCGTGGACGTCATCGCGTTCTCCCCGGTCGTCGAGACCGGCTGGGACGAGGTCCTGCAGGAGATCAAGGACGCGGAGATCCCCGTCGTTCTCGTCGACCGCACGGTCGAGACGACCGTCGAGGACCCGTACGTCACGTGGATCGGTGCCGACTTCAAGCAGGAGGGCATCACCGCCGGCGAGTGGGTCAAGAAGAACCACCCCGACGCCAAGATCTTCGAGATGCAGGGCACGCTCGGCTCGGGCGCGCAGGTCGACCGTGAGGCCGGCTTCGACGAGGTCGTCGGCGCCGAGAACATCATCGGCAAGGCGTCGGGCAACTTCACGCGCGCCGAGGGCAAGGCCGCGATGGAGGCCGCGCTGCAGGCCTACCCGGACATGAACCTGCTGTTCGCGCACAACGACGACATGGGCCTGGGCGCGATCGAGGCGATCGAGGCCAAGGGCAAGGTCCCGGGCAAGGACATCATCATCGTCACGGTCGACGGGGTCCGCGACGGCCTGCAGGCCCTCGTCGACAAGAAGTTCAACTTCGTCGTCGAGTGCAACCCGGTCTTCGGCGACCAGATCCTCGACGCCATCAAGAAGGTCCACGCGGGCGAGGACGTCCCGAAGGAGACCATCGTCGTCGACAAGTCGTTCGACCAGACCATCACCCAGGACGAGGTCGACGCGCGCCTCTACTGAGGCTCGCTCGGCACGCACCCGCGCACGCACCGACGCGGGTGCGTGCCGGCCAGACCCGGACAGCCGTGCGGCGGGACCGCTCGCCCGCCGCACGGCTGTCCTCCTTCGGCCGGCTGCTCGCCAGTGGCGCAGTGGCGGCCTGCACAGCAGCTCCCTCATCAGGACGGATGACCCACGATGTCTCTCACGTCCGACTCCGCCCCCGTGGTCCAGATGCGCGGGATCACCATCGAGTTCCCCGGCGTCCGGGCGCTCGACGGTGTCGATCTCACGCTGCGACCGGGCGAGGTCCACGCACTCATGGGCGAGAACGGCGCCGGCAAGTCGACCATGATCAAGGCCCTGACCGGCGTGTACCAGGTCGACTCCGGCGAGATCCGCGTCGGCGACCGCCCGCACCGGTTCCACTCGACCGCGCAGGCCCAGGAGGCCGGCATCAGCACGGTGTACCAGGAGGTCAACCTCTGCGGGAACCTGTCGGTCGCCGAGAACGTGATGCTCGGCCACGAGGTGCGGTTCGGCCCCTTCATCAACTGGCCCGCCACGCGGCGCAAGGCCACGGAGTACCTCGCCCGGCTCAACCTCGACATCGACCCGTCGTCGCAGCTCGGCTCGCACTCCATCGCCGTCCAGCAGCTGTGCTCGATCGCGCGCGCGATGGTCGTCGACGCACGAGTCCTGATCCTCGACGAGCCCACGTCGAGCCTCGACAAGGCCGAGGTCGCCGAGCTCTTCGCGATCGTGCGGCAGCTGCGCGACTCGGGCGTCGCGATCCTGTTCGTCTCGCACTTCCTCGAGCAGATCTACGAGATCAGCGACCGTATGACGATCCTGCGCAACGGGCGCTTCGTCGGCGAGTACCGCACCGCCGAGCTGCCGCGCCTGGAGCTGATCTCCAAGATGCTGGGCCGCGCGAGCGACGAGCTCGCCGCGATCGAGGCCGGTGCGCAGCGCGTCGCGCACGACGAGCAGCGCGGCACGCCGCTGCTGTCCGCCGTCCGTCTCGGCCGCCAGGGTTCGATCGAGCCCGTCGACCTCGAGGTGTACGAGGGCGAGATCGTCGGCTTCGCCGGCCTGCTCGGCTCCGGCCGCACCGAGCTCGCGCGCCTGCTGTACGGCGCCGACCGTGCCGACGAGGGCGAGCTGACGCTGTTCGGCGAGCAGGTGCGGTCCGCGGCCCCGCTCTCCTCGCTCAAGGGCGGCCTGGCGTACTCGACCGAGGACCGCAAGCGCGAGGGCATCATCGCCGAGCTCACGGTGCGCGAGAACATCGCGCTCGCCGTCCAGGCGAGCCGCGGCATCTGGCGCCGCATCCCGGCCAAGGAGCTCGACGAGATCGTCGAGCGCTACGTCCAGGCGCTCAACATCCAGCCGCCGAACCCGAACATGGTGATCAGGAACCTGTCGGGCGGCAACCAGCAGAAGGTCCTGCTGGCCCGCTGGCTCGCGACCTCGCCCCGGCTCATCATCCTCGACGAGCCCACGCGCGGCATCGACATCGGCGCGAAGGCCGAGATCCAACGCCTCGTCGTCGAGCTCGCCGCCCAGGGCATGGGCGTCGTGTTCATCTCCTCCGAGCTCGAGGAGGTCCTGCGTCTGTCGCACCGGCTCGTCGTCCTGCGGGACCGCGAGAAGGTCGGGGAGCTGACCAACGGGCCCGAGGTGACCTCGTCCACGGTCCTCGAGACCATCGCAGCGAGCGGGAGTGACGCAGCATGACCGGCACCGTGCACGCACCCGGGTGGCTCACCCGGGTGACGAAGCACCACCTGTTCTGGCCCGTGGTGGCGCTGCTCGCTCTGTGGATCGCGTGCGGCGTCGTGAGCCCGGGCTTCCTGGACGTCAAGATCGTCGACGGCCACCTGTTCGGGCAGCTCGTCGACATCACGCGCAACTCCGTGACGTTCCTGCTCCTGGCGCTCGGCATGTGCCTCGTGATCGCGACCGGCGGCATCGACCTGTCGGTCGGCGCCGTCATGGCGATCTCGCTCGCGGTGGCGCTGACCTACATCGACAACTCGGGCACCGGTGAGAACAGGGGCACCGCGTACACCGCGATCGCCCTCGCGCTCCTGGTCGCCGCGCTCGTCGGCGTCTTCAACGGCTTCCTGGTCGCCGGGCTCGGGATCCAACCCTTCATCGCGACGATGATCATCCTCGTCGCGGGTCGCGGGATCGCGCTCGCGTTCACCGGCGGTCAGATCACGACCACGCACTCCGCGCCGTTCAAGTCGATCGGCTCGGGGTACGTGCTCGGCGTGCCCACCCCGGTGGTGATCGGCGCGGTCGTGTTCGCGGTCGTCGCGATCGTGGTCCGCAAGACCGCGCTCGGGATGCTGGTCGAGTCGATCGGCATCAACCCCACGGCGAGCCGCATGGCCGGCGTCCGGTCGCGCAACATCACGTGGCTCGTCTACGTGATCTGCGGACTCCTGGCCGGTCTCGCGGGCCTGGTCTACGGCGCTCCGACCATGGCGGCCGACGCCAACAACATCGGCCAGCTCATGGAGCTCAACGCGATCATGGCGGTCGTCATCGGCGGCACCAAGCTCGACGGCGGCAAGTTCAGCCTCGCGGGAACCATCGTCGGTGCGCTCATCCTGACGACGCTCGACCGAGCGGTGATCATCTTCCACCTGCCGTCGCAGTCCAAGGACCTGTTCAAGGCCGTCGTCGTGATCGCGATCTGCATCGCCGGCTCGGAGCGGCTGCGGGAGTCCGTGGGCCTGCGCCGCCGACCGCGCCTGCCGGAGCCGCCGGCCTCGCGCACGTCTCTGGAGGTGCCGGCATGACCGCGCAGTCCGTGTCGGAGAAGCTCCCGACGAAGCACCGCCCCGGCGGCGGGGCCGCGCCGTGGTGGCGCCGGATCACGGACCGCCGCTACCTGCCGACGCTCGGCACCGTCGCGACGCTCATCCTGCTCCTGGTCGTCGGCCAGCTGCGGTACAGCACCGACGACCGCAGCTTCATCAGCGCACGGCTGTTCTCGAACCTGTTCATCGACAACTCCTACCTGCTGGTGCTCGCGATCGGGATGACGTTCGTCATCATCTCCGGCGGCATCGACCTGTCCGTCGGCGGGGTCGTCGCGCTCACCGGGCTGGTCGTGGCGAAGCTGCTCGAGAACGGGGCCCCGCTGCCGTTCGTGCTCGTCGTCGGCGTCCTGGTCGGCACGTCGATCGGCACGCTCGTCGGGGTGATGGTCCAGTACTTCAGGATCCAACCGTTCATCGCCTCGTTGGCGGGGCTGTTCCTCGCCCGCGGCCTGGCGAACATGATCGGGACCACGGCGATCGGCATCAAGGACGAGGGCTTCGCCTCGCTCGCGTCGTGGAAGATCAAGTTCGGCGAGAAGCCGGACATCTGGTACGTCAACCTGTCGATGATCGTCGCGCTCGTCGTGCTGCTGATCGCCGTGTACCTGCTGCACTACACGCGGTTCGGCCGCACCGTGTACGGCCTGGGGGCCGGCGACAACGGCCAGGCCGCGGGCCTCATGGGGCTGCGTCCGGGTGCGACCAAGATGTGGGTCTACGTCATCTCGGGCACGTGCGCCGGGATCGGCGGGCTGCTGTTCGCGTTCTACACGAAGTCGGGCTACAACCTCTCGGGCGTCGGCATGGAGCTGGACGCGATCGCGTCGGTCGTGATCGGTGGCGCGCTGCTGTCCGGAGGTGTCGGCTACGTGCTCGGCACGTTCGCGGGCGTGACCGTGTACGGCCTGATCCTGACGATCTGCAACCGCGAGGGCCTCGAGATCTGGTGGAACCGGATCCTCATCGGCGCGATCCTGCTGGGCTTCGTGCTGCTGCAGCGGGTGCTCGTCGCCAAGCGCAGGTAGCCGCCGCTCGTCGACGGTCGTGCGGCGCCATCC
>JAEYUL010000028.1 GCA_023432565.1 Actinomycetes bacterium | reverse complement strand
GCTGGCGGATCTCCGCCTTCGGCGTGCCGGCGATCTTGAGCGCGAAGCCCATGTTGTCGGCAACCGTCATGTGCGGGTACAGCGCGTAGTTCTGGAAGACCATCGCGATGTCGCGGTCCTTCGGCTGGACGTCCGTGACGTCGCGGTCGCCGATGAGGATGCGGCCGGCGTTGACGTCCTCGAGGCCCGCGAGCATGCGCAGCGACGTCGACTTGCCACAGCCCGAGGGGCCGACGAGGACGAGGAACTCGCCGTCCTCGATGTGGAGGTTGAGGGCGTCCACCGCGGGACGCTCGGTGCCCGGGTAGACCCGGGTCGCGTGGTCGAACGTGACAGTAGCCATGGCGCTACCAATCCCTTCACCGGCAGGTACGTGCCGGACGATCCGTCGTGGAGGGTGTCCAGTGTCTTCACCGACACAGACCGGGGCGGGCGAACCCACGTCGGTCTGCGCTCATCCTGCCACACGTGACCGGGGTGCCGGACCTGCCGGTCCCACGTCCTGCCCTGCCCGCCGCCGGGGCGGTCCGCCCGTCCGCCCGGGTCGCGTCAGCGGCGTTCGACGTCCATGGGGAGGCCGGGCACCAGCAGCGAGACGAGCCCGGAGGGCCACTCGGTGACGGCGAGACCCGTCGGCGGGAACGCGGTGTCGACGTCGCCCAGGGCGAACTGCGCGGTCCACCGTTCGCGTCCGTCCTCGAGGCCGTAGGCGGCCAGGTCGAGGCCGTCGTCCACCGCGACCACCACGCGTCCGTCCGTCACGAGGTCGCACCACGGCGCCGACCGGGCGGCCTGCCACAGCGTGGTCCCGTCGCGTGCGTCGAGCGCGGCGATCGTGCGCTCGTTGCAGACGTACAGCCGCCCGTCGAGCAGCAGCGCGGAGCGGGCGACGAGGTCACGCCGCCACGTCACCTCCGCGGTCGCGGTCGAGCGCGCGACGACCTGGCCGCCGTCGTCCGTGGGCTGCGAGAACCACACGGTGTCGGGCGCGCTGCCGTCGTCGACCAGCAGGGGCAGCAGCGTCTCGCGGAGGTCCTGTGCGCCCTCGGTGCCCACCAGGCGCGAGCCGCTGCTGTCCGTCTCGAGCACGGCGCCCGCACGTGCGGGCACCGTCCCGACGCCGGGCCCGCCGCCTTCGCGCACGAGCCTGCCGTCCTCGTCGAGCAGCCACCAACGGCCCCGCACGGTCAGGAGCGTGCCGGGCGCCGAGGCTTCCAGCGACGCCGAGTACGTCGTCGACTCGCGGGCGACGGGCGCGCTCGCCCGCCACGTCCAGACCGGTTCGCCGGACGCGGTGCCGGCACGCACCGTCCAGGACTCGCTGCCGGTCTCGTCGCGCTCGGCGACGGCCGTCACCACGTGGGAGCCCGCGACCGTCCACGCCTCGGCGAGCAGGGGGCGCGTGTCGACGAGCGCGCCGTCGGACGTGCGCAGCACGACGAGCTGCGTCGGGTCGACCCGGGGCAGCCGGACCGTGCCGGGCCTGATCTCGCACGCCACGTGCTCGCCCCATGACGCCGTGCCGGGTGCACCCATCGCCCGGCACGAGGCCGCGGGCCGCGTCTGGTCCTGGGCGAGGGACGAGGCGACCTCCGGACGCAACGGGACGCGCGTCGACCAGGCGCGCCGAGCGGTCGCTCGCTCGAACGCGACGACCGACGCGGTCGTGGTGTCGGTGCGCGCGAGGACGGCGACCGGGCCCACGGGGACCAGCTGGCGGGGGTCGACGGCCTCGCCCGTGGACCCGAACGCAGCCGATCCCTCGAACCGCGGCAGGACGCCGGGGACGTGGTCGAACCGGGTCGCCTGCGCGACGCGCCGGGCGTCGACGACGTGCTGGACCGACGCCGCCGCGACGACGAGCAGAGCGACGCCCAGCACGAGCCACCAGCGCAGGCGCCGCACCCGCTCGTCCGTGCGCTCGGGCCCGGGCGACGGCTCGACGGGCTCCTCCTCGACGAGCTCGACCTCGATCCGCGACACCCCGGGATGATCGCACCGACCGCCGCCCCGGGACAGCGCGTGCGCCGGGTGATCCGCGGGGAGACCAGCGCGCTCAGGTGTGCAGCGTGCCGGCCAGGGCGGCGAGCGCGGCCACCAGCTCGTGCGGGTCCCGGGCGCGCAGGCGCGCGGACGTCTCGCCGGGACCGACCTTGACGGTCACGTCGTCGTCGGTGAGCACCGCGAACGCGTGCTCGTCGGTCACGTCGTCGCCCGCGTAGACGACGACGCGTGCGCCCAGCTCGTCGCGCAGCGCGCGCAGCGCCTCGCCCTTGCTCGCGTGCAGCACCGAGATCTCCACGACGTCCTTGCCGTGCAGCACGCCCGAACCGAGCTCCTCCCCCAGCGCGAGGGCCTGCGTCTCGGCGGCGCGCGCGTCGTCCGGCTCGGCGAGCCGGGTGTGCACGACGACCGCGGTCGGCTTGGTCTCGACCCACACGCCGTCACGGCCGCGGGCGATCTGCGACGCGCGTGCGCCCAGCGCCGCGAGCCGGTCGGCCTGGTCGTCGCTCAGCTGCACGACGTCGCGGTCGAGGCCGTGCCGGGTCACGCGGGCCCGCTCGGCGCCGTGCGAGCCGATGAGGTACGTGCCGACCGGGACCTGCGCGAGCTCGTGCAGGTCGTGCAGCGCGCGTCCCGACACGAGCGCGAGCGCCACGCCGTCGGTCGCGACGAGCGTGCGCAGCGGCTCGATCCCCTCGGGCAGGATGCGCGAGAGCGTCGGGTCGTCCTGCAGCGGGGCGAGCGTCCCGTCGAAGTCGAGCGCGACGAGCAGCGGGCGTGCCGTCGAGTCGCGTCCGAGGCGCTCGAGCACGGTGCGGACCTGCCCCGTGGACGTGGTGGCCTCAGACATGGCTGGTCCGCAGCGGCACGGCGGTCAGCACGGCGAGGAACTCCTGCGACCAGGCGTTGACGTCGTGGCCGAGGACCCGCCGGCGCAGGCGACGCATGCGCTTGCGGGCCTCGCGCGGCTCGAGGTGCGCGGCGTACGTGATCGCGTCCTTCATGCCGTCGATGTCGTGCGGGTTCACGAGGATCGCACCCGTCAGCTCGTCGGCCGCGCCGGTGAACTCGCTCAGCACGAGCGCACCGCGGTCGTCGGACCTGGCCGCGACGTACTCCTTGGCGACGAGGTTCATGCCGTCGCGCAGCGCGGTGACGAGCATGACGTCCGCCGCGAGGTAGAGGGCCGCCATCTCCTCCATCGGGAACGACTGGTGCAGGTACTGCACGGGCGCGTGCCCCACCTGCCCGTAGTCGCCGTTGATCCGCCCGACGAGCAGCTCGACGTCGTCGCGCAGCTGGGCGTACGCGCCCACGTTCTCGCGGCTCGGGGAGGCGACCTGGACGAGGGTGGTGTCGCTGGGGGACAGGCGGCCGTCCGCGAGCAGCTCGCCGTAGGCCTTGATGCGGTGCCGGATGCCCTTGGTGTAGTCGAGCCGGTCGACGCCGAGCAGCAGCGTCCTGGGGTCGCCGAGCTCGCGGCGGATCTCCTTGGCCCGCAGCTGCACCTCGTCGGTGCGGGCGAGCGCGTCGAAGGCCCCCGAGTCGATCGAGATGGGGAAGGCCGCGGCCCGCACGTGCCGCAGCACCCGGCCGTGGGCGTCCTCGAGCGTGATCACCTGGCCGCGCGTGGTCAGGTCCGTCAGGCGGCGCACGACGCGCACGAAGTTGGCGGCGTCCCCGCCGCGCTGGAAGCCGATCAGGTCCGCCCCGAGCAGGCCCTCGACGACCGCGCGGCGCCACGGCAGCTGGGCGAAGATCTCCAGCGGTGGGAACGGGATGTGGTGGAAGTACCCGATCCGCAGGTCGGGGCGCAGCTTGCGCAGCAGCTGGGGCACGAGCTGCAGCTGGTAGTCGTGCACCCAGACCGTCGCGCCGTGGGCGGCCTGCGCCGCGGCCGCCTCGGCGAACCGCGCGTTGACCCTGCGGTAGGCGTCCCACCAGTGCCGGTGGAACGTCGGCGGGGCGATGACGTCGTGGTACAGGGGCCACAAGGTGTCGTTGGAGAACCCCTCGTAGTACTGCTCGACGTCGGTGGCCGACAGGGTGACCGGCACGAGCATCGTGCCGTCGACCTCGAACGGCTCGAGCTCGAGGTCGGGCGCCCCGCCCCAGCCGACCCAGGCTCCGTCAGCCTGGGCCATGACGGGCGCGAGCGCCGTCACCAGCCCTCCGGGGGAGCGGGTCCAGGCGGTCTCGCCCGCCTCGTTCACGTTGATGTCGACAGGCAGGCGGTTGGCCACGACCACGAGGTCGTAGCCGTCGTGCGGCACGGCAGGCACTACATCTCCCGGGATTGACTGTTTCTTGACCCTAGCCGCAGGTCGGGGGACTCCGCCCCCCGAACGCCCGTCCGGGTGCCCGGTCGCCGGGGTCCGCGCGCCTGTTCGCGCGCTCGCGCGACGCCCCCTAGCGTGGCCAGGCATGGAGCGGATCGGGCTGGCGCCGGGGTCGCAGATCGGTGGGTACACGATCGTGGCGCCTCTGGGCTCCGGCGGGATGGGCACGGTCTACCGGGCGGTGGACGACGGTGGCACCGCGGTGGCGCTCAAGCTGCTGCACCCGCAGATCGGCGCGGACGCCGAGGGGCGCGACCGCCTGCGCCGGGAGGTCGTGGCGCTCCAGCGGCTGCGGCACAAGGCCGTCGCGTCCGTGCTGGACGCCGAGGCGGACTCGACGGAGGCGTTCATCGTCACCGAGCTGGTCGACGGACCGAATCTCGAGGAGCACGTGCAGGCATCCGGGCCGCTGCCGCCGGACGAGCTGCGCAACCTCGCGGAGGGGCTGTTCGACGCGCTCGCCGCGGTGCACGCCGCCGGGGTGGTGCACCGCGACCTCAAGCCGACGAACGTGCTGGTCACCCCGGACGGCCCGGTGCTCATCGACTTCGGCATCGCGCAGGCGGCGGGTGACGACTCCGCGCAGGTCACCTCCGCGGGTCTCGTCGTGGGCACGCCGGGCTACCTCGCGCCCGAGCTGCTGGACGGGGACGAGCCGTCGCCCGCGACGGACCTGTGGGGCATGGCCGCGGTGCTGGCGTTCGCGGCGACGGGCCGGCCTCCCTTCGGCACGCGCCCGCTGCAGGCCGTGCTCGCCCGCGCGCGCACCGGGGAGGCGGACCTGGACGGGCTCGGGCCGCTCACGGCTGACGCCCTGCGCCGTGCGCTCGACCCGGACCCCGCTGAGCGGCTGGAGGGCGACGACCTCGTCGCGATGCTCGCGGTCGTCGCGGTCGACGGAGACTCACCCGAGGGCGACGAGACGACCCTCGCCTACCCGGTCGACGGCCTCGACGACGAGGCCGACGAGGACGACGACGAGGACGACGACGAGCGGGGCGACGACCACGAGGACGACGACTCGGAGGACGACGACTCCGAGGACGACGACTCCGAGGACGACGTCGACGACCACGGCAGCGAGGACGACGAGCAGGGCGAGGCCGACGAGGCCGACGACGACGCGCGGGACGAGCTCGCGGCGACGACCGTGATCGACAACCCCGCCGTGAGCCCGACCGTCAAGCCCGACGCGACGCGCGTGCTGCCGGCGCAGGGCGCGCACGACGGCGCCACGCGCGTGATGCCGGCGGGCGCGGGGCGCACGGACTTCGACGACTACGACGACCCCGACAACCCCCAGGACCTGGACGTCGACCTGCGGTCCGCGCCCGGCCAGCGTCTGGCTCCGGACGGCTTCCGGCGCGCGCAGTCGCCCGAGGACGAGGCGGGCGAGTGGGACGACGAGGCCTGGGACGACGAGGCATGGGGCGACGAGACCGGCCCGGACGAGGGCGTGGACTGGATCGAGGAGGACCTCGACGCCTCCGAGCTCGTGCCCGAGGGGTCCGGCTACGTCCGCCCGCCCGCGGTGCGCCGCTGGGGCTCGCTGCTGGCCCTCGCGGCGCTGGTCGTGGCCGCGGCCGCCCTCGCGCCCGTTCTCGTGCTCGTCGTGCTCGTGGTGCTCCTGCTGCTCGTGCGCACGTACGGCACCGCGGTCGAGGCGATGCACGCACGACGCGAGGTGCGCGGCGTGCGCGCCAGCGACGTCCCCCGCACGCTCGCGGCCTCGCCGTGGTACCTGCTGCGCGCCGTCGTCGGGCTGGTCCCGTCGTTCGTGGTCGCGTCGTGCGGGATCCTGCTCGTCGGCGGCGCGGTGGCGTGGCTGGTGGACAACGGGACGTGGACGATCGGGGACCTGACCGCCGGCGACGACGTGGACGGCACAGCCGCGGCGCTCGTCGTCACCGGGCTCGTCCTGCTGTGGCTCGTGACCGTGTGGTGGGGTCCCGCGTCCGGCATGACCCGGACGGGGGCACGACGAGCCCTTGCGGTCGTCGCCCCCGGGCGCGTGGGAGCGCTCGTGCTGGTGACGGTCTGCCTGGTCGCCGCGCTCGTGATCGCGGCCCTCGTGTCCAACGGGGCGGGCATCGTGTGGGCGCCCGCGGCTGTGCCGACCATTCCCTGAGCAGCCCGTCGCCTCACCGGGAGTGGCCACGGCGCACGGGATCGCACCGTACCCTGTGGGCAGTCGCCCCCATGACCGAGGAGAGACCGTGCCCACGAACGACCCCAAGCCGACCAAGGCGCAGCGCCGCGAGGAGGCGCGCGTCAGGGCCCAGCAGATGCGCCAGCAGCAGGAACGCAAGGCCCGGCGCACCAAGATCCTGAGTGCCGGCCTGCTCACGCTGGTCGTCGTCGCGGTCGCGGTCGTCGTGGGCATCACGATCAAGGACAACTCCGAGCGCGAGGCGCGCTACGGGTCGGTCGTGTACGGCGGCTCGTCGGCGCAGGTCGTCGCGCCCGTCCTCGCGGACGTCACCGCTCCCTCGACCGCCAACGACGTCGGCGGCATCCCGGTGAGCGCCGCGGGCGTGGGCGAGCAGGGCGCCGACGACGTGGTCGTGACGGTCTACTTCGACTTCATGTGCCCGTACTGCGGCCTGTTCGACACCGCCAACTCTGCCGACCTCGAGGCGCTCGCCGCCGAGGACGGCGTGACGGTCGACTACCGCCCGATCTCGTTCCTCGACTCGCAGTCGAAGGGCACGTCGTTCTCGACGCGCGCGGCCAACGCCGCGGCCGTCGTCGCCGACAAGTCCCCGGAGCACTTCGCCGAGTTCGTCACGGCGCTGTTCAAGAACCAGCCCAAGGAGGGCACCGCCGGCCCGACGGACGACGAGATCGAGGACATCGCGATCGAGGTCGGGGTGCCCCAGGACGTCGCCGCGACCTTCACGGACACCGTCGAGGGCACCTACGAGGTCGGCGAGGACAAGGAGCAGCGCACGGGCACGTGGCGCACCTTCGCCCCGTGGGTCTCGGCCGCGACGCAGCAGATGCAGATCGACCTCGGCCGCGTGGGCACGCCGACCATCCTCATCGACGGCCAGAAGTGGCCCGCCGAGGACGGCGACCAGGGCCTGCTGTACCAGCAGGGTCCGTTGAAGGAGGCCGTCGAGGCAGCGGTCGCCGCCAAGAAGTAAGGCGCCACGACGTCGACGGGCCCGGTCCCGCCTCGCTCCACGGAGCAGGCGGGACCGGGCCCGTTCGTCGTGCCCACCGCTCGACGGCGGCTGCGTGGAGCCCCCTGTCGGATTCGAACCGACGACCCCCTGTTTACAAGACAGGTGCTCTGGCCGACTGAGCTAAGGAGGCGGGTCGGCGGACAGCCTACCGGTGCTCACATGCCCGGGCCGGTCTCCTCCAGGAGCCGCAGGGCCGCGCTCACGCGCGGGTTGCGGGACGGGTCGGCGTCGATCCCGAGCGTCGCGTAGAGCGCGTTGACGTGGTTCTGCACCGACTTCTCGGTGATGCCCAGGCGCTCGCCGATGCCCGCGTTCGACAGGCCCGAGGCCAGCAGCCGCAGCACCTCGTACTGGCGGTGCGTCAGCTGGGCGACGTCCGAGCCGGCGCGCGGCGTGATGCGCGCGAGCAGCTCGGGATCGAGCACGGTCTCGCGCACGGCGGCCGAGCGCACCGCCGACACGAGCAGCGCCTCGCTCGTCGAGCTGTTCTTCGACAGGTAGCCCCACCCCTCGGCGACGTCGGGCGGCAGGTCGAGCAGGAGGTCCATCGCGTCGTGCGCCGACAGCAGCAGGATCCCGAGCTCGGGCTGCTGACGGCGCAGCGTCACGCCGAGCGCGATGCCGTTGCCGTCGGGCAGGTCGATGTCGAGCAGCGCGACGTGCGCCGCCCCCGGGCGCAGGGCTCGTCGCGCCTCGCCCACCGAGCCGACGGACACGACGACCTTGAGGCCGTCGGTCTGGCCCAGCGTCCGCTCGAGCATGGAGCGGAAGAGCGGCTGGTCCTCCACGACCGCCACTCGGATCACGTCCGGGGGAGTGCTCATCGCGTTCAGTATCGTCTGCGACAGCTCGTGCGGCCGTCAGGACACAGTCGTCCCGACACGGTGCTCGTCACGGGATCGGGCGGGAGCGGACATGGGCGAGTCGGAGCGCGAGCTGGTGCGTCCCGGCGACGACACGCAGAACCGTCGTGTCCTGCTGCGGCTGACGGGCGTCGTCGCCCTCGGCTACGGCACGGGCGCCTCGGTGCAGTCCGCGTTCATCTTCACGCGCTACGTGCCCGGGTGGGACGGGGTGAGCCTGTGGGCCCGCGTCGTGGCGAACCTCGTCGCCGTCCTCGTGCTCGTCGGGGTCCTGTGGTCGCTGCGCGTGCACCGCTGGACGACGCCCGTGCGTCTGGGCGCAGGGATCCTGCTCGCCGCGGTGGCCGCGGCCGTGAGCCGGGTCCAGGCGCAGGTGATGCTCGGGGTCTACCGCGACCCCGACGGCGTGACCATCGAGACGGAGCTGGTCACGGGGCTGGTGCTCGCCGGCATCTCGGCGGGCATCGGGGTGTGGGGGCTGGTCTCGCGCCGGCGCGTCCGAGCAGACCTGCGGCGCGCCGAGCGTGAGGCGGTCGAGGTCGAGCACCTCCTGGAGGCGCTCGAGGCCGAGGAGGTCCGGGTGCGTCGTGAGGTCGCCGAGGGACTGCACGGCACGCTGCAGGGCAAGCTCGTCGTGGTCGACGCGCACCTCGGCCAGGTGGTCGACCGGATGCGCGGGCGCCAGGACGCGGCCGAGGACGTCGCCACGCTCGAGTGGGTCCAGCGCGAGCTCGAGGTGGTGCGCGAGCTGGACGTGCGCCAGATGAGCCGGCTGCTGTACCCCGAGCGGCTCGAGCTCGGCCTGGTCCCCGCGGTGCGCGCGCTGGTCGGGCGCCTGCCGCGGACGATCGCCAGCAAGCTCGTGGTCGCACCCGAGGTCCGCCGGATCGACGACCCGGAGCTCGGCTCGTTGACGACGGCGCAGCGGCTGCTGGCGATCCGCGTGGTCGAGGAGGGCGTCACCAACGCGCTCAAGGCCGGGCCGCCGTCGCTCGTCGTCGTCGAGCTCACGGTGCAGGACGACGCGCTCGTCGTCGCGGTGGAGAACGACGGCCCGCCGCTCGGCGCGCAGCACGACGACCCGGACGGTGGGACGGCGCGTCTGGCGAGCCGCCTGCACCTCGTGCGCGGGACGGTCTCGCTGACCCCGCTGCACCCGAGCGGCGTGCGGCTGCAGGCGCGTCTGCCGCTGTGACGCCGGGGCTGCCGGCTCCTCGGAGCCGGGCGTCTTCCCGCAGGTCGCGCCCGATTTCTCCGGTCCCTCCTGATCCGGGGATGACCACGGTGGAGTGAATCACCTCGGCATTTCGGACAGGCTGGGTGGCAGCACCCAGCCTGCACAAGTTCGACCTTCCGATGACTCCTAAGTTCGCTTCCGGTCCGGCCCCCACGGACTGTCGCGAGCTGGCCCTCGGAGCGAGGGTTGCGCATCTTCGTCGAGGAGTCCCCCATGAGCAAGAAGAACAACCGCCGCAAGGTGATGGCCGTCGGTCTGGCGATCGTCGGGGTCGCCGGCCTGTCGCTGGCGTCCGCGTCGCAGCTGAACCTGACCTGGAGCGGCAACTTCCAGACCGGTGCCGTGTCGGTCGACGCGAGCTGCCAGCCGGCCGCCAACGCGATCACGACCTCGTTCTCGACGCCGACGTTCGACGGCGCGGTCACCTCGCCGTGGCGCGTCGCGAACGTCGTCTTCTCCGGCGTCCACGCCGACTGCGCCAACAAGAAGTACGAGGCCGCCTACAAGCTGGCCACGGGCGACTGGGTCAAGTTCACGCCGACGACCGCGCCGTCCGTCGGCACGGGTGGCGGCTCGCTGACCGTGGCGCTGCCGTCCGGTGTCGCGCCCGACACGATCGCGCAGTTCGCGCTCACCATCTACAGCTGACCTTCGGCTCGTGCTCCGACGGACGAAGCCCGTAGCGCCCGACGCGCCCCGCGCGCGCCGGGCGCTGCGCGCGCTCCCGTCCGTCCTGTTCTACGTGGCGGCCGCGGTGGTCGCCTGGTTCATCTGGCCGACGAGCCTGGGCGGCTGCACGACGCTCACGCTCGTCTCGGGGCACTCGATGGAGCCCACCTACGTCACGGGTGACATCGTCGTCGCGCGCTGCGGCGAGCCCGCCGTGGGCGACGTGGTCGTCTACCAGCCCGACGAGGTCGAGGGCAACGCGCGCATCATCCACCGGATCGTCGGGCAGTCCGATGCGGGCTGGGTCATGCAGGGTGACAACAACGAGTTCCTGGACCCGTTCGAGCCGACGAACGACGAGGTCCTGGGCGTCGCGCGCGTGCACATCCCCAAGGTCGGGCTCGTCGTCCAGACGTTCTCCAACGCGTGGATCTGGATCGCGATGATCGCCCTCGCCCTCGCGCTCCTGGTGTGGCCGTCCACGGACGACGAGAGCGACTCGCCCGACGACGAGCGCGACGACACCCCGGGCGACGGCGCCGGCCCCGACGAGACCGCGTCGGGCGAACCCGTCGGAGACGAGCTCGCGCTCGCCGGGGCGGCACGCGGCCCTGGGCGGGCGGTCGAGCTCGAGCCGTCGGCATGACCGCTCGGCCTTGCGCGCGCACCGCGCGCGTCCGTCTGCGCCGTCGCCTCGCGACGGCGCTCGTCGTCGTCCTGGGTGCCGTGCTGCTGTCGACGAGCGCCGCGCACGCCGCGACGCTCACGCTCCTCGCGCCGAAGCGCCCGGTCCTCGCGTCCGCGGCGCGCTGCACGAACGGCCCGGTCACGGTCACGCCCACGGGCACCCCCGTCGGCGGCCAGTACACCCAGGTCCGCGTCTCGGGCATCACCGGGACGTGCGCGACGGGCGCGGTCCGCGTCGCGACGGGCAGCGGGTCCACGTGGGTGCAGTCGTTCGTCTCGACGTCGACGACCGCCGTGACCGCCGGGCAGCTGACGGCGACCGGGCCGGCGTTCTCGCCGCCCGCGACGGCCTCCGGCAAGACGTTCGTCGTCCTGAACGGCTGGCCGGTCCCGGCGACGTGGACGTTCACCCCGCCGGCGCTCCCGGCACTGTCCTGCCAGACGTTCGACGACAACGGCAACCCGTTGTCGGCGCCCTGCACCGCCACGATCACCGGGGGCGCGGAGTGGGGCAACCCGCTCAACGTCTTCTACCGCGGGATCCGCGTCACCACGACGTCCACGACCCCGGTGCGCTGGCGGGTCACCATCAGCTTCGCGGACACCTCGGTGTTCCCGTTCGTGCCGCAGCGCGTGTCCGAGGGCAGCGGCGGCGACGCGCAGCTCGTCGCGAGCGTCTCGACGTGCACGCCCACGCCGGTGGTGGTCATGACCGGCAACCTGGCGCAGGGCCAGGGCCGCGTCTCCGCGAGCAACCCGGTGCAGTTCCAGATCGCCGGGACGCGCAACGGCGCCTCCTACGGCACCGTGATCCTCAGCTGCGCCTGAGCCGTCTCAGTCCTGCGCGACGGGTGCGGGCACCGGGCGCTTGGGGACGCGGGTGTCGCCCGACGAACGTCCGCGCAGCCGGCGGGTCGCCCACGGGTAGACGTGCTCTCGTGCCCACCGGGCGTCGCCGCGCAGCTGCTCGAGGCGTGGTGTGGGCGGCTGCGGCGCCAGCGGGTCGTCCCAGGCCGGGTCGTCGGGCGTCAGGCCCAGCCCGACGAGAGCGGCCTGCGCGACGCGCGCGTGGCCCTCGGTGGTGAGGTGGATGCGGTCGTCGGCCCACATCCGCCAGTCGAGCAGGGAGCGCATGCCCCACAGGTCCACGACGTACGCGCCGTGGCGTCGCGCGATCGACCAGATGTGGCAGTTGTAGATCGCCACGCGCGCGCGGGTCGCACGTATCACGCCGCTGTTCACCGTGTCGACCCCGGTCCCGAGCAGCACGTCGACCCCTGCGGCGCGCAGCCGCGCGACCGCGTGCTCGAGGTCGCGCGCGAGACGGTCGACGTCGGCGGCGGGCCGCAGGATGTCGTTGCCGCCGCCGACCAGGCTCACGAGGTCCGCGCGCAGGCCGAGTGCGGCGGGCACCTGCTCGGCGAGGATCGGCCGCAGCAGGCGGCCCCGGATCGCGAGGTTGGCGTACTCCAGCGGCCCGTCGCCGGCCGCGACGCGTCGTGCCGACAGCCGCGCGGCCAGGACGTCGGCCCACCCCCGCAGCGGCAGGTCGGGACGCGTGGGACCGGCCACGCCGTCGGGGGAGTCCCACAGGCCTTCCGTGAACGAGTCGCCGATGGCGACGTAGCGGCTCCAGCGGGGGGTTTCTTCCGGCACGCGGCTATTGTGCCGCGTCCGCTCCGGCCGTGGGACGTCGTCGCCCGCGGCCGGGGGAGCGAGGCGGGGCGTCCCGGCCGCGGCGCTCGTCGCGGAGCCCGGCGAGGTGGCCGGGAGCGCCGCGCGTGAAGGTCCGGGATGCGGCGTTGGGACGAGCTGTGCACGTAGTTGGACATATGTCCATGTTCGGGACCTAGGGCTCACTGGTGGGGTCGGGGCGACGCGGATCCTGAGCAGGCACGTGATAACCGTTCGCAATAGCGTGACCGACGTCACTCGCGTGCAGAGGAGGACACAGATGGCTACGACACCCACCGATCGTCGGGACGCCGACGAGCGCAAGCGCAAGCGCGCCGCGATCGTCAAGTTCTCGCTCGCCGGCGCGGCCGTCCTCGGCATCGGTGCAGCGGCGACCTCGGCCCTGTGGACCGACGACGCGTGGTTCGCCGCCGAGGCGAGCGCCGTCGACCCGTCGACCGCGATCGACCTGCAGGGCGCGTACGTCGGCACGACGGCCACGCCGCAGGACTCGGACTTCGCCACGGCGGACGACGAGCCGGGCACCGGGACGGACTTCGTCACGATCCCCGCCGAGGTCTTCGCCGACCTCACCGCCGGCGACTCGATCACCGTGCCCGTGTGGATCAAGAACATGGGCACGTCCGACCTCGTGATCGCGACGCCGACCGTCACGACTGACGGCGAGCTGTTCGCCGCGGGCGGTGCGACCGCCACGCTCGGCGCCGCCCCGACCTCGCTCGCGGCCGGCAGCGCGGCCGTGTCCGTCGACCTGACCATCGAGCTCGACGCCGACGCCGACGAGAGCTTCGGCGGCACGACCGGCGACGTGGTCATCGGGTTCCAGGGCTCCATCGCCAACCGCACCTGACCCGTCGCACCCGACCCGTCGCACCTGATCGGCCCTGATCGGGCCACCCTGACGGGTCCGCGGGACCGTCCGCACCGATGACGGTCCTGCTCGGCCGTCCCCCCGCGCCCCCATCACCCCCGCCGCCCGCCCCCCCAAAAC
>JAEYUL010000001.1 GCA_023432565.1 Actinomycetes bacterium | reverse complement strand
GCGCGGCTACCGCCTCGAGCTGGCGACGTCATGAGCGAGCACCCCGTCTCGCGGCCGCCCGTCCTGGTCGGCTGCTCGCACGGCACGGACGACCACGACGGCCGCGCGGCGGTGCGCTCGATCCTGGCGGACGTCGTCGCGCTGCGCCCGGACCTCGACGTGCGTGAGGCGTTCGTCGACGTGCAGACGCCCAGCGTCGCCGACGTGGTCACGGAGGTCGTGGGAGCCGGCGGCGAGGCCGTCGTCGTCCCGTTGCTGCTGTCGGTCGGCTTCCACGTGCGTGTGGACGTGACCAAGGCCGTCGACCTGCCGGGTGCTCGGGCCGCGGCCCCGCTCGGGCCGGACGCCTCGCTCGTGGGGGTGCTGGTCGACAGGCTCGACGAGGCGGGGCTGACCCCCGAGGACGGGCTCGTGCTCGCCGCGGCGGGTTCGCGCGACCCGGCCGCCGCGGTCGCGGTGCAGGACGTGGCCGACGAGCTGGCGACGTTCCTCGGCCGCCATCCTGGTCCGCCCGACGACCGCGGTCCTGGTCTCGTCGTGGGGTACGGCGCCGGTGCGCTCCCGCGGGTCCCGGACGCGGTGGCGCTCGCGCGCGGCGGCGAGGGTCGGCGGGTGGTCGTCGCGTCGTACCTGCTCGCTCCCGGCTACTTCCACGACCGTGTCCTCGAGTCGGGCGCGGAGGTGGTCACCGCACCGCTCGCACCCGACCGCAGGCTCGCCCAGCTTGCGCTGCGGCGGTACGCCGAGTCGTGGTCCTGACCGCACGACGTGTGGCAGACCACGCCTGCCGCACGTCGTGCCGAGCTCGTCAGGCGCGGCGGCGCAGCACCGTGGCGATCACGCCCGCCGCGGCGAACAGTGCGAGCGCCGCGACGCCCTTGCCCACGTTCGTCGCGCCGACGCCGTCGGCGCCCGCGATCTCGAGCGAGTAGGCCGTGGCCCCGACGGCCCCCTCGGGAGCCCCGAAGGCCATGCCCTCGTCGGCGGCACGCCGAGCGCCTGCGGCGAGCACCGCATAGCCCGTCCCGAACCGTGCGGCGGTGGCCGCTCCCGACTCGACGAGCTGCGACGTGCCCTCCGCGGACAGCCGCTGCGCGCCGTCGACCAGCTGCGGCGCGGAACCGGCGGCCGTGCCCAGCCCGTCGGCGAGCTGCGCGGATCCGTCCGCGGCGCGCTGGATGCCCGCGGCCAGGGCGCTCGACCCGGCCGCCGCCGACCCGACTCCGTCGGCAAGCGTGCGCGACCCGCTCGCCGCTGCCCGCAGGCCCGCGAGCAGTCGCTGGGACCCCGTGGCCGCCGAGCCGAGCCCGTCGGCCACCTTCGTCGAGCCGGCCGCCGCGCCCCGCAAGCCCTCGGAGATCGCGGCGGCGCCCGTCGCGGCACCCGCGAGACCGTCGGCGAGGTCCTGCGAGCCGCTCGCCGCGTCGGCCAGTCCCGTCGAGAGCTCCCCGGCGCCGATGGACAGGCGCGATGCACCGTCGCCCAGCTCGCCGAGACCGGCGACGAGCTCGCCGCCGCCGCTGCTCAGCGCGCCGACTCCGGCGCGTACCGAGTTCACGCCGCCGCGCAGCGTCTCGTCGTCGGCCGTGTCGCTCGCGGTGCCGACACCACCCTGCACCGAGCCGACGACGGTCGTGGTCAGAGACGACATGCCCGCGGCGAGACCCGCGAGGCCCTCCAGCAACCCCGGCTTGCGCGCGTCGCACACGGCCGGCAGCGACGCTGCGGACAGACCGCACTGGACTGCCGCGAGCGTCGTCGCGGCGGTGCCGAGCTGGGTGGCCGAGCTGCTCATCCCCGCGCTGAGCCGGTCGAGGCCGCCCGAGACCGAGGCGAGACCTGCCGTATAGGACGCCTGCGCCGAGGACGGCAGGAGTCCGGTGAAGGCGGTCAGGCCGGTCGACGGGTCGTTCACCCCGGTCTTGAGGTCGTCGATCGAGTCCACCGTGCTCTGCGCCGTGGACGCCGCGCTCCCGAGCTGCGTGCGCAGCGCGTCGACCGCGTACAGCAGCGTCGGTGACCCGTCCGATGCCGGGGGAGCCGTCGAGCCGATGGCCGCACGCATGGCAGCGATGCCGTCGTGCAGCGGGGCGGCCCGGTCGGGCAGGGTGGCGACCTGTGCCGACAGGGCGGCCAGGCCCTTGTCGACCCGCGCGAGCCCCTCGTCCACCTGGGTCAGGCCGGCGACGAGTGCGGGGGCCTTGGCCCGCGCACTGGCCAGGCCGGCGTCGAGCGCTGCGGCCCCGGTCGCGAGCTGCGAGGCGCCCGGCGCCGCGCTGTCGTTCAGGCCCGCGGCGAGCGCTGCGGCGCCCGGCGCCGCGACGTCCGCCAGCCCGTCGGCGAGGGTGGCGGCACCCGGCACGAGCTGGTCGTTCAGGCCGTCCGCCAGGCTCTGCGCGCCTGGAGCGAGCTGGCCGGCGAGGCCGGCGCCGAGGTCGAGCGCACCGGGGACGAGCTGAGCGCCGAGCGCGTCGGCCAGGGTCCGGGACCCGGGCAGGATCTTGTCGTTCAGGCCCGCCGCGAGCTCGTCCGCCCCCGGCGCGGCCTCGTCGGCGAGGCCGTCGCGCAGAGTCGCGGCGCCCTCGTCGAGCTGCTGGAGTCCCGCGAGCAGCTCGGCCGCGCCGTCGTGCAGGCGCTGCAGGTTGTCGTCGATCGTGATCGCCCCGGTCGTCAGGTCGACGCCCGACCGGGCCCCCGACGCATAGCTCGCCGAACCGCCCTTGAAGGACGGGTAGTCGAGCGGGGAGACCGCCATGGACGTCAGTGATGCCGGCGGCACGACCCCGCGCGTGACGCGGGCGGTGTAGCCGAACTCGGCCGTCTCCGAGCCGATCGGCGGGAACAGGGTCATCTGGAACTGCAGGCGCGTCCCGCCGCGGCCGTCGCCCGCGATGCCGGCCTCGAGCGAGGCCACGTCGGTGAACGAGGGTGGCAGCGTGGTGACGAGCTGGCCGATCATCGGCACGACCGTCGTGGCGGTCGCGGTGGCGGTGCCGCCACGCCCGTCGTCGTAGGTGATCTCGTCCTCGCGGCCCGTCAGGTTCGTGACGGTGTAGCGGACCTCGAGGAGCCCGGAACGCCCCACGACGTCGCGTGGTGCCACGACCTCGCCGTCCAGCGAGTACGTGATGTCGACGGCGATCGGCAGGTCGCCGTCGAAGTCGCTCACGGTCCGCAGGCGGCGCTCGCCGTCCACGTCCACCTGGGTCACGAGGCGGCCGTCCTCGACCCTGAACGAGCCGAAGCCGTCGAGGTTGCGCAGGCCGCTCGTCGAGACCGGGTTCTCGATCGTGGCGGTGCCGTGGCCGGACAGGGCGAGCTGCTCGTAGACGCGCGCCTCCTGCACGGCGCCGGTCGCGTCCAGCTTGACCTGCACGGTCTCGGTGTTGACGACGCTGACGTCGCCCGAGTCGTCGACCGCGCCCGCAGCGCTGCCGAGCACGAGGGGGAGCGTCGCGCCGACGGCGACGACGGGGAGCAGGCGACGCACGTCAGGCCTCCGGGTGGTGAGGGTCGACAGTGAGCGGGGCGCGGCCGGCGGCCCGCGGGGTGGACTCGGACGGCTCGCGCAGCGCGGTGTGCGCGAGGTCGTGCCGTGGACGCGCGTGGGCGGTCGCCGGGATCGGCCGGCCGAGCGCCGCGGCGAGGGCGTCCGGTCCCTCGGCCGTGGCGTCGTCCGTCTCGGCGGGCGCCTGGGCGGGCCCGAGGAACACGGTCGCGATCAGGCCGAGGGCCGCCGCGAGGAGCACCCCGCTGACGGCGGCCGTCGACGTCGAGACCACCGCGGTCGGGTCCTGGGCGTACACCCGCTCGAACGCGCCGACGACCGCGGCGACGCCGAGCAGCGGCGGCCACAGCGGCACCGTGCCGCGTGCGGCCACGACCACGACGACGGCCAGCCCGAGCACCAGCAGCGCGGCGACGGCGCGGCCCGCGGCGGAGTCGGGCAGAGCGGCGGCCCGCAGGAGGTAGCCGACCCAGGCCAGGGCGACCCCGGCCAGGAAGCCGGCCACGCGGGCGACGACCGTGCCCCCGGGCACGAGCCCGAGCACGCCACCCAGTGCGGCACCCAGCAGGGCCACGGGGGCTGCGTCGGTCCCGAGCAGCGACAGTCCGACCGTCATCGTCGTGAGGACGGCGAGGGCCAGCCCCGCCAGCACGTTGCGCTTCATCGACCACCTCGTCGTGGATCGGCCGGGCACGCCGGGGCCGGTCGTCCTCGTCGACGTCCGGCCGCGCGAATGTCTACCAGCGGGGTGTCGGCGCCCTCCACGCGGTACTAGGTAAACCGGCGGCAGTACCAGGTAATCGGCGCGGAGTATCAGGTAACCGTTACGGTTCCGTGATCCAACCCGGGACCATCGGCCCTCGCGGTCGGCGCGGCATTCGCGGCACTCGCGGTCCGCGCGACGAACCGGGCGGCCGCGGCGCGCGCCGGGCCTGACGCCGGTCAGAGGTAACGCATCGGGTCGAACTCGTCGAGCGGGATGATCCGGACGCGCGGCAGCGAGACGTTGAAGGCCTGGACGTCATGCTCGAGGTCGAACGCCTGCAGTCCCTGGGCGATCAGCCCGGACAACGAGGTCGAGGTGAACTCCCGGAACGCGATCAGCCCCGTGCGCCGCGCGTCGTCGTCGACGAGAGCCGCGAGCTCGGCGGCGAAGTCGCCGTCGTGGCTGACGAGCATGACGTCGCCCGCGCGCCCCGCGATCGCCTCGAGCGTGCGCTTGATGCCGATGTCGACGACCTTCTCGTGCGACTCGCCCGACAGCGGGATGGGCTGGAAGCCGATCGCCAGCAGCGCCTGCACGAAGCTCATCGGCAGCGAGCCGTTCGAGGCGTTGAGGAAGAACAGGCCCCGGACCTCCTGCCCCCACTGCTGCTGAGCGAAGGCGAGCACGCGCTCCCACCGCGGACGCTGGTCGGGTGCCGGCCGGGCGCCCAGGATCGCGGTCCCGAGCGTGGCGTCGATGTTCTCGCCGTCCACGACGACGTACGTGATCCCGGATCCCGCCCTGCTGCCCGCCTCGGTGCTCATCGCCCCAGGCTAGACGCCTCGCGACGCGATGCGTGCGACAGTGGGCAGCAGGATGCTCAGAGAGGAGCGCGAGTGGGGCGCACGGTGGGCCGGGCCGCGACGGCGCGAGAGGCGGCCGAGGCGTGGGAGTCCTTGTTCCGCGCCCAGGTGGCGCTGATGCGCCGGTTCACGGCCGAGTCGGTGTGGGGGGACCTGTCGATCCGCGAGTACGACGTGCTGTTCACGCTCTCGCGGTGCGAGGGCGAGGCCGCCCGGCTGCGCGACCTCGGCGCCGAGAGCCTGCTGACCCAGCCGAGCCTGTCGAGGCTCGTCGAGCGGCTCGAGGCGCGCGGGCTCGTCGTGCGATCGCCCGCGTCCGACGACGGCCGCGGCGTGGTCGTCACGCTGACCGACGAGGGCAAGCGGGCGCAGCGGGAGATCGGCCGTCGGCACGTCGAGCAGATCCACCGACTGGTGGGCGGGGCGCTGGACGCCGACGAGCTCGCGACCCTGCGACGCCTCACCGACGCGCTGCGCAACCGCCAGGCCACGATCCCGTAGAAGTCGCTCCTCGTGCGCCCGTTCGCATGCTGGACGTCGATCGGTCGCTCTGCGAGATGACGTGAAGTCAGGACCGAGGGCCCACGCGTCGTCCGAGCAGGCCACGCACGATGGTGCTCGGACTAGGGGAGGTGCGGCATGAAGGTGCTCGTCGCAGTGGCGTCGCGCCACGGAGGGACGTGGGAGATCGGCGAGCGGGTGGCCGAGGTGCTGCGTTCCCGGGGGCACGGCGTGGAGCTGCGCGAGCCCGAGGACCTCGTCGACGCCCAGGGGTACGACGTCCTGGTCCTCGGCTCGGCGGTGTACACGGGCCACTGGCTGCCCGCCGCCCGGGCGCTCGCCGATCGCGTCGAGAAGGGCGGGGTGCCCCCGTTCGTCTGGCTGTTCTCCTCCGGCCTGGCGACCCAGCCCGCGGCCGCCGCCAACTCGCCCCACGAGCTCGCCGGCGTCTGCGCCGCGCTGCGTGCGCGCGGCCACCGCAGCTTCCGCGGGCGCCTCGACGTCGCGTCGCTGTCGTTCGCGGAGCGCGCGATCATCGCCGGTGCGCGAGCTCGCGCCGGCGACCACCGCAACTTCGAGATCGTCGAGCAGTGGGCGCAGTCGATCGCGGACGCGCTCGTCCTGCAGCCCGCACGCTGACGAGCTCCGACGCACGCCGGACCGCGGCCGGCGGTACGTCCCCGGGCGGATCGTGACGGGGTGTCCGTTCGATCTCACGTCGCACGCGCCACCGACCACCGGTCGCGCACGCACCCCCGGTGCGATGATCGACGCGTGCCTCACGAGTCCCTGAGCCCGGCCGCGCCTTACGACGCCCTGCTGCTCGCCTCGTTCGGCGGCCCCGACGGCCCCGACGACGTGCTGCCCTTCCTGCGCAACGTGACCGCGGGCAAAGGCATCCCCGACGAGCGACTCGCCGAGGTCGCCGAGCACTACCACCACTTCGGCGGGGCCAGCCCGATCAACCGGCAGAACCTCGCGCTGCAGAGCGCGCTCGTCGCCGAGCTCGAACGCCGCGGCGTCGACCTGCCCGTCGTGTGGGGCAACCGCAACTGGACGCCGTACACGCGCGACGCGCTCGCCGCGGCCCACGCCGACGGCGCCCGCCGCGTCCTGGCACTCGTGACCAGCGCGTACGCGTCCTACTCCGGATGTCGTCAGTACCGCGAGGACTTCTGGGCGGCGCTCGAGGGCCTGGGCGCCGAGCTCGGCCTGCCCGACGGGGAGCACCCTGTGGTGCTCGACAAGCTGCGCGCGTACTTCAACCACCCCGGTTTCGTCGAGGCCAACGTCGATGCCGTCACGGAGGGGTTCGGCACGGTGCCGCAGGGCGCGCGGCTCGTCTTCGTCACCCACTCCATCCCGTCGACCATGGAGGTGGCCTCGGGGCTTGCCGGGCCGTCGTACGCGGCGCAGCACCTCGACGTGGCCGCCACGGTCGCAGGGGCCGTCGCCGAGCGCCTGGGCCAGCCGGTCGAGTGGGACCTGGCGTACTGCTCGCGGTCCGGCCCGCCGAGCCAGCCCTGGCTCGAGCCCGACGTCAACGACCTGCTGCACGAGCTGTCGGGACGTGGGGTCCAGGCCGTCGTCCTGTCTCCGATCGGCTTCGTCTCGGACCACATGGAGGTCGTGTACGACCTCGACACCGAGGCGCTCGAGACGGCCGCGTCGCTGGGCCTGACGGCCGTCCGCGCCGACACGGTCGGGACGCGCGAGCCGTTCGTGCGCGGCCTCGTCGACCTGATCCTCGAGCGTGCGGCGGCCGAGCGTGCGCGCGCCGCCGGCCAGTCCCCGGCCGAGCCCGTCACGACCGGCGCCCTGAGCCCGAGGCGCGACGTGTGCGCCCCGGGGTGCTGCCGCCGCCAGGCGGGCGTCGACTCCGGCCTGCCCGCGGCCTGCTCGGTCGACCCCCTGCGCTGACCACCGCTCGCACACGCACCGCACCGCACCGAGGAAGGACCCCGCGTGACCGACGTCGACCACGAGGCGCTCAACTCCACGATCCGCTACACCATGTGGTCGGTCTTCGCGCTGGAGGAGGTGCTTCCCGCCGACGACGACGAGCGCGCCGAGCTGATCGCCCAGGCGCTCTCGGCGGTCGCCGAGGACCGCGGGCTCGTCGTCCGCGGCTGGTACGACGTCGCGGGCCTGCGCGCCGACGCCGACCTGATGGTCTGGTGGCACGCCGAGACCGTCGAGCAGGTCCAGGGTGCCTACCAGCGGCTGCGCCGCAGCGACCTCGGTCGCCACCTGCTGCCGGTCTGGTCGGTCGTGGGCCTGCACCGCGCCGCCGAGTTCAACCGCCGTCACGTGCCCGCGTTCCTCGCGGGCGAGGAGGCCGGCGACTACCTGTGCGTGTACCCGTTCGTGCGCTCGTACGACTGGTACGTCCTGCCCGAGGAGGATCGGCGCCGCATGCTCGTCGAGCACGGGCACGCCGCGCGCGACTACCCGGACGTGCGCGCCAACACGGTCTCGTCGTTCGCCCTGGGTGACTACGAGTGGATCCTGGCGTTCGAGGCGGCCGAGCTGCACCGCATCGTCGACCTCATGCGCGAGCTGCGGGCGGTCGAGGCGCGCCGGCACGTCCGCGAGGAGATCCCGTTCTACACCGGCCCGCGCACGACCCTCGAGTCGTGGGCGGACCGTCAGCCGGTGGGCTGACGCACCCGGCAGGCCGACGCGTGCGGCCGACGGGCTCACGCACCCGGCCGGTGCCATGATCGGCTCATGCTGCGACTCGTGGGGGAGTGGAGCGTGAGCGTGCGCACGCGCGCCGCCGCGTCGGACGCGGACGACGGCTCGGACGCCGCGGCCGATCCGCCCCGCGGCGCGTGGCTGACGTTCGACGGCGACGGTCAGGTCTACGGCACCGGCGGCGTGAACCGGTTCCGGGGGACGTGGTCGATCGACGCCGACCGCCTGGTGCTCGGGCCGATCGCCTCGACGCGCGTGGCCGGCCCGCCCGCCGCGATGCGCCAGGAGGCCGAGCTGCTGCGGCTGCTCGGCGGCCCGCTGGAGCTGCGTTCCGCCGACGGCACCGTCCAGGCCGCGGCGGACCCGGTGCGTGAGCGCGTCGTGGGCGCGGCGGCGCCCGTCGTCGAGCTGGTCGCCCCGTCCGGCGAGCGGCTGCAGCTCACTCGTGTCGTCGCCGACGCGCGCGACCGCTGACGCCGCGCCGCGCGGTCAGGGGTACAGGCCGCGGATCTGGTGCGCCTCCGCCACCCGGCGCACCCCGATGGCCAGTGCGGCGTCGCGCATCGAGAGCGACTGCTCACGCGCTGTCTGCGCCACGGCCGCGTACGCCGCGTGCATGCGCTGCGCGAGTCGCTCGGCGATCTCCTCCGCGGTCCACCAGTAGGCCTGGTTGGCCTGCACCCACTCGAAGTACGAGACGACGACACCGCCGGCGTTCGCGAGGATGTCCGGGACGACGACGACGCCGCGCTCGGCGAGCACCCGGTCGCCCTCGGGGGTGGTCGGCCCGTTGGCGCCCTCCACGACCCAACGCGCCTTGATTCCCCGAGCCGTCTCCTCGTCGATGACGCCCTCGACGGCCGCCGGGATGAGCAGCTCGACGTCGAGCGCGAAGATCTCGTCGTTCGAGACGGGGGTCCCGCCCTCGAAGTCGCCGACGGCCCCGCCGTCGGCGACGTGCGCCAGCAGCGCCGGGACGTCGAGGCCGTCGTCGTTGCGCGTGCCACCGTCGACGTCCGTCACCGCGACGACGCGCGTGCCCGCCTCGTGCAGCCACCGCGCCGCGTGCGACCCGACCTTGCCGAAGCCCTGCACCGCAGCGCGCACCTCGGCGAGGTCGACGCCATCGTCGGCGAGCGCCGCGGCGGCCGCGTGCACGACGCCACGGCCCGTGGCGGTCGCCCTGCCCAGGGACCCTCCGACGGGAAGAGGCTTGCCGGTCGTGACGCCCGCGATCGTGTAGCCGAGGTTGACCGAGTACGTGTCCATGACCCACGCCATCGTCTGCTCGTCGGTGCCGATGTCCGGCGCCATGATGTCCCGCTCGGGACCGATGATCGGCATGATCTCCGAGGTGTAGCGGCGGGTCACCCGCTCGAGCTCGGCGCTGGAGAACTGCCGCGGGTCGATCGCGACGCCGCCCTTCGCACCGCCGTACGGCACGTCGACCACAGCGCACTTCCAGGTCATCCACATGGCGAGCGCGCGGACCTCGTCGATGTCGACCCCCGCGGAGTAGCGCAGCCCGCCCTTGCCGGGACCGCGCGAGATGTTGTGCTGCACGCGGTAGCCGCGGTGCAGCACGATCTCGCCCGAGTCGCGCCGCAGGGGCACGGCGACGTGCATCTCGCGGCGGGGGGTGGCGAGCATCTCGTGCAGGCCGGGGGAGTAGCCCAGGATCTCGACGGCGGAGGAGAGCTGGGCGAGGGCTGTGGTCAGCGGCGACGTCACGCGGCCACTCTGCCAGACGCGCGAGAGGTCGCACGACGACGCGCACGGGCGCACCGCCCGCCCTGCCCTGCCCGGGCGCAGGCGAGCACGGAGACGCCTCGGTGGACGTACGGGTCCCTCTGCGCAGCTCAGGCCGAGGCGCGCACCACGAGCTCGGGGGCGAAGATCAGCGGCTCGAGCGGCAGGTGCTCTCCGTGCAGCTGCGCGAGCAGACGGTTCCCCGCCGCGCGTGCCATGGAGACCACCGGCTGGACGACAGTCGTCAGCGGCGGCGTGGTCGAGGCTGCGACACCGATGTTGTCGTAGCCCACCACCTTGATGTCGCCCGGCACGTCCTTGCCGATCTCCGCGAACGCCGCGAGCGCACCGGCGGCCATGAGGTCGGAGGCGATGAACAGGCCGTCGACGTCCGGGTACCGCTCGATGAGCTCGTGCGCCAGGCGTGCGCCGGAGGCGAGCGTGAAGTCGCCGTGCAGCACGGCGTCGTCGGACAGACCGGCCTGCCGGACCGCCGACCGCCATCCGACGAGGCGGTCGACACCCGCGGACATGTCCTGCGGGCCGGCGATCGTCGCGATCCGCGTCGCGCCGCGCTCGATGAGGTGGCGCGCGGCCAGCTCGCCACCGGCGACGTTGTCGGTGTCGACGTAGTGCACGTCGTGCGGGTCGATGGACAAGGGGCGCCCGACGAAGACGTTGGGGACGCGGGACGTCAGCAGCACCCGGTCGAGGTCGTCGGTGCGGTGGTGGGAGACGACGATCGCGCCGTCGACGTGCCCGTTGCGCAGGTAGCGCACCGTGCGCTCGGACTCGCCCGGACGGGCGATCACGAGCACCACCTGGATGTCGGAGTCGGCGAGCGCGGTGCTCAAGCCGTTGAGGGTGCCGGCGAAGAACGGGTCCGACAGGACGCGCTCGTCGGGCTCGGGCACCACGAGCGCGATCGAGTCGGTGCGCTTGGTCACCAGGGACCGTGCGGCCCGGTTGGGCGTGTACCCGAGCTCGGCGACTGCCGCTTCGACCGCGGCGAGCGCGTCGGGCGAGACCCGCAGGCCTCCGTTGATCGCGCGTGACGCCGTCGAGCGTGAGACACCCGCACGCTCCGCGACCTGCTCGAGAGTCGGCGCGGACGGGCGGTCGCCGTCGAGGGCGAGGGGTGAGTTCTCGACCACCATCGGTCAGTTCCCTTTCGTGTGCCGGCAGTCCGCCGGACCGGGGTGCCTGGCCGGCACCCGAGGCCCGGGGTCGGGCCGGCGACGCCGCCGGCCCGACCGTGGGCGGTCAGCCCTTGACTGCTCCGGCCATGATGCCTGCCACCAGCTGGCGACCGGCGAACGCGAACAGGATGAGCAGGGGCAACGTCATGAGGAAGACGCCGGCCATGATCAACGAGTAGTCCACGAAGTAGTTCTGCTGCAGCAGGCGGATCGCCAGCGGCAGCGTCGGGTTCTGGTTGTTGAGGACGATCGACGGCCAGAAGAAGTTGACCCACTGGGCGACGAACGTGAACAGCGCGAGCATCGCCGCTGCCGGCCGGGCGGCGGGCATGGCGATCGACCAGAACGTGCGGAACATCGAGGCGCCGTCGACTCGGGCCGCCTCGATGAGCTCGTACGGCAGCGCCTCCTCGAGGTACTGCGTCATCCAGAACACGCCGAACGCCCCGACGAGCGACGGCACGATGACCGCCTGCAGGTGCCCGATCCACTCGAGCTTCGACATGATGATGTACAGCGGGACGACGCCGAGCTGGGTCGGGATCGCCATCGTGGCGATGACGAACACGAGCAGGCCCTTGCGGCCCGGGAAGCGCAGCTTGGCGAACGCGAACCCGGCCAGCGTCGACAGGATGACGGTGGACGCCGAGACGACGACGGCGATGATGACCGAGTTCCACACGGCCTGCCAGAAGTCGAACGACTGCGCGTTGATCACGTTCTTGAAGTTCGTGAACAGGCTCGCGTCCGGGTACCACTGCGGCAGCGGCTTCTGGGCGATGGACACCGTGTCGGACGAGCCGATCACGAGCGTGTAGTAGAGCGGCAGGAGGCCGATCACCACGACGAGCCCGAGCAGGATGTAGTTCAGCAGGCGCGGGCGACGGTCGTAACCGCCGACCTTGCGGCCGTGCTTGCGTGCGGCGGCGCGCGCCGCGCCGCGGCCCGCGACCTGCTCGATGGCGGGGATGGAGTTCATGAGGACTTCCTCTGCGCGTCGTACCGCTTCTGGGCCGCCTTGATCTGCTTCTTGGACGGCGAGCTGTCGCCCGTGGCGATGCGCTTCGTCACGAAGAAGTTGACCATGCCGATCACCAGGATCAGCAGGAACAGCAGCCAGGCGATCGCGGCAGCGCGGCCCAGGTTGTACTGGCCGCTCCAGCCGGTGTTGTACAGGTAGAGCGTCGTGGTCAGCCACTGGCGGGAGACACCACCGGCGCCCGCGGGGTCGAACACGCGCGGCTCGTCGAAGATCTGCAGGCCACCGATGGTCGAGGTGATGACGACGAAGATGACCGTGGCGCGGATCTGGGGGATGGTGACGGAGAAGAACTGCCGCACGCGGCCGGCGCCGTCGATGATCGCTGCCTCGTACAGCTCGCGCGGGACGGCCTGCATGGCCGCCAGGAAGATCAGCGCGTTGTAGCCGGTCCATCGGAAGTTGACCATGGACGCGATCGCGATGTGGCTCGCGAGCGGGTCGACGTGCCACATGACGGGGTCGATGCCGATCGCGCCGAGCCACGAGTTGATGAGACCGGACTGGTCGGCGAACAGGCGGCCGAAGATCAGACCGACCGCGACGGGTGCGACGACGTAGGGCAGCAGCACGCCCATGCGCCAGAACGTCTTGGCACGCAGGTTCTGGTCCAGCAGGGCGGCGATGAGGATCGCGGCGATGACCTGCGGCACCGAGGAGATGACGAAGATCGAGAGGGTGTTGCGCAGGGAGAGCCAGAAGTCCTTCTGCTTGAACACGTCGGTGAAGTTCTGGAAGCCGACGAAGTCGCCCTGGCCCTGCAGGAGCTGCCACCGGTGCACGGAGACGTAGCCCGTGTACAGGATCGGGAACAGGCCCGTGATGAAGAAGAGGATGAAGAACGGCGAGATGTACAGGTAGGGCGAGACCTTGACGTCCCAGCGGCTGAGCGTCTGGGAGAAGCCCACGCGGCGAGGCTGCCGCGGTGCCGGCGCGAGATCGCTCTCGTGCTCGACGGGTGACTGGACGGACATGACCACCTCATGACGGCGTGAGTGGACACGGCGCCCGGTAGGTGCCCTTGTTCCCCATGGGGGAGGGCACCTACCGGGCGCCGCTCGGATCCGGGGCCGACCGGCTCAGCCGACCTCTCGGCTGGTCAGGTCAGGCGCCGGAGCGCCTGACCTGACCCGGGGTCACAGACCCAGCGCGTTGTACGCGTCGAGCGCACCCTGCCACGCAGCTGCCGGGTCGGCCGACTTGTCGACGTCGACCTTGGTGATGGCGTCCGTCACGGTGGTGTGGATCGTGAAGTAGTTCGGGCCCTTGAACGGGGTGACCTTGATGGCCGCGTAGCGGTCGCCGAAGATCTTGCCGGTCGGGGCGTTGTTGAAGAAGTCGTTCGTCGCGGCGGTCAGAGCCGGGTCGCTCGCGGCCTCGGTCTGGCTCGGGAAGTTACCCGCGTTGAGGAACGCCTTGACCTGGATCTCGGGCGAGGTCAGCCACGCGGCGAGCTCCTTGGCAGCCTCGGCGTTCTTGCCGGCCGCCGGGACGGTCAGGTACGAGCCGCCCCAGTTGCCGCCGCCGCCGGGGAAGACGTTGGCGATGTTCCAGCCGGTCACGCCGCCGGCGCGCTCCTCGATCGGGCCGGTCATCCACGACGGGCACAGCATCGTCGCGAAGCCGTTGTTCTGGAACGCGGCGTCCCAGTCACCCGACCACTGGCCGAGGTGAGCCGAGAGCTCCTGGACGTCGGCGCCCGTGACGGTGTCGTACAGGCCCTTGACAGCCGAGTTGTCCGCGAGCGCGATCGGCGTGCCGTCCGTGTTCTCGTAGGCCGCCTCGAGCTGGTTGACCATGCCCTGGTAGATGGCGTTGGCCGAGTCGAACCACGCGCTGTCCGACTTGTCGACGAACTGCTTGCCGACCTCGAAGTACTTGTCCCAGGTGGCGCCGTCGCCGCCGAGCAGCTCCGCGACCGCCTCAGGCGTGCTCTCGAGGCCGGCAGCCTCGAAGAGGTCCTGGCGGTAGCAGATGGCCTCGGGGCCGACGTCGGTGCCGTAGCCGATGAGCGCGCCGCTGGCCGTCGTGGCCGGCTTCGTCTTGAACTCGGGCCAGCGACCCTCGACGTCCGCCGAGTTCAGGTCGAGGAACTTGTCGCCCGACTGCACGAGCTCGGGGAGCCAGTCGATCTCGATGGCCTCGACGTCGGCCAGGCCCGCGCCGCCGGCGGCGAGCTTGGTCGTCAGGTTGGTGCGCGCGTCCTCGGACTTGGCAGCGATCGTCTGCTTGACCGTGACGTTCGGGTGCTCCTTCGTGTACTCGGCGAGCAGCTCGTCGGTGTACCCGAAGTTGTTGAAGGTCGCGACGGTGAGGGTGATCGGCGTCGCGTCGTCGCCGCCCTTCGTCTCGCCGCCGCTCGTCGGGGTGCCGCTGCCGCCGTTGTCGTCGGAGCAAGCGGTCGCCAGGAGGGCGATGCTCGCGACCCCGGCCGTGACGGCCAGGAACTTTCGAGTGGTCTTGCGCACTGTGACTCCCTTGTCAGTCGGACGGCAGCCATGC
>JAEYUL010000169.1 GCA_023432565.1 Actinomycetes bacterium | reverse complement strand
GCCCCGGCCACGGCCCCTCAGCCGGCCAACCCGCCCGCGCCCAGCCCGTACGGCTCGCCGGCCCCGGCCGCCGTGGCCCCCAGCGTCGAGCTGCGCCAGGCGCTCGCCGGGGTGCGTGCCGAGGTCGCCAAGGCGGTCGTCGGCCAGGACGCCGCGGTCTCGGGCCTGGTCATCGCGCTGCTGTGCCGCGGTCACGTGCTGCTCGAGGGCGTGCCGGGGGTCGCCAAGACGCTGCTCGTGCGCACGCTCGCGGCGAGTCTCGACCTCGACACCAAGCGCGTGCAGTTCACGCCCGACCTCATGCCCGGAGACGTCACCGGATCGCTCGTGTACGACGCGCGCACGGCCGAGTTCTCCTTCCGCGAGGGCCCGGTCTTCACCAACCTGCTGCTCGCCGACGAGATCAACCGCACGCCTCCCAAGACCCAGGCCTCGCTGCTGGAGGCCATGGAGGAGCGCCAGGTGTCGGTGGACGGCGCGCCGCGGCGCCTGCCGGACCCGTTCCTCGTGATCGCGACGCAGAACCCCGTCGAGTACGAGGGGACGTACGCGCTGCCCGAGGCGCAGCTGGACCGCTTCCTGCTCAAGCTGACGCTGCCGCTGCCGGAGCGCGAGGACGAGGTCGAGGTGCTCGCTCGGCACGCCGCGGGCTTCGACCCGCGTGACCTGCGGGCGGCGGGCGTGCGACCGGTCGCGGACCGCGCGATGCTCGAGCGCGCGCGTGCCGAGGTGCAGCGCGTGCAGGTCGCGCGCGAGGTGCTGGGCTACGCGGTCGACGTCTGCCGGGGCACGCGGCAGTCGCCGTCGCTCTCGCTCGGGGTGTCACCGCGCGGTGCCACGGCGTTGCTGGCCACCGCGCGGGCGTGGGCGTGGCTGTCCGGTCGGGGGTACGTGACGCCCGACGACATCAAGGCGCTCGCCCACCCGACGCTGAGGCACCGCGTGCAGCTGCGCGCCGAGGCCGAGCTCGAGGGCGTGACCGCCGAGAGCGTCCTGGACACCGTCCTCGCGTCGGTCCCGGTCCCCCGCTGACGGGCCTGTCGTGGCGTTGACCTGGCGGGCCGTGCTGCTCGCCGCGCTCGGGATCCCCGTGGTCCTGCTCGTCCCGCTCACCGGGACGGTGATCGTCTGGGCGGTGTTCGTCGCCGCGGCCTGCGCGCTCGACGCATCCCTGGCTGCCTCCCCGCGGCGGGTCGCGGTCGCACGGGACGTGCCCTCGTCGGTCCGGTCGCACGAGTCCGCGACCTGCACGCTGACCCTCACGCACCTGGGCAGGCGGCGGCTGCGCGCACGCGTGCGCGACGCGTGGCCGCCGTCCGCGGGGGTCCTGCTCGCCGCCGGGCTTCCCGCCGACGGCTCGGCCCGCACCCATCCCGACCGGCACGACGTCACCCTCGCGCCCGGGGAGGCGCGACGGGTCCGCACCGTGCTGCAGCCGACCCGCCGCGGCGACCTGCAGGCCGATCGCGTGACGATCCGCGCGTTCGGCCCTCTCGGCCTCGCCGCCCGCCAGTCGTCGGTCACCGTCCCCGCGCGCCTGCGGGTGCTCCCGCCGTTCCGCTCGCGCCGGCACCTTCCGTCGCGGCTCGCCCGCCTGCGCGAGCTCGACGGGCGGGCAGCGGTGCAGGTGCGCGGCGCCGGCACGGAGTTCGACTCGCTGCGCGAGTACGTGATCGGCGACGACGTGCGCTCGATCGACTGGCGCGCCACGGCCCGCCGGCTGGACGTCGTCGTGCGCACCTGGCGGCCCGAACGGGACCGTCGGGTGATGATCGTGCTCGACACCGGCCGCACGTCGGCCGTGCGCGTGCTGGACGAGCCGCGGCTCGACGCGGGCATCGAGGCGGCGCTGCTGCTCGCGGCGCTCGCGCAGCACGCGGGTGACCGTGTCGAGCTGCTCGCCTACGACCGGCGCGTGCGGGCGCGCGTGGCCGGTACGTCCGGGCCGCGCCTCATGCCCGAGCTCGCCGACCAGCTCGCGCTGGTGCGTCCCGAGCTCGTCGAGACGGACTGGCCCGGCGTCGTCGCGCAGGTGCGCGCACGGATGTCGCAGCGCGCGCTCGTCGTGCTCGTCACTGCTCTCGAGCCCGCGGTGGTCGAGCACGGGCTGCTCGACGTCATCCCCGGGCTCGCCGAGCGTCACCAGGTCGTGATGGCCTCGGTGATCGACCCCGAGGTCGCCGCACTCGCTCGCGGCCGGGGTGACGCGACCGAGGTGTTCGACGCCGCCGCCGCCGAGCGCGGAGCGCTCGAGCGCGCCGCGCTCGCCGTGCGGCTGCGACAGCGAGGGGTCGAGGTCGTCGAAGGTCTGCCGGAGGACCTCGCACCGCGCCTGGCGGACACGTACCTCGCGCTCAAGGCCGCCGGGCGCCTGTGAGTCGCGGCGGCGCTCAACCCGCCGTCGCGAGCACGTAGCCCGCGCGGTCGTCCTCGAGGTCACCGGTGGCGCCCGCGCGCACCGCCCGACGTCCCAGGACGAGCGTGTACGCCCAGAATGCGGCGAGAGCCCCCGCACCGATCACGATCTTGACCCACCACAGCAGGCCCGAGCCGGTCACGAAGCCCTCGACGAGCCCGGACAGCGCGAGCACGCCGACCAGCCCGATCGCGGCGGTGAACAGCGCCCTGGCCTCCTCGGCGAGCGCGCGGCCGCGCGGGCGAGGCCCGGGTACGAGCCACGCCCAGAAGACCTTGAGCCCGGCGGCTCCCGCGACGAACACGGCGGTGAGCTCGAGCAGGCCGTGCGGGGCGATGAGCGTGAGGAACACGTCGAGCGCGTCGTGCGCGGCCATCATGCCGCCGACGTTGCCGATCGCGACGGCGTTCGACCACAGGAAGTACACCGGTCCGATCCCCGTGATCCCCGTCCCGATGCACAGTGCCGTCAGGAGTGCGTTGTGCGTCCACACCGTCGCGGCGAACCCGATGCCCGGGTCGTAGTAGGACGCGAACGCGTTGTCGACGTACTCGCGCTGCTCGGCGGGCGTGCCCATCGCGGCGAGCGCGTCGGGGTTCGTCGCGACCCACACGCCGGCGACGACGGCGACCGCGAGGAACACGACCATGACGCCCACCGTCCACCACCGCAGGCGGTAGAAGGCCGCGGGCACGGTGACGACGGCGAAGCGCACCACGTCTCGCCACGACGGCTCGTGCGTCCCGGCGATCGCCGCCCGCGCACGGGCGACCAGCTGCGACAGCTGCGCCACCACTTCCGGGTCGGGTGCCGCCGAGCGGATCGTCGACAGGTCGGTCGCGGCGGCCTGATAGAGCCGGACCAGCTCGTCAGCCTCGGCGCCCGTGCGTCGTCGCAGGCGGACGAGCTCGTCGAGCCGGCGCCACGACGGCGAGTGCACCGCCTGGTACGCGTCGAGATCCATGCGCTCAGCCTGCCATCCCCGGTGACCGGCTAGGGTGCGCTCGGCGGGTGGACCCGCCGCGACGAGCTGCACGCGCGGCCGGACGCACGACGACGAGGAGGACCCCGTGGACACCATCGTCATCGGTGAGGGCGTGGAGCTCGACGCCCGGCCGGCCTCGGCGGTCTCACGTCTGCTGGGCGCGCTGATCGACCTCGCCGTGCTGCTCGTCGTGCTGATCGCCGCCGGCATCCTGCTGGCGAGCACCGTGCGGACCACGATGTCGCAGGCCGTCGCCGACGTGGGCGGCACCGTCGCCGTCGCGTTCGTCCTCGTCGTGCTGCCCACGACGGTGGACGCGCTGACCCGCGGTCGCACGCTCGGCAAGCTCGCGGTCGGCATCCGTGTGGTGCGCGACGACGGCGGCCCGATCGCGTTCCGCCAGGCGCTCGTCCGTGCGCTCGTGGGGGTCGTCGAGCTGTGGCTGACCTTCGGTGCGGTGGCGCTGATCTGCTCGATCGTGCACCCACGAGGCAAGCGCGTGGGTGACATCCTGGCGGGGACGTACGCGGTCCGCGTGCGCGGCGCGGCGCAGACCCGCGCTCCCCTCGTCATGCCGCCCTGGCTCGCGTCGTGGGCGCGCACCGCCGACATCGCCCGCCTCCCCGACGGGCTGGCGCTCGCAGTCCGGCAGTTCCTGGGCCGCGCGCCGCGCCTGCACCCGGCGTCCCGTGTCGAGCTCGGGACCCGGCTGACGCAGGAGGTGCAGCGGTACGTGCGGCCCCTGCCGGCACCGGGCACGCACCCGGAGGCGTTCCTCGCGGCGGTGCTGGCCGAGCGTCGCGACCGCGAGCTGGTCGCCGAGCACCGCGCGAGCCTGCGTCGCGATCAGGAGGCCGCGCTGCTGCACCGGCTGCCGCACGAGGTCCCCGACCCACCGCGCTGACGGATCAGCCCTCAGCGGCCCGGGACGTGGGCCTGACGATCCACGCTCAGGCGGGATCGACCGCGCGGTCGTGCCGCAGGTCCGGCTCGAGGTAGATGACGGTCGCGATCGGCTCGGCCGCACGGATCCTCGCCTCGGCCCTGTCGATCGCCGCGGCGACCTCGGCCGCGGTCGTCGCCGCAGGCACCTCGATCTTGGCCGCGACCAGGATCTCCTCCGGGCCCAGGTGCAGCGTGCGCAGGTGGATGACGGACGCCACACCCTCCCCCACGAGCGCCTCGCGGATCCGGCGGACGGACTCCTTCGTGGCGGACTCACCGAGCAGCAGGGAGCGGGTCTCCAGCGCGAGCACGACCGCGATCACGACGAGCAGCACGCCGATCCCCCCCGTGCCGACCGCGTCCCACCGTCCGTCCTCGGTCACCAGCGTCATGCTCACGCCGAACAACGCCAGGACGAGGCCGACGAGCGCGCCGACGTCCTCGAGGAGCACCACGGGCAGCTCGGGGGCCTTGGCCGTGCGGATGAACGACACCCAGGACTGCGAACCACGCACCTGGTTGGACTCGTGGACCGCGGTCCGCAGCGAGAACGACTCGAGGACGATCGCCACGACCAGGACCGCGACCGGCACCCAGTGCCACGACTCGATCGCGTGCGGGTCGGCCCACTTGTGCCAGGCCTCGTACAGCGCGAACAGGCCACCGAGCGAGAAGAGCACGATGGACACGATGAACGCGTACAGGTACCGCTCACGGCCGTAGCCGAAGGGGTGCTCCTCGTCGGCGGCCCGGCGCGCGCGCTTGCCGCCCACGAGCAGCAGGACCTGGTTGCCCGAGTCCGCCAGCGAGTGCACCGCCTCGGCGAGCATCGAGCTGGAGTGCGTGAGCAGGTACGCGACGAACTTCGTGACCGCGATGCCCAGGTTGGCCGCAAGTGCCGCCACGATCGCCTTCGAGCCGCCTGAGTGAGCCATGCGCCGATCCCTTCGTCAGGTCCCGGCACACCTTAGCGGCGCTCAGGCCGGCGTGGCCGCCGACTCCAGGAGCACGGGGATGCCGTTGCGCACGGGATAGCGCAGCGGGCGCTGCGCGTCGGTCGAGACCAGGACCGGGTTGCCCTCGTCGTCGGTCCCGTCCACCAGCGTCGCGCCCGTCACCGGGCAGCGCAGCAGCTCGCGCGCCCACGACTCGAGCCCGCCCGGGGCGGCCGTCAGGTCCTCGCTCATGCCGTGGCTCCCGTCTCGTCGGACGCGTACGCGGGCTCGCCCTGGCGGACCAGCGAGAGCACGTCGTCGCGCACCTTGACCATGATGTCCTCGTCGGCCGCCTCGACGTTGAGCCGCAGCAGCGGCTCGGTGTTGGACGCACGCAGGTTGAACCACCACTGCGGGTGGCCGTCCCAGTGCGAGACGGTCAGGCCGTCGAGCTCGTCGACCTCGACCGGGCCTGCGCCCTGCTGCGTCACGTACGCCTCGACGACCCGTGCCCGCGCCTGCGGGACCGACGTGACACGCGAGTTGATCTCCCCCGACGCGACGTACGGCTGGTAGGCGTCCGCGAGCGCCGACAGCGGGTGCGGCTGGCTGCCGAGCGCCGCCAGCACGTGCAGCGCCGCGAGCATGCCCGTGTCCGCGAAGAAGAAGTCGCGAAAGTAGTAGTGCGCGCTGTGCTCACCGCCGAACACCGCGTCGTGCTCGGCCATCTCGGCCTTGATGAACGAGTGCCCGACGCGCGTGCGGACCGTGCGCGCGCCCGCTGCCTGCAGCAGGTCCGGCACGACGCGCGAGGAGATGAGGTTGTGGATCACGGTCGACCGCCGCCCGGCCGCCTGCTCGCGCGCGACCTCGCGCAGCCCGACGAGCGCGGTGATGGCCGACGGCGACACCGGCTCGCCGTTCTCGTCGACGACGAAGCAGCGGTCCGCGTCACCGTCGAAGGCCAGGCCGATGTCCGCGCCGTGCTCGACGACCGCGCGCTGCAGGTCGACGAGGTTGGCCGGCTCGAGCGGGTTGGCCTCGTGGTTGGGGAACGTGCCGTCGAGCTCGAAGTACAGCGGCACGATCTCGAGCGGGAGCGGGTCGAGCCCGGCCGCGGTCCCCAGCACGGCGGGCGCGGTGAAGCCGGCCATCCCGTTGCCGGCGTCGACGACGACCTTGAGGGGACGGATGTCCGTCAGGTCGACGAGCGAGCGCAGGAACTGCGCGTACTCGGTGAGCATGTCGCGCGACGTCACCGTGCCGCGCTCGTCCTCGGCCACCTGGGGCACCTCGCCACCCAGGTAGTCGCCCGCGAGGTCGCGCACGGCCGCGAGCCCGGAGTCCTGACCCACCGGCCGCGCGCCCGCACGGCACAGCTTGATGCCGTTGTACTGCGCGGGGTTGTGGCTCGCGGTGAACATCGCCCCGGGGACGTCGAGGCGCCCGGAGGCGAAGTACAGGCCGTCGGTGGAGGCCAGCCCGATCGTCACGACGTCCACCCCGCGCGCCGTCAGCCCGTCCGCGAAGCCCCCGACGAGCTCGGGCCCGGACGGGCGCATGTCGTTGCCGACCACCACCGTCGGGCGCCGTCCGGCGGCCGTCTCGGGGATCACGACGACGTCGGCGAACGCGGCGCCGATCGCGCGCGCCACGCGCGCGTCGAGCTCCTGCGGAACGAGCCCCCGCACGTCGTAGGCCTTGATGAACGCGGACAGGTCGACTCGTTCGGCACTCACCCGCGCATCGTATCGGGCGCGGCCGCGCCCCACGCGCCCGAACCGGGCGGCGCGGGCGTCGTCGCCACGAAGCACCGACGCTCGCCGTGGCCGTCGGCGGCAGCTCGGTGCGCTCAGTCGCTTCCGGTGACGTCGCCCCGGGCGAGCGGCGTGCCGTCCCCGTGCAGCGCGAACCAGTTCGTGGCCTCGCACGCGGGGCACGAGACGAACGTCGCCGGGCGGCCGTCCGGCAGCGCCATGCGGATGCGCGTCAGGCGTGCCTCGCCGCAGCCGTGGCACGTCTCCGTGCCGGGCGGCAGCGGACCCTGCGGCTGGCTGATCGAGCCGAGCGGCTCCTGCTGCGCGGCCGCGCGTGCGCGCGCCGCCACCCCCTTGCGGCGTGCCACCGGCTAGATCGCTCCTTCAGGTGCGGGTTGGTCGTGTCCGGAGCCGCGCAGCACCCGCAGGTGCCCGCGGCGCGGTGCGTCGGCCAGCGCGGCCGGCTCGGGGACCGCGGCGGTGGGCCTCGTCGCGGCGACCGGCTCGGCGCTGCGGCCCGCCTCACGGACGGCGTCGGCGAGCGCCAGGAGGTCGTCGCGGCTCGGTGCGAGCGGCTCGAAGTCCGGCAGCAGGCGGACCACCTCCCAGCCGCGCGGGGCCGTCAGACGCTCGGCATGGGGCACGCACAGGTCGTACGAGTGAGGCTCGGCGTGCTGGGCGAGGGGGCCGAGCACCGCGGTCGAGTCCGCGTACACGTAGGTCAACGTCGCGACGGCGGGACGGCCGCACGCGGTACGCGAGCACTGCCGGACGGATCTCACGGGCCCGAACCTACCGCGACCGGGCGACACCGTCGCCCGTCCACGCCGTGCGAGGTCGCACCGGCGTCCGCAGCGGATATCGTGCGCAGGTGAGCGCACGTCTGCCCGACCGTCGAGGACACGAGGCCGCTGCCCGTGACGAGCACGGCTCGGTGCACCCGGTGCGACGCCGCGACCGACGTGGACGAGGCCCGCGCGGGCCCCTGATGCCCGCCACGATGCCCGCGTTCCGCACCCGCGCGCAGCGCTTCGACGACCTCGTCCTCGACGCGGTCGAGCACCTCGAGCGACGCTGGGCGCGCCAGCTCGAGGGCACCGAGTTCGCGGTCGAGGACGTGCCGCCGTCGAACCCCGCCCCGTGGGAGCGCGGAGGTGTCCCGCTGGGTCGGTACTTCCCGGCGGACGCCGGCCTGCCCGCACGCATCGTCGTCTACCGGCGCCCCGTGGAGGCCCGCGCGCAGGACACGGTCGATCTCGCGGACCTCGTGCGCGACGTGGTCGTCGAGCAGGTCGCCCACATGCTCGGGCGCGCGCCCGAGGACGTCGACCCGAGCTACCGCGACGACGGCCGCTGACCGGGCCCGCTCTCGCCCCCGCGGGTCGACCGCGCCCGACCGGCCGCGCTCAGCGCGTGCCGAGCCGCAGGTCCTCACGCACCGTCGTCGAGGTCGTGCCGGCCGCGCCCGGCACCGGCAGGAGCACCGACAGCAGCACGCCGTCGGAGCGCTGCACCTGCGCCACGAGCCCGGCGGCGATCCACGCGCGCCCGTCGGCGGGCACGACCTGCACCCCCGTCAGCCGCCGGTCGGGCGTCGCGACGTCCGCGAGCGTGAGCGCGACGGACCGGCCGACCGTCAGCTCGACGTGCTCGGTGGCCACGACCTCGCCGTCGGAGCCCAGGAGCCGGACCTCGGCCTCGACGGGAGCCGCGCCGTCCAGCTCGCCCGTGCGCGTGACCGCCCCGAGCACGAGCGTCCCGCGGGAGCGGTCCGGCAGCGCCAGGACCGAGTCCTGCGAGCGGTCCTGCGGCGTCGGTGCGAGCGAGGCGACCCATGCGCGCTCGCGCGTCGGCACCTGCGGGTCCGCCGGTGTCGGTTCCCCCGGACGTGCCAGCATCGCGCTCGCGACGACCGCGTGGTCGGCGTCCACGACGATCGTGTACGCGCCCTGCGGCAACCCGCCGAGCGGGACGTCGGTCACGACCCCCGGCTCGAGCACGAGCGCCTCGGCGCCCGGCAGAGGCTCCACACCGTCCGGCCCGAGCAGCCGCACCCGCGCGGTCGCGGGCTCGTCACCCGGCACCAGGAGCCGCAGCAACCCCGCGTCCGGGTCGTCCACGTCGGTCGCCAGGAGCATCACTGCGGGGACCACCTGGCGGCGTGCCGGCTCGGCCCCGGCGACGACCAGGTCGGTCCCCGTCGGGGTGAAGCCCTCGAGCGTCGAGTCCTGCACGAACGCGGTGACGCGGCCGCCAGTCGCCGCGACGTGCACGGCGATCCGCCGCTCCTGCGGGGCGAGCCCGCCGAGGACGACGACGCGCTCGGCGCCGGGCGCGACCAGGTACTGCTCGGTCGGCAGGTCCACCTCACCGGTGGCGCCGTAGACGTCCAGGTGCACCACCGCGGGCGTCGAGCCCGCGTTCTGCAGGACGAGCAGGGCGGTGGCGCCGAGCTCGGTGGAGCCCCCGACGAGCCACGCGTCGGTCGTCGGAGCCCGGCAGGAGGCGGCCGCCAGACCCCGCAGGTCCCCCGCGGTGACGAGCGCCGAGCTCGCGGCACCCACGGCCGCGGGCACGTCGGTCGGCTCAGCCTCGACGACGACCGGCCCCGGCGCGTCGCGCACCACCGCGGCGTCCACGCCCTCACCGAGAGGCGCGAGGGTCTGCGCACCCGTCAGGTCGGCGAGCCTGCCGCCACCGACGGACGTGGCGGCCGCGACGAGCGACGTGAGCGGGTCGACGGGCACGGGGTCGAAGGCGGCGTCGGACTCGCGCCGCTCGGGAAGCACGAGCGGGCCGGGGCACACCAGTCGCGTCGGCGACGGCGGCACCTGCACCACCGCACCCGAGGAGAGGACCTCTCCGGTCGCGGGCGACGACCACCGCGCGCCGAGCCCCACGGCGCCGGCGACGAGCGCGACGACCGCGACGCCCGAGACGAGCCTGATCGTGCGCGCCACGGCGCTCATCGTCCGGCCCTCCGCCGTCGGACCGGCATCGCGAGCAGCACCGTCAGGCCCAGCACGAACGCCTGCGCGCCGAGCCACAGCGCCCGCTGCGGCGGGTCGTGCTCGACGACGAGACGACCGCCCGACTCGCCGACCTCGAACGTCTGGCGCCACCCGTTGGACACCGCGCGCAGCGGCGCGCCGTCGAGCGTCGCACGCCAGTGCGGGTCCGCGCGCTCGGCCAGCACGAGCAGTCGCGCGCCGCCGGTCTCCGCCGCCGGGATGCGGGTGAGGACCGACCGTCCTCGCGCGGCGACGGCCAGGGCCTCGTTGCCGGGGTCGACGACGTCGCCGTCCGTCACCAGGCGGGCCCACGCGGGCACGACCGGGTTCGGCTCCTCCTGCCCGGGCGCCGCCGCGGGCTGCACGCGCCACAGGATCCCCGAGGGGTTCTGCGTCACCCGCTCGAGGCCCGCCGTGGCATCGAGCTCCGCGACGAGGCCGGCGCGCGCCCGTTCGGCCGCCGTCTGCTCGTCCTGCGTCAGGCCGTCGGGCAGCACCGGCACGAGCACGTCGCTCACCGCGAGCGCCGCGAGCGGACCGGCGACGTCACCCGTGGCGCCCGTGGCCAGGCGTGCGACGAGCACGTCGAGCTCCTGCGTCGCGGAGTCGGGCGCCGCGACGCGCGGCTCGTCGCGCGGCCCGACGAGGGTCAGCGTCCGGACGCTCGCCGCGGCGTCCACGAGCTGCGGGCCGTCCGCCCGCAGCAGCTGCCAGCGCACCGTGCCGTCGGACGTGTCTCGCGCGAGCGCGAGGATGCGCGAGGCGTTCGCCGACGTCTGCGCCTGGCGGCCCACGGCGGGGACCACGGTGCGCTCGAGGGCGCTGACGCTCGTCGCGGTGCCGTCACGCACCTGGACTCCCCAGCCGCCGAGCCAGACCACGGGCACCACCACGGCGACGACCGTGACGGTGCCGACGAGCAGCTGGCGCCAGCCGAACGAGTGGTGGGACAGGCGCGCCCGGACGCCGTCGGCGCCGAGCAGCGCGGCGATCAGGAAGCCGAGCGTCGCGAGCGAGAGCGCGGGACCGGTCCAGCCGTACGCGGCGACCCCGTCGTCCGCACCGACGGGCACGAGGGCCACGATCGTCGCGCACGCGAGGCCGAGCGCGGCGAGCGCCCAGCCGAGCCGGACGGCGCGGGCGCCCCGACCGCGCAGCAGAGCCAGCACCGCGACGAGCACGACGACGGCGCCCGGTGCGAGCGGCCACAGGTCCGCGAGGTCGTCGGGCACGGACTCCGGGACGAGCGCGGCCGCGGCCGACGGCAGCCCGAGCAGACGCTCGAAGGCGTCCGCCGGTGCCGTCGCGACGGTCAGGCCGGGGTCGGCGACGAGCAGCCGCAGGCCGGCGGCGCCACGCGAGACGGCCTCGACCAGGAGCGGACCCAGCAGGACGAGGGTCGGCAGGAGCGCCACGACGAGACGGCGGCGGTGACGTGGCGCGCACACGGCGGCCAGCAGGACGGCGAGCACGCTCGGGACGAGCAGCGCGGGGGCGCTCGCGACGGCGACGGCGAGCGCGAGCGCCCCCGCGGCCGCGGCGGTGAGCGAACCTGTCGGCTGCGCGGCGCCCACCCACTCCTGGGCAGGCGAGGCGGCACCCTCTCCGGGCGCGCCTGTCGTCGGCGTCGTCGCGGCGCCCGCGCGCGTGGGCGCCGGGGTACGGGTGTCGGTCGGCTCGGCTGCGTCGGGCGCGGACCCACGAGGTCCGGGCTCGGCGTGCTCGGGCTGGGTGCGCTCGGGCTGGGCGCG
>JAEYUL010000163.1 GCA_023432565.1 Actinomycetes bacterium | reverse complement strand
CGAGCGCAGGAAGCTGCACGTTCTGGGACATGACCGCGTCGTCTCCTTCGATTCCAGGTCAGTTGTGGGCGTGCAGCGGCTTGCCGGCGAGGGCCAGGTGGGCCTCGCCGAGCGCCTCGTTCTGCGTGGGGTGGGCGTGGACCAGGGCGGCGACGTCCTCGGGGTACGCCTCCCAGTTGACGATGAGCTGGCCCTCGCCGATGAGCTCGCCGACGCGGGCGCCGATCATGTGCACACCGACGACGGGGCCGTCCTTCTGCCGCACGAGCTTGATGAACCCCTGCGTGCCGAGGATCTTGCTCTTGCCGTTGCCGGCGAGGTTGTACTCGAGCGTCTCGACGGCGTCCTGGCCGTAGAGCTCCTTGGCGCGCGCCTCGGTCACGCCCACGGACGCGACCTCGGGCTCGGAGTAGGTGACGCGCGGGATGCCGGACTCGACGATCGGCTGCGGGTTCAGGCCCGCGATCTGCTCGGCCACGAAGATGCCCTGGGCGAAGCCACGGTGCGCGAGCTGCAGGCCGGGGACGATGTCACCGACGGCCCAGATGTTGGCGACACCCGTGTGCAACTTCTCGTCGGTGATGACGAAGCCGCGGTCGAGCGTGATGCCCTGCTCCTCGTAGCCCAGGCCCGCCGTGCTCGGGCCGCGTCCGACAGCGACCAGCAGCAGGTCGGCGTCGAAGGTCTTGCCGTCCTCGAGGGAGACGTGCACGCCCGCGTCGTCCTGCGTGACACCCGCGAACCGGACACCGAGGTTGAACTTGATGCCGCGCTTGCGGAACGCGCGCTCGAACGCCTTGCTCAGCGCCTCGTCCTCGTTGGGGACCAGGTGCGGCAGCGCCTCGATGATCGTGACGTCCGCGCCGAACGACTTCCACACGCTCGCGAACTCCGAGCCGATCACGCCGCCGCCGAGGATGATCGCCGACTGCGGGATCCAGTCGAGCTGCAGCGCCTGGTCGGACGTGATGACGCGGCCGCCGATCTCGAGCCCGGGCAGCGAGCGGGCGTAGGAGCCCGTGGCGAGCACGATGTGCTCACCGGTCAGCGTCTGTCCGTTCACCTCGACGGTGTTCGGGCCGGTGAGCTTGCCGTAGCCCTCGACCACCGTGATGCCGCGCGACTTGATGAGGCCCTGCAGGCCCTTGAACAGGCCGCCGACGACCGTGTCCTTGTACTGGTTCACGCCCGCCATGTCGACGTGGTCGAGCGTGCTGTGCACGCCGTAGTGCGCACCCTCACGTGCGTTGTCGGCGAGCTCGGCCGCGTGCAGGAGGGCCTTCGTGGGGATGCATCCCTTGTGCAGGCACGTCCCGCCGACCTTGTCGGCCTCGACGAGGGCGACGGTCTTGCCGAGCTGGGCGGAACGCAGGGCGGCCGCGTAGCCACCGCTTCCCGCTCCCAGGACGACGATGTCGAAGGCGGTGCCGGTGGTCTCGGCCACGTGCAGACTCCTCAGCTCAAGGACGACGGGTTGGCAGCGCGCACGCTCGAGGCGTGGCTCTGCCCAGTCGCCGACCATCTTGTCATCCTCGTCGCGGCCGAACGAACCCGAGCCCCGGGATTATCGGTGTGATGCTCGGAACAGTCATCCCACGACTCGGGTGCGCGTGGGTGCCGCGGGCACGCACGGCTCACGAGGACGCGCGGCGTCGCTCGATGCGCTGACGTGCGTTCCAGTCCCTGACGCGCTGGGGGTACCCCGTGCGCTGCACGTCGTACACGGGGATCCCGAGGGTCCGGGCCAGGGCGAGCGCGGTGCGCACGTCGGGCACCCGTCGCCGCGTCCACTCGCCGTCGGTGGCCACGAGCATGACCGTCGTCGGCGTGACGTTGGTCTCGGGCTCGACGTAGGCCTCGACGCCGACCCGGGTGCGCGTGAACTCCTGCAGGTGCGCGAGCGTGGCGTCGCGCGCCTCCTTCTGCGACACCCCGGCAGGCGCGGAGGCGTCGCGCGCGCGACGCGACGACCGGCGGAACAGACCCATGGCGCGAGGGTAACGGTCGGGACCGCCGGTCGTGCGGCCTACCGGTCCGCCGTCGCGGCGCGCTGCTCGACGAAAGCCAGCAGGGTGCGCACGCCGACGCCCGTGCCGCCGACGGGGGTGTAATCGTGCGCCGAGCGCTCGTTGAACGCGGGTCCGGCGATGTCGAGGTGGGCCCAGCGGGCGTCCCCGACGAACTCGCGCAGGAAGACGCCCGCCGAGAGCATGCCGCCCCACCGCTCGCCGATGTTGGCGATGTCGGCGACCTTGGACTTCAGGCCCGCGCGCAGCTCGTCGGGCAGCGGCATCGGCCAGAACAGCTCGCCGGAGGCGGTCGCGGCCTCGACGACCTGCGTCCGCGTCTCCTCGGTGCCCATGACGGCCGACATGCGGTGCCCGAGCGCGACGATCTGCGCACCCGTGAGGGTCGCGATGTCGAGGACGACGTCGGGCTTCTCCTCGAGGGCCGCGACCAGGCCGTCGGCCATGACCAGGCGGCCCTCGGCGTCGGTGTTGAGCACCTCGACCGTCGTGCCGCCCCGGATCGTGATCACGTCGGACGGGCGCTGCGCCGTGCCCGAGGGCATGTTCTCCGCGAGGCACAGCCAGCCGGTGACTGCGACCGGCAGGCCGAGCCTGGCCGCGGCGACGACCGTGTGGAGCACGGCGGCGGCGCCCGCCATGTCGGACTTCATGGCCTCCATGCCGGCGGCGGGCTTGATCGAGATGCCGCCCGAGTCGAACGTGATGCCCTTGCCGACGAGCGCGACGGTCGCGCGCGGCCTGGCCGGCGTGTACGCCACGCGCACGAGCCGTGGCGGACGTGCCGAACCCTGACCGACCCCGATCAGGCCGCCGTACCCACCTGTGGCGAGCGCCTTCTCGTCGAGGACCGTCACCTTGAGGTTCTTCACGCCGGCCGCCTTGACGGCGGCCTTCGCCTCGTCGGCGAACGCCGCCGGGTACAGGTCGTTGGGTGCGGCGTTGACCAGGTCCCGCGTCGCGTGCACGGCGGCGGCGACGACCTCGGCGCGGGCGACCGCCTCCTGGGCGGCGCGCTCGCGCGGCCGGTCGGTGACCACCTCGATGCGCGCGACCGGCGCCGAGCCCAGCGCGTGGTAGCGGCTGTACGCGTACGCGCCCAGCAGCGCGCCCTCGGCGACCGCGCCCACCGCGCCGGCGTCCGGCGTCGGCAGCGCGAGGGCCACCGACTCGAGCCCGGCGAGCTCGCGCGTGGCGGCGCCCGCAGCACGGCGCAGCGCCTCGCGGCCCCGGTCGGAGGTGTCGAGCTCGGCCTCGCCGACACCGGTCAGCACGAGCGTCGCAGCCTTGAGGCCGGTCGCCGGGATGCGACGGACCTCGTCGACCGCGCCCGTGATCCCGAGCCGTGCGGCGTCGCGCGACAGCAGCCGCGCGAGGTCCTTGGGCAGCCACGCGGCGTCGACCGCGTCGACCGCGTCACCGCGGGGCCGGACCGCCACCACGACGGCGTCGACGGCGAGCTGGGCGGGGTTCTTCGAGGTCAGCGAGATCACGCCCCTGATCGTAACCTCGCCGCGGAGCGTCGCGACCGGACCGGCCGGTCGCGCGACGTCCCGCGTCGGCGGCGCGGGTGCCCGCTCGACGCCGGTAGGTTGTGCAGCCGTGACCGTCGTGCTCTCGCTCGTTCTCGCGCTCCTGTGCGCCGCGCTCGCCGGATGGGCGCTGTGGTTCGTGATCGCCGACCGTGCGGTGATCCTGCGTCAGCTGTGGGGCGGTGCGGTCGTCGAGGGCGTGCTCGTCGTCCAGGCCGTCGTCCTGGGGATCGTGCAGGCCACGGGGGACCACGCCGTGGACGGTGTCCTGCTGTGGGGCTACGTGATCACGCAGCTGATCGTGCTGCCGATCGCGGCCGCGTGGGCGTTCGCCGAGCGGACACGCTGGAGCTCGGTGGTGCTGCTGGTCGCGGCGCTCACGGTGGCGTTCCTGCAGCTGCGTCTCCTGCAGATCTGGGGGACGTTGTGACGCCCGGGTCGAGGCGCACGCACCCGACCGGCACGGGCGGCGGGCGGCTTCTCGTCGCCGTGTACGGCGTCCTGGCGCTGGCGGCGACCGCGCGCGGGCTGTACCAGGTGGCCACCAAGCTGGACGAGGCGCCGCTCGCGTACCTGCTGTCGCTGCTCGCAGGGCTCGTGTACGTGGTCGCGACGCTCGCGCTGGCTCGGGACCATCGCGGCCTGGCCTGGGCGGCGGTCGGGTTCGAGCTCGTCGGGGTGCTCGTGGTGGGGACGCTCTCGGTGGTCGACGTCGGGGACTTCCCCGACGAGACCGTCTGGTCGCGGTTCGGTGCGGGCTACGGCTACGTGCCCGCCGTGCTGCCGTTCGTCGGCCTGTGGTGGTTGTGGCGGACGGGCCGTGCGCCGGACGACCAGGCCACGACGCCCGCCACGCCCGTAGGGTGAGCGCGTGTACCGCCTCCTGTTCGACCTGGTCTTCCGCCGCATGGATCCCGAGCGCGCGCACGAGGTCGCGTTCTCGCTGATCGGGTTCGTCGGGCGCGTCCCCGGCCTGCGCGGTCTCGTGGGCCGCGTCTTCGCCGTCCCCACGGACGGTGCGACGCACGTGTGGGGGCGGCCGTTCCCCGGCCGCTTCGGTCTCGCTGCGGGCTTCGACAAGGACGCGAGGGCCGTGCAGGGCCTGGCGATGCTCGGGTTCTCGTTCGTCGAGATCGGGACGGTCACCGCCCACGCGCAGCCCGGCAACGACAAGCCGCGCCTGTGGCGCGTGCTGGACCGTCGTGCGCTGCGCAACCGGATGGGTTTCAACAACGAGGGCTCGCAGGCCGTCGCCCGTCGGCTCGAGCGGCTGCGCGCGAGCGCGCACGGTCGCTCGGTCGTGGTAGGTGTCAACATCGGCAAGACGAAGGTGACGCCCCCCGAGCGCGCGGCCCTCGACTACGCCACGAGCGCCGGACGGCTCGCCGAGTTCGCCGACTACCTCGTCGTGAACGTCTCGTCGCCGAACACGCCCGGGCTGCGCGACCTGCAGTCCGTGGAGGCCCTGCGGCCGATCCTCGAGGCCGTGCGGGAGGCGGCGGACGAGGCGACCACCCGGGCCGCGGTGCGGCCTGTCCCGCTCCTCGTCAAGATCGCCCCGGACCTGTCCGACGAGGACGTCGACGCGGTCGCGGACCTGGCGGCCGAGCTCGGGCTGGACGGCGTGGTCGCGGTGAACACAACGATTGCGCACGACCTCGGCCCGGGCGGCCTGTCCGGGCCGCCGCTGCTCGCCCGCGGCCTCGACGTCGTGGCACGGCTGCGTGAGCGGCTCGGCCCGGAGGCGGTCATCATCGGCGTCGGCGGCATCACGACGCCCGCCGATGCTCGCGAGTACCTCGCGGTCGGCGCGACCCTCGTGCAGGGCTACACGGGGTTCATCTACGAGGGGCCCGGATGGGCCGCCCGGATCGGTCGCGCGCTGGCGGCCGACGCCCGCCACGCGCGCCCCGTGGCGGGTCGATGACCTTGCGTCCGCAGTGGGAGTGGCGGTTCGAGGGCGTCGCAGGACCGCTCGATCGGCCGGTGAGCCCGGTGTTCGGCAACCGCTACGACGCGGAGCAGTGGCTCGGTGAGCACTGGCGCGCGCTCGCGGCCCAAGGCGTGGCGACGGCGTCCCTGCAGCACGAGGAGACTCCCGCCGGTCCGCCGGTCGTCCTGCCGCACCCGTGACGGCCGGGCGCCACCCGGTCGCCGGTCAGACGACGACTGCCGCCGCCGGCGCCGCGTCGCGGTCGGCGCGGTCCACGCCGAGCTCGGCCCAGGCGCGGGCCAACGCCTCGACGGCCCGCTCGAGCCGGTCCGGCGGCTCGGTGAACGGCAGGCGGAGGTAGCGCTCGAGGCCCGCCTCGACGCCGAACGCCGGTCCGGCCGCGACGCGCACGCCGTGTCGTGGGGCCAGCGCCGTCAGCGCGGACGACACGGGTGCGCCCAGGTCGACCCAGAGCGCCAGTCCGCCCGCGGGCCGGTTGGTCGTCCAGGCCGGCAGCCGCTGGGCGAGCAGCGTGCAGAGCAGGTCGCGACGCTCGCGCAGCTCGTGGCGTCGACGCGCCAGCACGGCGTCACGATCGGCGATCAGGCGCGCCACGACGAGCTGGTCGAGCACGGACGAGGCGATGTCGACGTGCCCGCGGTGCACCGTGAGCCGCCCCACCAGGTCCCGGTGCCCGCGGATCCACCCGATCCGCAGGCCGCCCCAGTACGTCTTGGAGGCCGAGCCGATGCACGCGACGTACGGGCTGGTGCCGTCGCCGGCGAACGGGGGCGGCTCGGGGCCGTCGAGCGTGAGCTCGGTGAGCGCCTCGTCGCCCACCACGAGCGTGCGGGTGCGGCCGGCCAGCTCGCGCACCTGGGCGCGCACGTGCTCGCTCAACGACGTCCCGGTCGGGTTGCGGTGGTCGGGGATGAGGTAGGCCAGCGCGGGCGACGCCCGGCGCAGCGTCGAGGCGAGCAGGTCGGGGTCGAGGCCGGCCGGTCCCGACGGCACGACGACGGGCCGGGCTGATGCCGCCCGCACGGCGTCGATCGCGTGCGGGTACGTCGGGTGCTCGAGCAGCACCCGGTCGCCGGGCCCGGCGTGCCCGGCGACCAGCAGGTGGATGGCCTCCTGGCCGCCGGTCGTGACGAGCACCTGCCCGGGCGTGGTGGCCGTGCCCCGCTCGGTGTACCGGTCGGCGATCGCCGCACGCAGCTCGGGCAGGCCGCCGGGGCAGTAGCCCGTGGTGTGCAGGTAGCGGGGGAGCAGGTCGAGCGCGTCGCGCACCGCCGCGTGCAGCTCGTCGGGCGCGTGCGGCGCGGCGGTCGTGAGGTCGACGAGCTCGTCGGTGCCGGTCGCGGAGCGGAACCGGGCGTCGGTCGGACGCAGGTGGGCGGGCAGGGTCGTGACGGTCCCCGAGCCGCGGCGCGACAGGAGGTAGCCCTCGTCGCGCAGGGTGTCGTAGGCGGCGGTCGTCGTGGTGCGCGAGACGGAGAGCGCCTCGGCGAGCTCGCGCTCGCTCGGCAGTCGCGTGCGCAGCGGGAGCGCGCCGGAGAGCACCGCCTGGCGAAGAGCGTCCGCCAGGGCGCTGTAGGCGGGTCCGGGCCGGGCCCACGACCCGAGGATCGTCCGCATCCCGTGGCCCGAGACGCGGCGGTCGCTCGTGAGGGGAGCGTCGTCGATCATGAGGCCACTCTTGCAGCAGTGGCTATGGATTGCATAGCCATTCGCGACAAGAGTGAGAGCCATGTGGTGGCTCGTACTCGTGTCAGCGGTCGCGCTCACGGCGCTGGTCGTCTCCCTCGTCGTCGTCATCCGGCAGGACGGGCGCGGCGCCCGCCGGTGGACGCAGGACTGGGCCGAGGGGACGTCCCTCGAGCTGGCGCGCAGCACACCGGTGCGCGCGTCGCACGCGACGTCCGCCAGGATGGCGTCGTGATCCCCGCCCCCGCCGGACGTCGCGTCGTGCGCCTCGCACTCGGCCTCGTGCTGTACGCGGTGTCGATCGCGCTGCTCGTGGACGCCGAGCTCGGCAACATGCCGTGGGACGTGCTGAGCCAGGGCCTGGCCCGGCGTACGGGTGCGTCCTTCGGCGTCGTGACGCTCGTGACGAGCGCACTGGTCCTGGCCTGCTGGATCCCGCTGCGTCAGCGACCCGGCGTCGGGACCGTGGCGAACGTGCTGGTCATCGGCGTGCTCGTCGACCCGTTCCTCGTGCTGCTCGAGGGACTCGGGGAGCTCGCCCTGCCGGTGCGGGTCCTCGTCGTCGGCGTCGGGATCGTCCTCAACGCGCTGGCGACGGCGCTCTACGTCGGCGCCGGCCTCGGCCCGGGCCCGCGCGACGGCCTGATGACCGGGCTGGTGGCGCGCACCGGCAGACCCGTGGCGCTCGTGCGGACGTCGATCGAGGTGCTCGTCGTCGTCAGCGGAGTGCTGCTCGGCGGACGGTTCGGTGTCGGCACGGTCGCGTACGCCCTGCTGGTCGGCCCGCTCGTGCACCTCCTGCTCCCGCGCCTGAGCGTCGCGGGACCGTCCGGCGCACCCGTCCGCGCGACGGGTGCGCGGACCCTGCCCGACGAGCAGGACCGCGCACCCGTGGGCTGACCGACCGTCGGGCGGCCGGTCAGCGCGTCACCGCGAGGCGGGGGAGGACTTCGTCGTCTCCGCGGGATCACGCACCACGCTGTCGCCCAGCACGTCGTCGATGCGGGCGAGCAGCTCGGCCGGGATGGTGATGCCGGACGCCTTGACGTTCTCGGCGACCTGCTCGGGACGCGACGCGCCGATGATCGCGGCCGCGACGTTGTCGTTCTGCAGGACCCACGCGACGGCGAGCTGCGCCATGGTCAGCCCGAGCTCGTCGGCGATCGGCCGAAGCTGCTGGACGCGCTCGAGCGTCGTCTGGTTCTCCAGGAAGCTGCCGATCATACGCGCGCCGCCCTTCTCGTCCGTGCCGCGCGAGCCGGCGGGTGCGGGCTGGCCGGGCAGGTACTTGCCCGTCAGGACGCCCTGGGCGACGGGCGACCAGACGATCTGCGACAGGCCCTCCTCGCGTGAGGCGGGCACGACCTCCTCCTCGATGACCCGCCAGAGCATCGAGTACTGCGGCTGGCTCGAGACGAGCGGGATGCGCAGCTCGCGGGCGAGCGCGGCGCCCGCGTGGATCTGGTCGGCGGTCCACTCGCTCACGCCGATGTACAGCGCCTTGCCCTGCCGGACGATGTCCGCGAACGCGACCATCGTCTCCTCGAGCGGCGTCGCGTGGTCGTAGCGGTGCGCCTGGTAGACGTCGACGTAGTCCGTCTGCAGGCGCTTCAGCGAGCCGTCGATCGACTCCATGATGTGCTTGCGCGACAGGCCGGAGTCGTTCGCGCCACGGGGGCCGGTGGGCCAGTAGACCTTGGTCAGGATCTCCAGGCTCTGCCGACGCTCACCCTTGAGCGCCTCGCCGAGCACGGTCTCCGCAGCGGTGTTCGCGTACACGTCCGCGGTGTCGAAGGTGGTGATGCCGGCGTCGAGCGCCGCGCGCACGCACGCCTTGGCCGTGTCGTTCTCGACCTGTGAGCCGTGCGTGAGCCAGTTGCCGTAGGTGATCTCGGTGATCTTGAGTCCCGAGCGTCCGAGGTAGCGGTATTCCATGGCCTAACGCTACGTCGGCCCGGGACCTGTCAGCGACGCGGCCCCGGTCGGGCCGCAGCCGCACGCGGTCGGGGGCCGCCCGAGCGTCACGTGGGGTAGGCGCGGCGCTTGACCTGGGGCTTCGGAAGACGGGAGCGACGCAGCTGGAACGCGCGCATGACCGCGTACATCGTCGTGCCGCGCGGCACCGCGCCGAACTTCGCGAGGATCCGGCGCTTGAGCCTGAACCACAGCACCGCGCCGTCGATGATCGCGGCGATCACGTAGAGGTAGAGCGCGAACAGGGCGATCAGCGAGACCGACGCGTTGACCTGGGCGAACGAGAGCTGGATCACCAGGCAGACGGCCGCGATCGGCAGGAAGAACTCACCGAGGCTGTAGCGGGCGTCCACGTAGTCGCGCACGTAGCGCCGGACCGGACCTCGGTCGCGCGCGGGCAGGTAGCGCTCGTCGCCCGTCTGCATCGCCTTGTACTCGCGCTCCCGGCGCTCACGCTGGGCCTCGCGCGCCGCCTTCGCCGCGCTCTTGCGGTCCACGGGAACGAGGGGACGCTTGTTCGCCGCCTCGGCCTCCTTGCGCTTCGGCGTCGGGCGGCCCTTGCGGTTGTCCTCGACGATGCCGACGGGAGGCTCGTCCTGCGCGGGGGTCGAGGTCGTCGTGGGGTCGTTGCGGCGTCCGAACACCTCTCCAGGGTAGTCGAGTAGCGTGGGTGGCCGTGACCGAGGACCAGACGTTCGCCTCCCCTGAACCCCAGCGCGTCGCGCAGCTGCGTGAGCGCACCGCGGCCGCGTTCCCCGCGCTGCGTGCCGAGCTCGAGGCGCTCGTGCGCATCCCGAGCGTGTCGAACGACGAGTTCGACCAGGAGCACGTCGCGGCCAGTGCGGCGCACGTGGCCGACCTGCTGCGAGGCGCCGGCCTGCAGGACGTCCGCGTGCTGCACGTCGCGGGTGCCGACGGGCGGCGGGGTCGGCCGGCGGTGCTCGCGCGCCGGCCCGCGCGCGAGGGTGCGCCGACCGTGCTGCTCTACGCGCACCACGACGTCCAGCCGCCGGGCGACGAGGCCGAGTGGCAGACCGCGCCGTTCGAGCCGGTCGAGCGCGACGGGCGCCTGTACGGCCGCGGCGCGGCCGACGACAAGGCCGGCATCGTGGCGCACGTCGGTGCGCTTCGGGTGCTGGGCGACGAGCTCGGCGTCGGGCTGGTCGTGTTCGTCGAGGGTGAGGAGGAGATCGGCTCGCCGACCTTCGCCGACTTCCTGCACGCGCACCGCGACGAGCTCGCGGCGGACGTCATGGTCGTCGCGGACTCGTCCAACTGGGCCGTGGGCGTCCCTGGCCTGACCACCTCGCTGCGGGGGCTCGTCGACCTCGAGGTCGAGGTGGCGGTGCTGGACCACGCGATCCACTCGGGCATGTACGGGGGTCCGGTTCTGGACGCGCCGACGCTGCTGGCCCGCTTGATCGCCACGCTCCACGACGACGAGGGAGACGTCGCCGTCGCGGGACTGCACCGCGCGCCCGACCCGACCGTCGACTACGACGAGGCCGCGCTGCGAGCCGATGCGGGCGTCCTGGACGGCGTCCGGCTCGCCGGGACGGGCCCGCTCACGGCGCGCCTGTGGACACGGCCGGCCATCGGGGTGATCGGGTTCGACGCCCCGCGGGTCGCGACCGCCTCCAACACGATCGCCCCGCGCGCCACCGCCAAGCTCTCGGTGCGGCTCGCACCCGGCAGCGACCCGGCGCAGGCGATGGCGGCCATGCGCGAGCACCTCGAGACCCACACGCCGTTCGGTGCCCGCGTGACCGTGCGCGAGGGCGAGCAGGGCAAGCCGTTCCAGGCGCCGACCGACTCCGCCGCGATGCGCGTCGCCCGGTGGGCGTTCGCGCAGGCGTGGGGGACCGACCCCGTCGACATCGGCATCGGAGGTTCGATCCCGTTCATCGCCGACCTGCTCGAGCTGCGCCCGGACGCCGCGATCCTCGTGACCGGCGTGGAGGACCCCGACTCGCGCGCTCACGGTGCGAACGAGTCCGTGGACCTCGGCGAGCTCGAGAAGGTGGTCCTGGCCGAGGCGCTGCTGCTGGACCGACTCGCCCGCTGACCGCACACCGTGCCGCCCGCATGCATCTGGCGGGCGGCACGGTGCTCCTGCTCGGCATGGCAGATGACCCGGCACGTGTGCTCGAGCTGGCTTTCACACAGGCGATGGACTGGTTGCAGGAGGTCCCGGAGCGTCGCGTCGCACCGACGGCCGGCGTCGACGCCGTCCAGGAGGCGCTCGGACGCCGGTTGCCGGAGACCGGTGAGGACCCCACCGACGTCGTGCGACGGCTCGTCGGGGCGGTCGAGCCCGGCCTGATCGCGAGCCAGTCACCGCGGTTCTACGGCTGGGTGATCGGCGGGACGCACCCCGTCGCGGTGGCGGCGGACTGGCTCGTCACCGCCTGGGACCAGAACGCCGCCATGCGCGAGCCGATGCCGGGCACGAGCGCCGTCGAGGAGCTGGCGGGCCAGTGGCTCCTGGAGCTGCTCGGACTGCCCGCCACGGCGAGCGTGGGGTTCACGACCGGTGCGACCACGGCGAACCTCGCCGGGCTCGCCGCCGCGCGGCACCGGGTGCTGGCCGACGCGGGTTGGGACGTCGAGGACCACGGCCTGGTCGGCTCGCCCGGAGTGCGGGTCCTGGCCGGTGCCGAGCGGCACGGCTCGGTGGACCTCGCGCTGCGCTACCTGGGCCTGGGTGCCGCCACGCTCGTGCCTGCCGACGCACAAGGTCGCATCGACGTCGCCGCGCTGGACACCGAGCTCGCGCGGTCGACGTCGCCGACGATCGTCGTGCTGCAGGCGGGCAACCTGCACTCGGGTGCGTTCGACGACGTGGGCGCTGCGGCGGACGCGGCGCACCGCCACGGCGCGTGGGTGCACGTGGACGGCGCGTTCGGGCTCTGGGCGGCCGCGACGCCACGGCTGGCCCACCTCGTGCCCGGGATCGAGCGCGCGGACTCCTGGGCGACCGACGCGCACAAGACGCTCAACACGCCCTACGACTGCGGGGTCTCGTTCGTCGCGCACCCCGCCGACGCCGTCGCCGCGCTCGGCGCGCACGCGAGCTACCTCGTGGCGACCCGGGCCGGCCTGGACCCGTGGACGCTGGTCCCGGAGATGTCCCGACGTGCGCGAGGTGTGCCGGTGTGGGCGACGTTGGCCGCGCTCGGCCGTGCGGGGGTCGCCTCGCTCGTCGACGGCCTGGTCGACGCGGCGGCGCTCCTGGCTGACGGCCTGCGTGAGCTGCCGGGGGTCGAGGTCCTCAACGACGTCGTCTACACCCAGGTCTGCGCCACGTTCGGCGACGACGAGCGGACCGCGGCGGTGGCGCAGTCGCTGCGCGCGCAGGGCGAGGTCTACGCCTCGACCTCACGCTGGCACGACCGGACGGTGCTGCGGTTCTCGGTGAGCAACGCGTGGACCGACGCCGAGCAGGTGCGGCGCACGCTGGAGGCGGTGCGGAGCGCGACGACGACGCTCGTGTGAGGCGTCAGCGCGCCGCGACGTCGACCGCGCGGGCCCACGCCGCCACGTCCTGCGGCACCGGTGGGCTGGGCACGGGCTGCCCGGCGATCAGCTCGACGACGTGCGGAGCGGCGACCCGCGTGCCGTCACGTCCGAGGAAGCGTCCGGCGACGATGCCGCGGGCGACGTGCTCGGGTGCCCCGTCGCGGCCGCGCCGTGAGAAGGCCTGCTCGAGGTACACCACACGCTCGTCCCAGCCGAGCACGCGCGTCGTGATCTCGAAGCGCTGCCGGAACGTCAGCGACCGCCGGTACTTGATCGTCTGGGCGGCCACCACGGGGTACCACCCCCGCTCGTTGAGCGCGCCGAACGACCCCAGGTCCGCCAGGAAGTTGGACCGTGCGACGTCCATGCACTGCAGGTAGATGCCGTTGTTGACGTGGCGGTACAGGTCCAGGTCGGACAGGTGCACGCGCATGCGGGTCACCGACGGGCTGAACAGGTCCTGACCGGGGACCGCGCGGCGCGGGCGGTAGGTCGCGGCCGCGAGCTGGAGGGTGCGGATCACGCCGCGATGTTACTCATCGGTAGGTGAGGCTGCCCTGCGGCCGGTCAGACGGGCGGCTGAGGGTCGTACTGGATGCCCCGCCGCACACCGCGTGCCGCCTCGACCGAGTCCAGCCGCGCGACCAGGTGCAGCGCCATGTCGATCCCCGCCGAGACGCCCGCGGACGTGACCACGTCGCCGTCGTCGACGAACCGCGCCTCGCGGTCGACCTGGATGCTCGGGTCGATCTCGGCCAGCCGATCCAGCGACGCCCAGTGCGTCGTCGCAGGCCTCCCCGCGAGCAGGCCGGCCGCCGCCAGCACGAGCGACCCCGTGCACACGCTCGCGACGAGCGGCGTCCGGGCACGCATGCGGCGCACCCACGCGAGGTGCTCCTCGTCCTGCATGAGCACCCGGGTGCCCTGGCCGCCCGGGTACACGAGCACGCGCACGTCCTCGGCCCCGGCGGCGTCGGTGTCCGGCACGAGACCGAGGCCCTTGGCGCACCGGACGGCACGGCCGTCGGTCGAGAAGGTCACGACCTCGCCTCCTGAGCGCCCGTGGTGAGCCCACGACGCGAGCACGTCGTACGGCCCCACGACGTCGAGCTCCTCGCAGCCGTCGAAGACGAACAGGCCGATCCGGATCCGCTGCTCGGTGCTCACGTCGCTCCCTTCTTCCCCGGGGTCAGTACCCCGGCAGTGCCAGCATCTGGTCGAGGGCCACGCGGGCCCAGTGCGCGTCGTCCGGGTCGACGACGATCCGGTTGACGGTCCGCCCGGCGGCCAGCGACTCGAGCGTCCACACCAGGTGCGGCAGGTCGATCCGGTTCATCGTCGAGCAGAAGCACACGGTCGAGTCGAGGTAGTGGACGGTCTTGTCCGGGTGCGCCGCAGCGAGGCGTCGCACGAGGTTGAGCTCCGTGCCGATGGCCCACGACGAGCCCGCCGGGGCCGCGTCGAGGGCCTTGATGATGTACTCGGTCGAGCCGACCATGTCTGCGGCCGTCACGACCTCGTGCTTGCACTCCGGGTGGACCAGCACGGTGACGCCGGGGTCCGCCGCTCGCACGTCGGCGACGTTCTGCGCCGAGAACCGCCCGTGCACCGAGCAGTGCCCGCGCCACAGGATCATGCGCGCGTCGCGCAGCTGCTGCGCGGTGAGCCCGCCACCGGGTCGGCGCGGGTCGAAGACGACGCAGTCGTCGAGCGACAGGCCGAGCTGCTGCACCGCGGTGTTGCGGCCCAGGTGCTGGTCGGGCATGAACAGCACCTTGCCGGAGCCGCCGAGGCCGCCCACCTTGTCGAACGCCCACCGCAGCGCCACGTGCGCGTTGGACGACGTGCAGACCGTCCCGCCGTGCCGGCCGGTGAACGCCTTGATCGCGGCGGTCGAGTTCATGTACGTCACCGGGACGGTCTCGTCCGCGACGCCCGCGTCGACGAGCACGTCCCACGCGTCCTCGACCTGGTCGATCGCGGCCATGTCCGCCATCGAGCAACCCGCCGCGAGGTCCGGGAGGACGACCTGCTGCGCGTCGGACGTGAGGATGTCGGCGGACTCGGCCATGAAGTGCACGCCGCAGAACACGACGAACTCGGCCTGCGGGCGGGCCGCGGCCTCCCTGGCGAGCTTGAACGAGTCGCCCGTGACGTCGGCGAAGGCGATGACCTCGTCGCGCTGGTAGTGGTGACCCAGGACGAAGGCCCGGTCGCCGAGCGCGGCGCGCGCGGCGCGCGCACGTTCGACGAGGTCCGGGTCGCTGGGTGCGGGCAGCGCGCCCGCGCACTCCACACCGCGCTCGGACGCGAGGTCGACGCCGCGGCCGAGCAGCAGCAGGGCCGAGGGCGCAGGCTCGACGAACGCGCCGGTTGCCGCGGCGGTCGTCCCACTGGTCGTCAGGCTCACCCGCCCGATCCTTCCACACGGCACCCGCGTGCCAGCAGGGGCGTCCGACGCCCGGTCGCGTGGGCGACGTCACACGCGGGTGCGCGTGCGACGATGCGGGCGTGCGAGTCCTGGTGGCCCCCGACTGCTTCGGTTCGAGCCTGACGTCCCCGCAGGCCACCGCGACCATCGTCGAGGCGTGGCGCGCGGCGGCCCCGCACGACGAGGTCGTCGGGTGCGCGCTGTCCGACGGCGGCCCGGGCTTCCTCGAGACGCTGCGCGCGTCGTTGGGCGGCGAGCTCGTCGCGGTGACCGTGACCGGACCGCTGGGCGAGCCGGCGCCCGCCGCGGTCCTCGTCGTCGATGACGAGCGCGGTCGCACGGCGTACGTCGAGTCCGCCCACGCCGTGGGGCTCGCGCTCGTGCCCGGGGAACGGCGCGACCCGACGCGCACGACGACGCGCGGCCTCGGCCAGCTGCTCGACGCCGCGCGCGGCACCGGCGCCGCGCGCGTCGTCGTCGGGCTCGGCGGCTCCGCGACGAACGACGCCGGCGCGGGACTGCTCGTCGGGCTCGGTCACGAGGACGCTCGCGGCGTGCTCGGCCACGGCGGTGGCGGCCTGCACGCGGTCCGCCCCGAGGACCTGCGTGCGCTGCGCGACCTGCGCGCGGCGTGGCGCGGCGTCGATCTGGTGGTCGCGACCGACGTCGACGTGCCGCTGCTCGGGCTGCAGGGTGCGAGCGCGGGGTTCGCGCCGCAGAAGGGTGCCACCCCCGAGCAGGCGCAGGGCCTCGAGCGTGCGTTGGCCACGTTCTCGCGCGCTGCGGTGGACGCGCTCGGCGACGACCTGCGGCCCGACCTGCTGGCCGCCCCGGCGGGTGCGGGCGCCGCGGCGCGCCGGCTCACCAACGCCCCGGG
>JAEYUL010000103.1 GCA_023432565.1 Actinomycetes bacterium | reverse complement strand
GCCCTGCCCGCATCCGGCCCGCTCGCCGGGTGGCGCGTGCTCGTCCCCCGGCCCACGGCCGGGCAGTCGGCCGCCGCGGTCGCGCTCGCCGCCGCAGGCGCCACCGCCGAGGTGGTCCCGCTCATCGCGATCGAGCCGCCGCAGGACGTCGGCCCGCTGGACGACGCCCTGCTCGCGCTCGGCGCAGGCTGGTACCGCTGGCTCGTCGTGACCAGCGGCGCGGCCGTGCCCGTCCTGGCCGAGCGCGCGCAGGCGGGCGGGCGCACGCTCGCGGCCCTCGTGCGCGACGGTCGGGTGCAGGTCGCCTCGGTGGGCCCGGGCACGGCCCGCGCGCTGGACGACGCCGGTCTGCGTGCGTCGCTCACCCCACGCGGCGCCTCCACGGGTGCCAACCTCGCCGCGCAGTGGCCGTCCCCCGTGAGCACCCCGGCCGACGAGCGCCCCGCGCGCGTGCTGTTCACCCGCGGGGACCTGGCAGCCTCGACGGTCGCGGACGGGTTGCGGGAACGCGGCTGGCAGGTCGACGAGGTCGTCGCCTACCGCACCGTGACCGCGCCTGCGCCACCCGCCGACGTGCGTGACGCATGGCGTACCGGGCAGATCCGCGCGGCGCTCCTGACGTCGGCGAGCACGGTGCGTGCACTCGTCGAGCACCTGGGCCCGCCGCCCGCGGGGACGCTGCTCGTCGCGATCGGCCCGACGACCGCCGACGAGGCCCGGCGCCTGGGGCTCACGCTCGCGGCGACGGCCGACGAGCAGACCATGAGCGCTCTGGTCGTCGCGCTCGCCCGGGCCGCCGAGCGCGCAGACGACCGCACGTCGTCCCGACCCGCATCCGAACCGACCCCGCCGATCGGGGAAGATGGACCATCCGGACACCAGGAGGTGCTGTGAGCGCCGAACCCCTCGACACGCCCCACCCGGGCCGGGTCCGGCCGCGCCGCCTGCGCGCGACCCCCGCCGTCCGTCGCCTCGTGCGCGAGGTCGACGTGCACCCCCGCCAGCTCGTCCTGCCCGTGTTCGTGCGCGAGGGCCTGGACGAGCCGCGCCCGATCGCGTCGATGCCGGGCGTCGTGCAGCACACCCTCGACTCGCTGCGCGGTGCCGTCGCCCAGGCGGCGGCCGCCCGTCTGGGTGGAGTCATGCTGTTCGCCGTACCGCAGGTGCGCGACGCCGTCGGGACCCAGGCCACCGAGCCGGACGGCATCCTCAACCGTGCGATCACGGTGGCCGCGCAGGAAGCGGGCGACGCGCTCGTCGTGCAGGCGGACCTGTGCCTCGACGAGTTCACGGACCACGGGCACTGCGGCGTGCTGACGCCGGACGGCCGGGTCGACAACGACGCGACGCTCGTGCGCTACGCCGACATGGCGCTCGCCCAGGCCGCCGCGGGCGCCCACCTCGTGGGGCTCTCGGGGATGATGGACGGCCAGGTCGCGGTCGTGCGGGACGCCCTCGACGGCGCCGGGTTCGACGACGTCCTGGTGCTCGCCTACGCCGCGAAGTACGCCTCGGCGTTCTACGGGCCGTTCCGGGACGCCGTCGAGTCGCAGCTGCAGGGCGACCGGCGGACGTACCAGATGGACCCCGCGAACCGCCGCGAGGCCGCGCGCGAGGTCGCGATCGACATCGCGGAGGGTGCGGACGTCGTCATGGTGAAGCCGGCGATGGCCTACCTGGACGTGCTGGCCGACGTCGCCGCGAGCAGCTCCGTCCCGGTTGCGGCCTATGCGGTGTCGGGTGAGTACGCCATGATCGAGTCCGCCGCAGCAGCGGGATGGATCGAGCGCGAACGGGCGATACGCGAGTCCGTGCTCAGCATCCGTCGCGCCGGTGCCGATCACGTACTGACGTACCACGCGACGGAGCTGGCCGGGTGGCTGGCGGAGGAGTACCGATGAGCCCGACGAACGCCGAGGTGTTCGCCCACGCGCAGGCCGTCATCCCGGGCGGGGTCAACTCGCCCGTGCGCGCGTTCGGCTCGGTGGGCGGGACGCCCCCGTTCATCGCCTCGGCGAGCGGCGCGTACGTCACGGACGTCGAGGGCCGGCAGTACGTGGACCTCGTCGGCTCGTGGGGGCCGGCGCTGCTGGGGCACGCGCACCCCGAGGTCGTCGCGGCCGTGCAGGAGGCGGCGGCGCGTGGTCTGGGCTTCGGCGCGCCGACGACCACCGAGGTCGACCTGGTCGAGGCCGTGCGCTACCGCGTGCCCGCGGCCGAGTCGGTGCGGCTCGTCTCGACCGGCACCGAGGCCACCATGACGGCGCTGCGCATCGCCCGTGCCGCGACGGGCCGCGACCTCGTCGTGAAGTTCGCCGGCTGCTACCACGGCCACGTCGACGCACTCCTGGCGCAGGCGGGCTCGGGGCTCGCGACGCTCGCGCTGCCGGGCTCGGCCGGGGTCTCGTCGGCCGTCGCCGCCGAGACGATCGTGCTGCCCTACAACGACGTCGACGCGGTCCGCGAGGCGTTCGCCACGCACAGCGAGCGCATCGCGGCCGTCATCACCGAGGCCGCGCCCGCGAACATGGGGGTCGTCCCGCCGGCACCCGGGTTCAACGCCGCACTGCGCGCGATCACCCTCGAGCACGGCGCGCTCCTGGTGCAGGACGAGGTGCTCACCGGGTTCCGGGTCGGGTACTCGGGCTGGTGGGGGCTGGAGGGCCTGCGGGAGGGCTGGGCGCCGGACCTGTTCACGTTCGGCAAGGTGATCGGCGGCGGCCTGCCCGTCGCGGCCGTCGGCGGCCGCCGGGACCTGATGGCGCTGCTCGCCCCGCTCGGTACGGTCTACCAGGCCGGGACGCTGTCCGGGAACCCCGTGGCGACCGCGGCCGGCCTGGCCACGTTGCGGCTCGCGGACGCCGCGGTGTACTCGCGGGTCGACGAGGCCTCGGCGCGCCTGCGCGACGCGGTGACGAAGGCGCTGGCGAACGCGGGCGTCCCGCACGCGTTGCAGTGGGCCGGTTCGCTGTTCTCCGTCACCTTTGGTGCGCGGGCAGCGCAGTCCGGTGTGCGGGACTATGCGTCCGTGCAGGCGTCCGAGCACTGGCGCTACAAGCCGTTCTTCCACGCGCTGCTCGACGCCGGGGTCTCGGCGCCTCCGTCGCCGTTCGAGGCGTGGTTCGTCTCGGCCGCGCACGACGACGAGGCCCTCGGCCGGGTCGAGGACGCGCTGCCGTCCGCGGCGCACGCAGCCGCCACCGCCACGGACGTCTGAGTCTTCGAGCGCACGCCGTCGCGACGCGCTGACCTGCGCGTACGCCGTTCCGGATGCGAGCTCGCGCGCGCTTTCCTAGGCTCCCAGGCAACCACCGCGACGCGGTCGCGTCCGGAGAGCGAGAGCCGCCGGGAACCGGTCGGAGGCACACCTTGTGCGGGTGAGCCGAGGGCGCGCGACCGCGTCGAGCGGTGGAAGGCCGACCCCCTCGTCCTGCCCGAGTCGCGGGCGTCCGGCACCGTCGCCGGACTAGCACTCGCTGCGTGAGAGTGCTAGATAATGGAGACGTAGCCGTCCTGGTGGACCGACGTCCACCGGGCAGCCCCGAGTCCGGACGGTCCGGGCTCGTCAGGAGGAGGTGAGGGTTCATGGCTACGCGATTCGACCCGTTCCAGGAGCTCGACCGCCTGTTCGGCCAGGTGCTCGCGGCAGACCGCGCATCGGCCTCGATGCCCATCGACCTGTACCGCGCGGGCGACCACTACGTCCTGCACCTCGACCTGCCGGGTGCCGACCCGGGCACGATCGACGTCTCCGTCGAGGACCGCACGCTGACGATCCGCGCGGAGCGCAGCGCCCGCACCGAGGACGACGTGCAGTGGCTCGCCAAGGAGCGCCCCGTCGGCACGTACGCGCGCCAGCTCGCCGTGGGCTCGGGCCTGGCCCTCGACCGGATCGAGGCCACCTACACCGACGGTGTCCTCACGCTGACGATCCCTGTGGCCGAGGAGGCCAAGCCGCGCAAGATCGAGGTCCAGCACGGCACGCGCCCGCAGGAGCAGCACACCATCGAGGCCTCTGCGGGCTCCTGACGCCACACGCCTGCGGGGTCGGCGCACGCCGCCCCGCCCCGACGGCGCCGCTGCCAGTCCTGGCGCGGCGCCGTCGCCATGTCTTTCGCCATGTCCGACGCCCGGGGCGGGGGGACACCGCGGTCCCGTCACCGCAGGGAGCGTGGCCGAGGTCCGCGTGGGCGGGATGGCTCGGCGGGCGGCTCACCCGACCGGCGTGTCGCCCGCCGAGCGGGTCGGCTCGAGCAGGTCGCGACGCACCGGGACCCGACGCTCGTACCAGCCCGAGTGCATGTCGTAGCCCACCAGGCCGAAGGCGGCCTCGGGTTCGGTCCGCGCGAGGGCCGCGTCCGCGGCACCGTCCAGCCCGAGGCCGATCCCGAGGCGGGCGTGCGGCAGGTCGAGCTCCCACCACGTCGCACCCGTCGGCCAGTGCGCCCACAGGCGCAGCCCCGAGGCGTGGCGCAGCAGAGGCTCGAGCTCGCACAGCGCCGCGGGGGCGACGAGCGGCAGGCAGTCCGGGCCCGGCTCGGCGACGAGCCGCAGCCCGTCGCGCGCCACCCTGACCCGCAGCGCTGCCGCGACCGCCGGGCCGGTCGGCTCGCGCGTCCGGCCACGCAC
>JAEYUL010000100.1 GCA_023432565.1 Actinomycetes bacterium | reverse complement strand
GTCCCTGTCCGCGCCGGCGGCCCAGGCCCTGAGCCCGCTGCGCCCGTGCCGGCCGGGGGCCACGGCGTCGGTGCCGCGGCGACCGCGACCGAGGGCGAGGCTCCCCCCGACGCGGAGCCCGAGCCGCGCTCGCTGGAGGAGCTGCTGGCCGAGCTCGACGAGCTGATCGGCCTGCGGCGCGTCAAGCGGGAGATCCGTGAGCAGGCACAGCTGCTACGCGTGGAGCGGCTGCGCACGGACGCCGGGCTCACGTCGCCGACGATCACACGCCACCTCGTCTTCGTCGGTAACCCGGGCACGGGCAAGACGACGGTCGCACGGCTGGTGGCGGGCATCTACCGGGCCCTCGGGCTGCTGACGGAGGGTCACCTCGTCGAGGTGGACCGCTCCGAGCTGGTCGCGGGCTACCTCGGGCAGACCGCGGTCAAGACCTCGGAGGTCGTCGGCACGGCGGTCGGCGGGGTGCTGTTCATCGACGAGGCCTACTCGCTCGCCGAGGACCAGTACGGCGCGGAGGCGATCAACACGCTGGTCAAGGACATGGAGGACCATCGCGACGACCTCGTCGTGATCGTCGCGGGCTACCCGCGTCCCATGAACGACTTCCTGGCGACCAACCCGGGGCTGGAGAGCCGTTTCTCCACCACGATCACGTTCGACGACTACAGCGACGACGAGCTCACGGCCATCTTCGAGCTCGCGGCACGCCGGGCCGATTTCGAGCCCGCGCCCGAGACGGTCGAGCGGTTCCGCGAGATCGCCCGCACCCAGCTGCGAGGCGAGGGGTTCGGCAACGGCCGCTGGGCGCGCAACGCCCTCGACAAGGCGATCCTGCGGCACGCGTGGCGCCTGCGGGACGTAGAGGAGCCGACGGTGCAGGAGCTGCGCACGCTCCTGCCCGAGGACCTCGTCGACGCCCCGCACGACGACGCCGAGCCCGCGAGCCCGGCCGCCGACGACGGCGACGAGGCCGGGCCCGTGCACCCCTCGAGCCTCGACCTGCCGGACCGTGACGACGAGTCGGCACGCGATCGACGACCCGCACGAGACGAACGACCCGCACGAGACGACGAGACCGCACGAGACGACGAACAGGAGTCTGCGTGACGCCCAACCTCGCCGCATCAGCGGCGCCGCCACCCGGTCGCCCCGCGACCACGCCCCGTCCGCCCACCGCGGTGGGCGCCCCGGCCCTCGCAGGTCGCACCGCGGTCGTCACCGCGCCGCTCGGCTCGTCGACCGTGACGGGCCGTGTGCCCGGCGCCGGGTCCGCCGTGCGACGCGGACGGTTCAGCCGGACACCGGCACGGATGCGCCTGGCGGCGTTCGTCGGCATGCTCGCGAGCGTGCTGGTCGCCGTGGTGGGGCTCGCGGCGGGCCTGGGGCAGTCGAACGCGCTGGCGTCGGCCGCCGACGACACGACCCAGCAGGTCCGTGCCCTCGAGGTGCGCAACGACCTCGTCGCGGCCGACGCCACCGCGACCAACGCGTTCCTCGTCGGCGGACGAGAGCCGGTGGTGCAGCGCGCGCGCTACGACCAGTCGCTCGTCGACGCGACCGCCGGCCTCGTCGAGGTCGCCGGAGTGGACCGGGGCGACGCGGGCCGGCTCGCCCCGGTCAGCACGGCTGTCGCCACGTACAGCGGGCTCGTCGAGCAGGCACGGGCCAACAACCGCCAGGGCTTCCCGGTGGGGGCGGCGTACCTCGAGACCGCGTCGCAGGAGCTGCGCGCGTCCGCGCTGCCCGGCATCGACGAGGTCGTGGACGCCAACGACCGAGCGGTCTCGGACGCGTTCGCCGGCGCGGGTCGCGCGCTGGTCGCGTTGCTCGTCGTCGTGCTGGGCCTCGTGGTGATCGTCGCCGTGCAGGTCTGGCTCGCTGGCCGCACGCACCGCAGGCTCAACGGCGGGCTCGTGCTGGCCACCGGGGCGCTCCTCGCCGGCGGCATCCTGCTCGCGGGCGGCCTGAACGGTGGCAGGGACACCGCAGGTGACGTGCGCGACGGCCCCTACGCCCGCACCGTCGCCGTCGCTCGCGCGTACTCGCTCGCGAACGACGCGAAGGCGATGGAGTCGTTCACGCTCATCAAGCGCGGCTCGGGTCAGGCGTACGAGGAGGCCTACGTCGCGGCCGTCGACGAGGCGCGTGGCCTGCTCGCCGTGCCCGGTGTCGATCCCCGGGTCGTGGAGACGTTCGACGCGTGGACGGCGACCCACAGCGAGATCCGCGACCTGGACGACGGCGGGGACTGGGACGGCGCGGTCGCCCTGGCGACGTCGGATGCGGCGGACTCCCCGAACGCCCGGTTCGACGCGTTCGGCGAGGCGGCGCAGGAGGCGGTGGCGGCGCAGGGCGCCCAGGCCGACTCCGCGCTGCACGACGCCGCGCGCTCGTCGTCGCGCGGTGCGTGGGTCGCCCTGGTGGCCGGGCTGGCCGCGGCCGTGTGCGTCGCCGTGGGCTTCAGCGCTCGACTGAAGGAGTACCGCTGATGACCGGACGAGCCGGAACGCGCAGCCTGACCGTGGCCCTGGCCGCTGTGGGGGCGGCGCTCGCCCTCGCGCTGGGCGGGTGCAGCGTGCCGGCCTCGGTGGCCGACACGGCCCCCGAGCCCACGGCCACGCCCACCGCGCAGGCCGCGCGGCCCCCCGCGGCGGCCGCGCAGACGTGCTCCGACCTCACGCAGTCCTACGAGCCGGGCGAGCAGGGGGCCGACCCTGACGGCAACGAGGCGGTGCGTCGGATCCGCGAACGCGGTGCGCTGGTCGTCGGCGTCTCCGCGGACACGCTGCTCATGGGCAGCCGCAACCCGATCACGGGCGAGATCGAGGGATTCGACGTCGACATGCTCCGGGCCGTCTCCGAGGCGATCTTCGGTGCGGACGACCGCCTGCAGTTCCGCGTCATCACCTCCGGCCAGCGCATGGACGTCCTCAAGAACCACGAGGTCGACCTGGTGGCGCGGGCGTTCTCCATCACCTGTGACCGCTGGAAGGAGATCGCCTTCACGGCCGAGTACTTCCACGCGGGCCAGAAGGTGCTCGTGCCTCGCGACTCCGACGCGCGCGGGATCGAGGACCTCGACGGCAGCCGCGTGTGCGCGCCCGAGGGCACCACGACGATCGACCGGCTCGCGGACTACCCGGGCGTCGAGCCGGTCGGCGCGCAGACCCACACGCAGTGCCTCGTGCTGTTCCAGCAGGGCAAGGTGGACGCGATCACGGGAGACGACACGATCCTGGCCGGGTTCGCCGCGCAGGACCCGTACGCCAAGGTCGTCGGGTCGGCGATCAGCGACGAGCCGTACGGGATCGGCGCGGCGGCCGACGACGTCGAGCTCGTCCGGTTCGTCAACGCGGTGCTCGACGCGGTCAAGGCCGACGGACGCTGGGCCGAGTCGTACGAGCGCTGGCTGGGCGCGCTCGGTGAGGCACCCGAGCCGCCCGCGTCGGTCTACGGCCGCTCGGTGCGCGGGACCACGTCGTGACGCCTGCGGGACCCGTCGAACCGCCGCACGCCCCCGGGCGCCTCGGCGAGGCCATCCCGGCCGCCGAGCTGCTGAGCTATCTCGCCGCGCTCGAGCGGTGGGCGGCGGACCGCCGCGCGGAGCTCGACCGGCTGGACTCCGCGGCGCGGCAGACCGACAAGCCCGAGGCGTTCACGTCCGACGTCGTCCTGGCGATGACGATGTGGCAGGCGATCCGCGGACGCCTCGACCGGCTCGTCGAGGTGTGGGACTCCGGGCGCGCGGACGCGCTCGCCCGTGAGCAGATGTCCCAGCTCATCTGGGGGCGGCTCGACGCGGGACGCTCGTCCGCGTTCGTCTCGCTCGTCGAGGCCGTCACGCTCTGCGACGCGATGCTCGACCAGCTGCGTGACCGGCTCGCGTTCGACCCGGGGGCGGCCGACGAGGCCGCGCGCCTGCGGGCCGTGCGAGCCGCCGTCGTGCGCTGCGAGGACCTGGCCGCCGACGAGCAGGCACGCGCTCGCGTCGCGGCGCTGCGTGCGCGCGAGCAGGGGATCACCGCTCAGGCGGCGCGCGGCGCGGACGTGGGCGGGCCGCTCGGCGAGCTCGAGGTCGAGGTCGCGACGACCGAGCGGGACCTGATCGTGGAGGTGTCCCAGCGGCGCACCCTGGCCCGGCAACGGGCGGACGCCGAGGCGCTGCGCGACGCGCTCGAGGAGCGCGAGCCCACGCTGCACGCCCTGGCGGACCGGTGCCGGCGCGAGATCGTCGACCCCCCGAACCTCGCCGTGCCTGACGTCTCACGACTCGGGGACGTCCCGCCGACGCGCACCGAGGTGGACGCGTTCGTCGAGCGGCTGCGCACGGTCCAGCGTGCGTTCGACGCGGTGGCGGACGCGTACGGCCGGCCGCTGCGCGAGCGCGCGGAGCTGCGCTACCGCCTCGAAGGGCTGCGCGCCGCCGCCGACGCGAACGGTCGCAGCGCCTCGCCCACGGTCCGCTCGGGCTACGACGAGGCGCGCGACGCGGTCGAGCGCACCCCGTGCGACCTCGTGCTCGCCCGGTACTGCGTCGAGACGTACGAGTTCCTCACCCGCGACGTGCCCGCGCACGGGCCGAAGGGAGTCACGCGATGACGGCGTGCACCGAACCCGGCTGCGCCGGGACCTACGAGGACGGGTACTGCAACGTCTGCGGCTCGCCGCAGGCGCCGACCGCCCCCGGCGGCACCGGTGTGACGCGCCCCGCCTCGGCCACCTCGCTGCTCGGTACCGGCATCGCACCCGGCACGCCGGTGGTGGGCGCCGACGGCGACGACGAGCGTTCCACCCGCACCGGACGGACCAGCTCGAGCAGGCTCGCGACCGCGGCGCTCGGCTCGGCACGGACCGCGGCGAGCGGCTCCCGGGCGACCCGAACGCTCGGCACGGGCTCGACGCGCCTGCGCGGCGCGCGCCTGGGTGCGGGCCTCACCACCGTCCCGCCGGTGCCCGTGCGGGACCCGTTGCAGGTCGTCATGGCCGACCCGCAGGTGCCGGAGCGCAAGCGGTACTGCCCGTCTTGCGGGGCGCCCGTCGGGCGCGAACGCGACGGCGTCCCCGGCCGTACGAAGGGGTTCTGCCCGCAGTGCGGGTCGGCGTTCGACTTCGAGCCGCGCCTGGCTGCGGGCGACGTCGTGGGAGGCCAGTACGAGGTCGTGGGCTGTCTCGCGCACGGTGGACTCGGCTGGATCTACCTCGCGCGCGACCAGAACGTGTCCGGCCGGTGGGTCGTGCTCAAGGGCCTGCTCAACGCCGGCGACGCCGACGCGTACGCGGCCGCGATCGCCGAGCGGCAGTTCCTCGCCGAGGTCGAGCACCCGCTCATCGTCGAGATCTACAACTTCGTGATGCACGACGGCGCGGGCTACACGGTCATGGAGTACGTGGGCGGCCGTTCGCTCAAGGAGATGCTCACCGAGCGTCGCGAGGCCGCGGGCGGCAAGAACGACCCGCTGCCGGTGGACCAGGCGTGCGCGCTCGTCCTCGAGGTGCTTCCCGCGTTCGCGTACCTGCACGACGTGGGCCTGCTGTACTGCGACTTCAAGCCCGACAACGTCATCCAGCAGGGCGACGCCGTCAAGCTGATCGACCTGGGGGGCGTGCGCCGGATCGACGACCTGGAGTCCGCGATCTTCGGCACGGTCGGGTACCAGGCACCCGAGGTCCCCGAGGTCGGCACCTCCGTGGCCTCCGACGTGTACACCATCGGCCGCACCCTGGCCTCGCTGGTGCTCGACTTCCGCGGCAACACCACGACGTACGTCGCCTCGCTCCCGCCGGTCGCCGAGACGCCGGTGTTCGCGCGGTACGACTCGTTCTACCGGCTGCTCGCCAAGGCGTGCGCACCCGACCCGTCGGACCGCTTCGCCACGGTCGACGAGCTGCGCACGCAGCTGCTGGGCGTCCTGCGCGAGGTCGTCGCCACCGATCGTGGCCCGGGCAACCTCGCGCTGCACTCGGCCGCCTCCGTGCTGTTCGACCCGCCGACGACCGACGGCGCGCACGGTCCGCTGCGCTGGGACGAGCTGCCGCTGCTGAAGGTCGATGCGTCCGACCCCGCGGCGGGCTGGTTGACGGGCGTCAGCGTCTCCGACCCCGGCCAGCGCCTGCGGGCGCTGGCCGACGCGCCCGAGGAGACGGTCGAGGTGCGACTGGCGCGGGCCCGCGCGGGGATCGAGGCGGGGCGTCCCGAGGCGGTGCGCTCGGCCCTCGCCCAGGTGCTCGACGCGGACCCGTGGGAGTGGCGCGCCGTGTGGCTCGACGGCCTCGCGCAGCTCGCCGCCGGCGACCCCGTCGCCGCGCGCGCGTCCTTCAACGCGGTGTACGGCCAGGTGCCCGGCGAGCTCGCACCCAAGCTCGCACTCGCCGTCGCGTGCGAGACGTCGGGTGAGCCCGACATCGCCGAGTCGCTGTACGTCGTCTGCGCGCGCTCCGACGCCAACTACACCGCGGCGGCCGCGTTCGGCCTGGCCCGGCTGCGCCGGACGGCCGGTGAGCTCGACGGCGCGCTGGCCGCCCTCGAGCTGGTGACCCCGACGCGCAGCTCCTACCCCGAGGCACGAGTGCAACGGGCGCGCCTGCTCACGGCCGCGGGGCGCGGCGTCCCGGCTCTCGCCGACGCCCTCGCGGGGCTCGAGAGCGTCATGGTCGACCCGCAGCAGCGGGTGGACCTGCGCATCGGGGTGTTCGAGGCCGCGCTCGCCGAGGTCGAGCGGCACGGTCCCGCGGCGAGCACGCGCATCGGTGACGTGCCGGTCGACGAGCCGGCGCTGCGGGACGCGCTCGAGTCGGCCTACCGCGAGTCCGCGACGCTCGCAGCCACCCGGGACGAGCGCATCGACCTCGTCGACCGCGCCAACGCCGTGCGTCGGTGGACCGCGTGGTGAGCGGCTCGGACGCGACGACGGCCTGCCCGCGGTGCGGGGGAGTGCTGCACCCCGACGACAGGTTCTGCGAGGGGTGCGGCGCGCGGGTCGCCGCGGCACCGCAGGTCGTCGCGGAGGTCCCGCCGCCGCCGGCATCCGCCAAGCAGACCGACCCGGAGCTGGCCGACGGCTCGGCGACGGGTGCGCGCCCGTGCCGCGCGTGCGGCGGCGTGGTGGCCGTCGACGGCTACTGCGAGCAGTGCGGCGAGCCGGCGGCCTCCGAGCGTGACCACTGGTCGCAGAGCCCGGCGCGGTGGGTGGGCGGTGTGTGCGACCGCGGTGTGCGGCACGCCCGCAACGAGGACGCCATGGCGTTGGCCGCCTCCGGCGGGTTCGCCGCGCTCGTCGTGTGCGACGGCGTCTCCACCGCGCCGGACTCCGACGTCGCGAGCCTGGCCGCGGTCAGGGCGGCGCTCGAGGTGCTGCTGGTCGGCGGCCCGGACGGCGCCGAGCACGTGTCCGGCTCGTCGGCGGCCAGGACCGCGGCGTATGCGGCTCTGCTGGCACGGGCCGCGGTCGCGGGGGACGAGGCGGTCGCGGCCGCGGCAGGCGAGGGCGTCGGGCCCGAGCACGCGCCGTCGTGCACGTTCGCCGCCGCGGTCGTCGACGACGACCTGCTCGTCGCGGGCTGGCTGGGCGACTCGCGCGTGTACTGGCTCCCGGACGACGGGACCGCGCAGCAGCTCACCGCCGACGACTCGTGGGCAGGTGAGCTGATCGCGCGCGGCGTCGCGCGTGAGGTGGCCGAGGCCTCACCCCAGGCGCACGCGATCACGCGCTGGCTCGGCCCCGACGCCGAGGACGTGACCGCTCGCACGACCGCCACGGTCCTCGACGGTCCCGGATGGGTGCTCGTGTGCTCCGACGGCCTGTGGAACTACTGCTCGTCGGCGAGCGACCTCGCAGCGCTGGTGCGCGGCTTCGCGCAGACGCGCGACGAGGACCCGACGGGCGTCGCGGGCGACCTTGTCGCGTGGGCCAACGCGCAGGGCGGCCGGGACAACGTCACGGTCGCGCTCGCCCGCGCGGGCGGCCCGCGCACGCCGGTCGGACCGGACGTCCGTGCAGCGGGCGACGAGCGTCCTGACCAGGACGACGACTCGCGCGACGACGACGCGACGAGCCCCGTGCGTCGGGTGTCCGGGCCCCCGGGTTCGGATAGCCTCGTCAGCACCCGACCGACGAAGGATTGAGCGTGGCCGTCTTCACAGCCGAGGTCTTCCAGAACGAGTTCCTGCCCCAGGGCGGGACCGACGTGCACGCGATCGTCACGCTGACCAGCTCCGGTGCGGGCGCCGCCGCGTCGGCGTCGGGCGGTGTCGCCGAGATCATCATGATCGACACCTCGGGCTCGATGAGCGGTCGCAACATGGACGCCGCCAAGCACGCGGCGCAGGTCGCCGTCGACCAGATCGCGGACGGCACCTGGTTCGCGATCGTCGGCGGCAGCCACGTCGCGCAGCGCGTGTTCCCGTACCCCAACGCAGTCCGCGACATGGTGCAGATGGAGCCCGCGGCCCGGGCGGAGGCCAAGCGGGCGATCGCCATGCTGATGCCCTCGGGCGGGACCGCGATGAGCACGTGGCTCGCGCTGACCGACCGGCTGTTCGCCACGGTCCCGCAGGCCCGGCAGCGGCACGCGATCCTGCTGACCGACGGCAAGAACGAGTCGGAGCCGCGCGCCGCGCTCTCGGCCGTGGTGCGCAAGGTGACGGGCCACTTCCAGTGCGACGCACGTGGGGTCGGCGCCAACTGGCAGGTCGACGAGCTGCGGGAGATCTCGACGGCGCTGCTCGGCACGGTCGACCTCATCGCCGACCCGGCCGACATCGCGCAGGACTTCCGGGACCTCGTGCAGCGGTCGATGGCGCGCGGGATCGCCGACGCCGAGCTGCGCGTGTGGGCGCCGCAGGGCGCGCAGGTGCTGTTCGTGCGGCAGGTCGCCCCGACGGTCGAGGACCTCACCGCGCGTCGCGTCGCGGTGAACGCCCTCACCAGCGGGTACCCGACGGGGTCGTGGGGCGACGAGTCGCGCGACTACCACGTGGCCGTGCGCGTGGGCTCGAAGCCCGTGGGTTCCGAGCAGCTCGCGGCACGCGTGCAGATCGCGGTCGGCGGCGAGGTGCTCGCCTCGGGCCTGGTCAAGGCCCGGTGGTCCGACGACGACTCGCTCACCGCCCGGATCAGCCCGGAGGTGGCGCACTACACGGGCCAGGCCGAGCTCGCGAGCGTGATCCAGGAGGGCCTGGCGGCCAAGGCGATGGGCGACGAGGCCACCGCGACGGTCAAGCTCGGCCGCGCCGTCCAGCTCGCGCAGGAGACCGGCAACGACGAGGCCACGAGCCGGCTGCGGCGCGTCGTCGAGATCGACGACGCCGAGCGGGGGACCGTCAGGCTCAAGCGCAACACCGACAGGTTGGACGAGATGGCGCTGGACACGGCCTCGACCAAGACGACGCGAGTGCGCCGGTGAGCACCGTCGTCTGCCCCGAGGGCCACGCCTCGACCTCGACCGACTACTGCGACGTGTGCGGCGCTCCGATCGCGCAGGCGGCACCCTCGCAGCCGTCGGCGCCCGCGGCGACGCCTGCCGCCGCGGGCCCGACCGCGTGCCCCCACTGCGAGTCGCCGGCCGCCCCCGGTGCGCTGTTCTGCGAGAACTGCGGCTACGACTTCACGACGGGCGCGACGCCTGCGCCCGTCCGCCTGACGCCGCCTGGCGGCGCCCCTGTCACCGGGCCGCTGCCGGCGGTCGCGCGCCCGCAGGAGCCGGATCCCGCCGCGCCGGTCGAGCAGGTGCAGGCCGAGGCGGCTGCCGAGCCGCCCGCTGCCGAGCCGCCCGCTGCCGAGCCCGAGGCGGAGGGCTCGGCGCTGCCGACGCCCGCGCCCGCGGGCGCCGAGCAGTGGGTCGCCGAGATCTGGATCGACCCGGACTGGTACGCGTTGCAGTCACCGGAGGACCCGCTGCCCTCGGTCGGCCTGCCCGTGCTCGTCCCGCTGCGTACCCGCAGCGTGCTGGTGGGCCGGCCCTCCCAGTCCCGCAACATCCACCCGCAGGTCGACTGCGGCGCTGACTCGGGCGTCTCGCGGCGACACTGCCAGCTCAACACCGACGGCCAGCGCTGGTGGGTCGAGGACCTGCAGTCGTCGAACGGCACGTACGTCGCTCGCGCCGCCGAGCGGTTGCCCACGACGCCGATCACCCCCGGTCAGCGAGTGGAGATCACGGACGGCGACCGGGTGTACGTCGGCGCGTGGACGCGCATCGTCGTGCGCCACTCGCTGCCCGGCGAGGTCTGACGCCCCACCCGCGGGGCCTCACGGGCGCAGTCGCGCCGTCACCGCTGCCTCGACCTCCGGCGCCAGCGACCGGGCGAACGTGCGCGTCAGGTGGCCGTGGTCGAAGTACGCGATCGCCCCGCCGACGACCTGGTGGCACGTGCCGTCCCAGCACAGCGCCCGGTTGAGGTCCTCGACGGAGACGAGCCCGCTGGGGTCGGCTGCGGCGGCGTCCGCGAGGGGGTCGGGCTCGATCGCCTCGGCGGCCGGTCGTGCGCACGCGCGCCAGCCGCCGCGCTCGCGAGCGACGCAGTCGGGGACGGGTTCCTGCGCCGCGGGCGTGTCGCGCAGGACGAGGACCGGCATGCCGGCGTCCGTGAGCCGTGCCAGCAGGCGTGCGTACGCCTCCCGCTGCTGCGCCCGCTGGTCGGCCTCGGGCACGTCGAGCAGCGGACGGAACGTGCGGGCCGCGAGGACGACGAGGTCCACCGGCTCGGCGACCAGCTCGTCGACCGCCCACCGGGTCCAGGTCCCGCAGCCGGCGACGGAGTCCGGCCGGGACAGGTCCACGGGCACGTCGACCGGGTAGCACTCGGACGTGAGATACGTCTGCAGCGCCCACCCCTCGCGCTCGACCTGGCCCACGAGGGCGGGCTGCCACTGGCCGGCGTGCGAGTTGCCCAGCAGCGCGATGCGTCGCGTCGGCTCCGCCGCGCCGTAGGTGCAGCTGCGCCGTCCCGTGAAGGGCGCGTTGTTCCAGCAGCCGTCCGCGTAGAGCGCGCTGCGGTCGGCGGCGGCCGTGCCCGGTGCGACCACCGGTGCGGCGGCCAGCGGGTCGCACGCGGGGTCGCGCACGGCCTGGGCGGCAAAGCACGGGACGTCCCCGGCCAGCGCCCGGGTGAACAGCTCGCGTTCGTGGGTCGCGCGCGCCGACCCGATCGCCCCGGCGCCGAGCGCGAGCGCGGCGCCGACCGCGGCGGTGAGCCCGGCGAGGGCGAACGTGCGCGCCGTCGACCCGACGAGTGCGGGGGACCGGCGCGCGGGGTCCTCGACGGCGACCTTGGTGAGCGCGGCGAGGACGAGCGTCAGGACGACGACCGCGCCCGCCGCCCAGCCCCCCAGGACTGTCCCCAGCACGAACGGCCCGAGGACCAGCAGGGGCCAGTGCCACAGGTACACGCCGTACGACACGTCGCCCAGCCAGACGACGGGCCGTCGCCCGAGCACGGCACCGGGCCCGCCACGCACGTCGTCGGTCGCGGTCGCCACCACGAGCGCTGTGCCCACCGTCGGCAGCAGGGCCGCCGATCCCGGGAACGGCGTCTGGGCGTCGAACGTCAGGGCGGCCAGTGCCACGGCGCCGATCCCGGCCCAGGCGAGCACGGCCCGCGTGCGGTGCAGCCCTCTGCTGCGCACGCCGAGCACCGCGACGAGCGCGCCCAGCCCCAGCTCCCACGCGCGGGTCGTCGTCGCGAAGTACGCGCGAGCGGGGTCCGCGTCGGTGAGCCGCACGCTCCACCACAGCGACAGCGCGACGGCCACCGTCACGGTGGCGCCCACGACCGTCAGGACGGGTCGTGGACCGGGGCGCAGCAGCCGGTGCGCCACCAGCACCGCGCCGGCGACCACCAGCGGCCAGACGAGGTAGAACTGCTCCTCGACACCGAGCGACCAGAAGTGCTGCACGGGGCTCGGCGCGGCGTCGGCCGCCAGGTAGTCGGTCGCCTGGTCCGCGAGGTGCCAGTTCTCGCGCAGCATCGTCGCCGCGAGCACCTCGCGCGCGGCCTGCACGAGCAGGTGGCTCGGCAGGAGGAGGACGCTCGCCACGGACGTCACGGCGAGCACGAGCCCCGCGGCGGGCAGCAGACGACGCGCACGGCGTGCCCAGAACGCCGCCAGGCCGCGCAGCGTCGTCGGCGGGTGGCGCAGCAGGTGCGAGGTGATGAGGAAGCCGGAGACGACGAGGAACACGTCGACACCGACGTACCCGCCGGGCAGCGCGTGCGGCCACACGTGGAACACGACGACGGCCGCGACGGCCAGCGCACGCAGGACCTGCAGGTCCCGGCGCGTCCGGTCCGGGCCCCGGGCGTCGCGGCTGGCCGTCCCGTCGCGTCCCCGCTCGGCGGTCTGCCGGTCGGCGGCGAGGGAGGTGACGCTCGTCGTCATGTGTCGTCGTCCACGGAGAGGGATCGTAGGGCGCGACCCGCGTCGCGCGCGCGCGGGGCCGGCTGCGGCCGGATGGCGCCGCGCACACCATGGTGCCCACGACCCCCTCATCCGGCGCGCGCAGGCACGGTCGTGCGGGTCGGGCGTCCGTGCCGCGGTGGCCGTGGCACGCGCCGGTGCCCCCGTGATCCGCGTGATCACCGCGATCGGTGCGGCTGACCGGGAGCCGGTTGGACTCTGACGCGAAGACTCGGTTAAAGTCTGGGACGCACACGGAACGCCGGTGAGAACCGGGGGACGTGGCAGCGCGGACGTGGCTCAGTGGTAGAGCATCACCTTGCCAAGGTGAGGGTCGCGGGTTCGAATCCCGTCGTCCGCTCGGAGACATCCTTCTCGGCCCAGGCCGCTGAGGACTGCGGTCTCAGGGTGGAGTGGCCGAGAGGCGAGGCAGCGGCCTGCAAAGCCGTATAC
>JAEYUL010000096.1 GCA_023432565.1 Actinomycetes bacterium | reverse complement strand
CGCGTGGAGCCAGCTCGACGAGGTCGTGCGCGGACGGCTGCGCAGCCGCGCGGGTGGGCGGACGCCGCTGCCGGTCGTGCGGCTGCTCGGCGGCGTGGTGCTCGCCGGCGTCGGCGTGCTGCTGCTCGTCGGGCAGGCGACGGGCCCGGGCGTGGACGCGGCCACCTTCGCGCAGTCGGTCGTGGCCTCGATCGCGGTGCTCGCGGGGGTCGCGGTCGTGGTCGCGCCGTGGTGGCTGCGGCTGTGGCGTGCGCTCGCGGACGAGCGGGCCGCGCGTGCTCGCGAGTCGGAGCGCGCGGACATCGCCGCGCACCTGCACGACTCGGTGCTGCAGACGCTCGCGCTCATCCGGGCGCGCGCCGACGACCCGGCGGAGGTCGCGCGCATGGCGCGTGCGCAGGAGCGTGAGCTGCGCGAGTGGCTCTACGACGACCGCCCCGCACCGGGCACCTCGCTCGCCGCGGCCCTGCGCGGTGTGGTCGCCGAGGTCGAGGACTCACGTTCCGGTCCGGGCGGTGAGCCGGTGGCGGTCGACACGGTCGTCGTCGGCGACCGCGTGCCCGACGAGGCGACGGCGGCACTCCTGCAGGCGACGCGCGAGGCGCTCGTCAACGCGGTCGTGCACGGCCGGCCGCCGGTCTCTCTCTACCTCGAGGTCGGCGCCGCCGAGGTCGAGGTGTTCGTCAAGGACCGCGGCGACGGGTTCGACGTGGACGCGATCGGTCCCGACCGGTTCGGCGTCCGGGAGTCGATCATGGGACGTGTGCGGCGGCGCGGCGGCACGGCGACCGTCACCAGCCGGCCGGGCCACGGCACCGAGGTGCACCTGTGCATGCCGTTCGTCGCGATCCCCCCGGCCGCGACGGAGCACGAGACGCCGATCGAGGAGGAGCGATGACCCAGGAGGCACCGGCGGCGGCCGCGGGAGCGGTGGACGTCGTGCTGGTCGACGACCACCACCTGTTCCGGACGGGCGTGCGCGCGTCGCTCGACGACCGCGTGCACGTCGTCGGTGAGGCCGCGAGCGTCGACGAGGCGGTGCACGTGGTGCGCACGCTCGCGCCTCCGGTGGTGCTGCTCGACGTGCACCTGCCGGGCGGGGACGGCGGCGGCGGCGCCGAGGTCATCCGAGCGTGCGCCGACCTGACGAGCACACGGTTCCTGGCGCTGTCGGTCTCCGACGCAGCCGAGGACGTCGTCGCGGTGATCCGGGCGGGCGCGCGCGGGTACGTCACGAAGGCGATCGACGGACCGGCGCTCAGCGACGCGGTCCGCCGGGTGGCCGACGGCGACGCCGTCTTCTCGCCCCGGCTGGCGGGCTTCGTGCTCGACGCGTTCGGTGCCGCGGCGGGCGACGTGGCCACGGGCGACGACGAGCTCGACCGGCTCAGTGCGCGCGAGCGCGAGGTGATGCGCCTCATCGCCCGCGGGTTCACCTACCGCGAGGTGGCCGGTGAGCTGTTCATCTCGATCAAGACGGTGGAGACGCACGTCTCGGCGGTCCTGCGCAAGCTGCAGCTGTCCAGCCGCCACGAGCTGACGCGATGGGCCGCCGCCCGCCGTCTGCTGTGACCGTCGCCGCACAGCCCTTTTTGCCGACACTGCGTCGAGAAGAGCCCGCGCTCCCGTACCCTTGGGCAGCATGGAGCTCCTGAAGAACGTGCTTCTCGTCCTGCACCTGCTCGGCTGGGCCGTCGTCCTCGGCGGAAGCCTGGCCACGCTGCGCAGCCCGAAGATCGCCCCCGGCGTCCTGCACGGCGCTCTGACGGCACTCGTGACCGGCGTCCTCATGGTGGGGGTGATCGAGATGGGCCACCTCTACCCCGTCGACCACGCCAAGATCGCCGTCAAGCTCGTCATCGCCGTCGCGGTGGCCGCGCTCGTGGTCGTCGGCCAGCGGCGGCCCGAGAAGGTCACCACCCGCTACCTGGGGGCGACCCTCGCACTGACCGCGGCCAACGTCGCGATCGCGGTGCTCTGGCGCTGATCTGACGCACGTCCGACCTCGACCACGGAACGCGGCCGTGGGGCACGGATCTTCCCTGGCCCCGCGGCCGCGTCGGTGCGTGGGCGCCCGCCGAGCGTCGCGTCGGCCGCACGGGCGGCCGGAGCCTGTACAGCCCGCCCCGCGACCACGAGGCGTCGCCGCGCAGGCTAGGGTCGCCGCGTGAGCGTGGTCGCAGAGGTCGTCGTCGGGCTGGTCGTGCTCGTCGGGCTGTTCGGCGTCATCGTGCAGGTGCTGCCCGGAGCCGTGCTCGTCGCCGCGGCGATCGCCGTCTGGGGCGTCGTCACGGGCGGCGTCGTCGGCTGGACGGTGGTCGCTGTCGCCGTTGCCGTGACGGCCGCCGCCGCGGTCGGCAAGTACCTGCTGGCCGGTCGCTACCTGCAGCGCGCGGGCGTGCCGAGCAGCACGCTCGTGTGGGGCGGCGTCAGCGGGGTCGTCCTGTTCTTCGTGATCCCCGTCGTCGGGCTGCCGATCGGCTTCGTCGGCGGCAGCTACGTCGCGCACTGGGTGCGCGTGCGCGACGGGCGCGCCGCCTGGCGCGTGACGGTGGCGGCGATGCAGGCCACGGGCCTGTCGATCCTCGTCGAGCTGGCGGGCGCGATGCTGGTGACGCTCGCCTGGGTGGTCGGCCTCGTCGCCACGTGAGGTGAGCGGCACGACGCCGCGGGTCCCGCGCTGTCAGCGCGGGGACCTAGGCTTGGCGGGCCATGACGTCGCTCTTCGATCACCTGCCTTCCTCGCTCGGCGCAGCCTTCGGCGCGCGCCCGGCGCCGTCGCACGCCGGCGAGTCCTCCGGCCTTCCGCTCGTCGTCCCCCCGCGTGAGGACGGACCGGTCACGCCGGATGACGAGACCGCGCACCGCACGCGCCAGGAGGAGGACGAGAGCGAGCGCGCCGCACGCGCGCAGGTGCTGCTCGAGGGGCTGAACCCGCAGCAGCGTGAGGCCGTCCTGCACCACGGCGGCCCGCTGCTCATCGTCGCGGGCGCCGGCTCGGGCAAGACGCGCGTGCTCACGCACCGCATCGCCTACCTGCTCGCGACGCGGCGGGCACGTGCCGGTGAGGTGCTGGCCATCACGTTCACCAACAAGGCCGCAGCCGAGATGCGCGAGCGGGTCGCTGCCCTCGTGGGGCCCGCGGCGGGCCGCATGTGGGTCTCGACGTTCCACTCCGCGTGCGTGCGCATCCTGCGCCGCGAGGCGGCCACGCTCGGGCTGCGCTCGAGCTTCTCGATCTACGACTCGGCCGACTCCCAGCGGCTGCTGACGCTCGTGGCGCGCGAGCTCGAGCTCGACCCGAAGAAGTTCCCCGCCAAGGCGCTGGCCTCCAAGATCTCCGCGCTCAAGGACGAGCTCGTGGACCCGGAGTCGTTCGCGGCGACGTCCGGCGGCGGGGCGGCGAACGACTTCGACACGGTGCTGGCGCAGGTCTACACGCGCTACCAGGCGCGACTGCGCCAGGCGCACGCGCTCGACTTCGACGACCTCATCATGACGACGGTGCACCTCCTGCAGGCGTTCCCTGCCGTGGCCGAGCACTACCGGCGTCGCTTCCGGCACGTGCTCGTCGACGAGTACCAGGACACCAACCACGCGCAGTACGTGCTCGTGCGTGAGCTCGTGGGCACGGGCGACGGGGACGTGCCTCGCGGCGAGCTGACTGTCGTGGGGGACGCCGACCAGTCGATCTACGCGTTCCGCGGCGCGAACATCCGCAACATCCTCGAGTTCGAGGCCGACTACCCGGACGCCCGGACCATCCTCCTGGAGCAGAACTACCGCTCGACCCAGACGATCCTGTCGGCCGCGAACGCCGTGATCAGCAAGAACCCCGGCCGCAAGCCCAAGCGGCTGTGGACCGACTCGGGCGCGGGCGCGCAGATCGTCGCGTACGTCGCCGACGACGAGCGCGAGGAGGCCCGGTTCGTCGTCGAGGAGATCGACCGGCTCGGTGACTCCGCGGGGGTCCGGCCGGGCGACGTCGCGGTCTTCTACCGCGCGAACGCCCAGTCCCGGGTGATCGAGGACGCGCTCGTGCGCGTGGGGCTGCCGTACAAGCTCGTCGGCGGCACGCGGTTCTACGAGCGCCGCGAGATCAAGGACGCGATCGCCTACCTGCGGGCGGTGGCGAACCCCGACGACGACGTCAACCTGCGCCGGATCCTCAACGTCCCCAAGCGCGGGCTGGGGGAGCGCTCGGAGGCGATGGTCGCGTCGTTCGCCGAGCGTGAGCGCATCTCGTTCGGGGCGGCTCTCGCGCGCCTCGAGGAGGTGCCGGGCCTCGGCACGCGCGCGCTGACGGGACTGAGCGCGTTCGTCGAGCTCATGGCGGGGCTGCGCGACCTGGCGGCGACCGCGGGGCCGGCCGAGGTGCTCGGTGCGGTGCTCGACCGCAGCGGCTACCTGGCCGAGCTCCGCGCGAGCGAGGACCCGCAGGACGGGTCGCGCGTCGAGAACCTGGCCGAGCTGCACGCCGTGGCCACCGAGTTCGAGCAGAGCGACCCCGACGGCGACCTCGCGGACTTCCTGGAGCGGGTGTCGCTCGTCGCGGACTCCGACCAGATCCCCTCGCCCGACGGCGGGGACGAGGCGAGCGACCAGCCGGAGCCGGGGGTCGTGACTCTGATGACGCTGCACACCGCCAAGGGGCTCGAGTTCCCGGTCGTGTTCCTCACCGGGATGGAGGACGGCACGTTCCCGCACATGCGCTCGCTGTCCGACCCGGACCAGCTCGCGGAGGAGCGTCGCCTGGCGTACGTGGGACTGACCCGTGCGCGCGAGCGCTTGTACATCTCTCGAGCGGCGATCCGTACAGCGTGGGGCGTGCCGAACGAGTTTCCGCCCAGCCGGTTCCTCGCGGACCTGCCCGACGACCTGATCGACTGGCGCCGCCGTGAGTCGTCCACGTCCCAGCTGCGCGGCGGTTGGGGTTCAGGCTTCGGCTCCGGAGCGCGCGGGGGCGCGGGCTACGGCTCGAGTCGCGCCGGTTCGGGTGGCTACACGCGCTCCGAGACGCGTGAGACGCGCCCCTCGCTGCCCTCGACAGGCGCGTCGTTCGGCTCGGCGACCCCGCGTCCGCCCGCGGTCATCCCGCAGCTGGAGATCGGGGACCGCGTGACGCACGACGCCTACGGGCTCGGCTCGGTCGTCGCGCTCGAGGGCAGCGGGCAGAACGCCGTCGTCAAGGTGGACTTCGGGAGCGAGGGGACCAAGCGCCTGCTCCTGCGCTTCTCGCCCGTCACCAAGCTCTGACCCGCGCGCGCCGCCGTCGGCACGGCCTGCCCCCGGGCCCCGGAGCGACGCCGTGCCGGCCCACGCTGCGGGGGCGTCGACCGCGGCGTGTCGTGGCCGGCGTTTCGCAGTTCACCCGTTCGCGGGGTGTCCCGTGCTTCGTCCCCCTGAGCGACCACTACCGTGCACTCATGCGGTTGGTGGTCGAGGTCGAGACGTGACGACGACATCGTCGCGTCTCATCGACGACCCGGCGTCCGCCGGCGGGCCACCGCCTGCGCCTAGGCGGGGGCACGCGGACGGCGCCCGGCCCGGTGCGGACTCCGAGCACGGCACCCGGGACCGCCACGAGCGCCCGGCTCGCGTCGAGGGACGGATCCGCGGGCTTGACGGCCTGCGGGCGATCGCCGTGCTGGCCGTCGTCGCCTACCACCTGTGGCCGGCGACGGTCCCCGGCGGGTTCCTCGGGGTCGACGTCTTCTTCGTCGTCAGCGGCTTCCTCATCACGACGCTCCTGCTGCGGCAGATGACCCGCGTCGGGGGCATCGACCTGGCCGACTTCTGGAAGCGGCGCGCGCGCCGCCTCCTGCCCGCGCTCGCGTGCGTGCTCGTCGTCGGCACCGTCGCGGCCCGCCTGGTCGAGACGGACCTCCTCGTCGGGGTGCGGCGTCAGTGGCTCGGCGCGATCACGTTCTCGACGAACTGGCTCGAGATCGGCGCAGGGACGAGCTACTTCGACACGACCGCGCCCGAGCTGTTCCAGCCGTTCTGGTCGCTCGCGATCGAGGAGCAGTTCTACCTGCTGTGGCCGCTCGTGCTCGTGGGGCTCGTCCTGCTGGCGGGGGGGCTGCGGATCCGTGCCGGTGCCCGAGTGATCGCGCTCGTCGTCGCGGCCGGGGCGCTCGCCAGCGCGGTCGCCATGGCCGCGCTCTACACGCCCGGGGACGACCCGACGAACGTGTACTACAACACCGGGACGCACGTCTTCGGGCTCCTCGCGGGAGCGGCCGTCGCGATCACGGCGACCGCCCGGGCCCGCCTCCTGCCCGATCGGCCCTGGGCGCACGCACTGCCCTACGCCGCGCTCGTCGTCCTGGTGGCCCTGGGCGCGACCATGGCCGCTGAGAGCACAGTGACCTACCACGGCGGCATCGTGCTCGGCTCGCTCGCGGCGCTCGTGCTCGTCGTCGCGTGCGCGCAGGAGCGACCCCGTGGGCTCCTGCGTGCGCTCGAGCTGCGACCCGCCGAGTGGGTGGGGGAGCGCTCGTACGGCCTGTACCTGTGGCACTGGCCGGTGATCCTCGTCGTCGAGGCGGCCCTCGGCGACGCCCCCGGATCCGCGATGTGGTGGCGCACCCCGCTCATCGGGCTGCCCCTGACGTTCCTGCTCGCCGCCGCGAGCCACCGGTTCGTCGAGACGCCGATCAGGCGCGACGGCTTCCGGGTCACCGCGCGTCGCGTGCTGGCCGCCCTGCGCGGCCCGCGCCCGGGCGCCCGGCTCGCGACCGTGGCGGTGACCGCGCTCGTCCTGGGCTCCGCAATCTCGGTCGCCACCGCGCCGGCGATCTCCTCGACGCAGCGCGCGATCGAGGCGGCGCTCAAGCAGATCGCCGACCGCGAGGCTCGTCCGGGCGGCGAGGCCGACCCGGACGACGACCCCGCGGTCGCACCGACGAGCGCGCCGACCACGCAGACGCCGAGACCGAAGCCCACCGCGGCTCCCACCGCTGCTCCGACGGGCTCGCCCTCGGCCCCCGCCCAGGGCGGCACGGTCGCGCTCGACGGCTCGGACGTCATCGGCTTCGGCGACTCGGTGCTGTCGGCCGCGGCGCCGACGCTGTACGACGTGTTCCCCCAGATCGCGATCGACGCCAAGCCGATCCGCAAGTGGCTCGACGTGCCCGAGCTCGTGCGCGCCGCGGACGCGGCCGGCAAGCTGAGGCCGGTCGTCCTGCTCGACTTCGGGACGAACGGCGGGTTCAAGTTCGACGGCTCCCTCGAGGCGTTCGACGAGACGCTCGACATCATCGGGCCCGACCGGCAGGTGGTGATCTACACCGTCGTCGGCATCAGCTACTGGGTCCCCGACGCGAACGCCGCGCTCGCGGAGCGGGTCAAGGACCGGCCGAACGTGCACGTCGTCGACTGGAACGCATATGTCAGCGAGCACTCCGGCCTCCTGCACGCCGACCGGACCCACCCCAACATGAAGGGTGTGGTGGCGTACGCCGAGCTGCTGCGCCAGGCGTTGACGTCGCTCGGGTCGTGAGCAGCTAGACCGCGCGCGCCCGGGTGGTCGCTACGGCATCGCGCACGGTGTCGTCGGCCAGGCCGAGCGAGCTGAGCACCGCGCGCGATCCCGACTCGGGTGCGCGCACGGCGGCGAGCAGCAGGTGCCCGGTGTCGATGCGCCGGTGCTTGGTGAGGACCGCCTCGCGCAGCGCGAGCTCGAGCAGCTTCTTGGCGTCGGGCGTGAACGCGTGAGGCGACGTCGCCGCCGCGGCGTCGAGGGCGCCCGCACCGAAGGTCGCCTCCACCTGGGCCCTGATCGTGCCGAGGTCGACGCCGATCGAGGCGAGCGCGTCGTCGTCCATGCCGTGGCGAGCCCGCACGGCCGCGGCCACGTCGTCGGGCCCCACGCCGAGAGTCGCCAGCGCCTCATGGGCCACGCCGTCGAGCCGTGCGGCGGCGAGAAGCACGTGCTCGGACGCGATCCGGTCCGAGCCGAGTGCGGAGGCCTCGTCGCGTGCCAGCGTGACGGCCTCACGGGAGTCCAGAGCGAACCGTTCGAACATCAGCGCACCACCTGTTCCTTCGACCTGCCGTACTTCTTGTGCACCGCCTGCCGCGTGACCCCGAGGCAGTCGGCGATCTGCTGCCAGGACCAGCCCTGGCGGCGTGCGCGGTCGACCTGCAGCCGCTCGAGGCGGTCGGCGAGCGTGCGCAGGGAGCGCACCGCCCGCAGGCCCTCCGCGGGGTCGGCCGCGTTCGCGGCGCTCAGCAACGAGTCGTTCCCGGTCATGGTGTCAACATAGGTTGACGGGCACGCACTGTCAACCAGTGTTGACAGGAGTCGCTGTCATCAGGAGTCGCCGTCATGCGGTCCCCACCGGCCAGTGCCCACGGGGGAAGGCTGTCCGTGAGCGAGCCGCTCCCGTCAGGTTGACCAGCGCCAGGGCCGCGGCGCCCTGAGCCGCCGTCAGCCCGGCGACGGCCGAGACGACCATCCCGGTGTTCACGGCGGCCTCCTCGACGATCAGCAGGAGGCCGGCCCACGAGAGCACGACCGAGCCGAGCGCAGCGATCGCCGCCACGGTCGCCGTCAGGAACTTCGCCAGGATCAGGCCCAGCGCGACGTAGAACGCCAGCCCGGCCGCTGCGCAGCCGCACAGCGCAGCGGCGACCACCCCGCTCACCGCCTGCACCTGGGCGGCGGCGGGGGACTGCCCCGCGACCGCAGCCCGGTAGGTGGCCGCGGCCTCGCCGGACCAGGTGAGCGTGGCCCGCAGCGCGTTCGGGTGGATCGTGGCGGCCACGTCCGACGCCGGCGGGCCGACCTGCGAGACCCACTCGTGGGCGCGCACGAAGAACAGCACCGGCGCGCCCGCGCCCTCGAGCAGCTCGCCGAGGGTGTCGAGCAGGTCGCGACCGAGCGTGAGCAGCCGCTGCGCGCACCAGCGCAGACCGTCGGCCAGTGCGTCAGGGACCCCCCATCGCCCAGCCGTGTCGTCGACGGCCGGGAGCACCTCGGTGAGGCGCGACGTCAGGGCGACCATGCCGGACCGCAGCTCCGCGACGGTCGCCTCGTACGAGGCGGGGCTGAACTGCCGCGGGTCGAACCCGTCGGCGGCGATGGTGTTCGGGAGGGCGGGCACGCAGGTCTCCTCGTGGGGCTCGACGGACGGACAGGTGCTCAGTAGGCGCTGGCGACGTGAGCGGAGACCTCGTCGTCGCGGCGCTCGTACGCCTGGGCGTTGGCTCGCAGCGCCGAGGCGATCTCGGCCGTCCGGGTGGCGCCCTCCCGGCACCGGGCCGCCACGTGCTCCACGGTGTCGCCGTAGGCCTCGTGCATCACCAGGAAGATCCCTGCCTGCAGCGCGCTCAGGTGCAGAGACTGAGCCGTGCGCGCGACGTCGGCGAGCGTCTCGCTCTGCTCGTCCCAGGTGCCGGCCTCGCGACGCAGCTCCTGGAGCACGAGGTCGATGTCCGCGCCGCTCACGCGCGCTCAGGGGCCACGTGCCCGCCGCTCGAGCTCAAGGGGTCGGCTGTGAGCGCACGCAGGTGGGCGAGCACCTCGGCGAGCAGCTCGTCGGAGACGGCCGGAGCCTCGTGCGCGGCCTGACGGGCGAGGTCCTGCACCGCCGCGCCGAGGGCGCTGGTCAGCAGCCTCGACAGCGTGGCGGCGCTCGCCACCGCGACGCGCGGGCCGCGCAGCGTCACCGCCACGACGCCACCCCGACCGACCGTCACCTCGACGTCGCCGTCGAGCTCCCGGCCGACGCCGCGGGTCGTGGCGGCATCGGCGGCCGAGGCGTGCGAGGCCGCCGCGAGCGAGGAGATCGCGAGCTCCGCCAGCTCGTCGAGCGGGCGGGGCTGGTGGAGCTCGCCGCGGTCTCGAGTGGGCTCGGGGCGGTGCCGTGCGGTGGCCGGCGCAGCCGCAGCGGCCGGGGGGCCCGCCTGCCGGGGGGTGCTCGGGTCGGATG
>JAEYUL010000031.1 GCA_023432565.1 Actinomycetes bacterium | reverse complement strand
CCCACGCCCACGGGGTGGACGACAGGATCCCGATCTCAACCAACAACCCACCCCGCAACACGGGACAGGCCATATGGCATCGACTACTTGGCACACTGTTGAGTTCTCAAGGAACAGACGCGCATCCGTTCCGGGCTTGTGTCCCGGTCAGGAGGCAACCGCTCTAACTTAGCGGATCGAGTCCCTGTCGTCAAACCGCCTGTTCAGCGGTCGTCGGCCTGGTCTCGCCCGCATCCGGGGCGCCGCACCAGGCCGGCGACATGGTCGTCGGCTTGGGATGAGCTCCGGGGGGCGCCGCCCGCGGGACCGTCCATCGCGGTACGTTCCGCGGTGTCCGTTCCTCCCTGCTGGGCGACGTCGAGAAGATTACGCAGGCCACGGCGCCGAGAGCAAATCCGTGGCGTGGTGACGCCGGTCACCGCTGCCCGATCCGCATGATCACGGGCGACGAGGGCTCCGAGACGCCCGCACCGGCCCGCGAGCGCGGCCGGGGGTGCCATGCGACCGACTCGCGCAGCTGACGGGACGCCTCGCGAGACCGGGCGCGCCGGCAACGGCGACGAGGCTCTCGCACCGGTCCGCGGCGGGCTCAGTGAGCGGACGCGGAGGGCGGGCTCAGTGCGCGGACGCGGAGGGCGGGCTCAGTACAGCGCGCTCGCCATGGCGCGCCGGGCGGCCACGACTCGCGGGTCCTCGCCGCCGACGACCTCGAAGAGCTCGACCAGGCGGACCCGGACGCGCTCACGCTCGTCCCCGGCGGTCACGCGCAGCAGGTCGACCAGGCGGTCGAACGCATCCCCGACCTTCCCGCCCAGGACGTCGAGGTCCGCGACCGCCAGCTGGGCGTCCACGTCCTTCGGATCCTGTGCGGCGGCGGTGCGCACCGTCGTGAGGTCCGCGTCCCGGGTCCGGGCGAGGAGCGCCACCTGGGCGAGACCGGCCCGCGCGTCGTGGTCGCGGGGGTTCTCCCGCAGCGCCTGCTCGTAAGCGGCGGTCGCGGCGTCGAGGTCGTCGCGCTCGATCGCGTCGTACGCCGCCTGGTGCAGCGGGGGCAGCGGCGGCTCGGACGCCTCCTGGGGCGCCGGTGCGGCCGGTGTCACGGTCCCCGTGAGGCCGTTGGCCGCAGCCGCCTGGAGGACCTGGTCGATCACCGGCCGGATCTGCTCACGCGGTGCCGCGCCCTGGAACAACGGGACGGGCTGCCCCGCGAGCACCGCGGCGACCATCGGCACCGACTGCGCCTGGAAGGCGGCCGCGATCTGCGGGTTGGCCTCGGCGTCGACCCGAGCCAGGAGCCAGCGACCCTGGTCCTCGTCGGCGAGCGCCGCGAGGTCCGCGGCCACCTGCTGGCTCGCCTGCGACCACGTCGCCCACAGGACCACGACCACCGGGTGCTGGGTCGAGCGCTGCACCAGGTCCGGGAAGGACGACTCGTCGACGTCGACCACGAACGCACCGGGCTCCGGCAGCCCGCCGGGGGTGCCCGGCGCGGGCGTGGGCCGTGCCAGGGACGACAGGTCCACCGCCCCTCGCACGTCGAGCCGGGGCTGCTGAGGATCGGTCTGAGACATCTCGTCGTCCTTCGTCGTGCTGATCGTGCCTGCCGGCCGTGCGCGCCGCCCGGGCCGCGTGCTGCCCCGGACAGGTCCGTGCGCGGCCGTGGCAGCCCGGCCGCGAGGTCGATCGTGTCAGGAAGCCGTCACAGCCGTCACCACGAGCTCTCCCGCGAGGACCTGCACCTGGGCGTCCGAACCAGCCGGCGGGACGTAGAGCACGACGACGCCGGTGAACGTCCGCTTGGACTCCTTCGCCGCCGACGTCGTGCCGGCGAGCGCCGCGTAGAACGGGTCGGACAGCCCGATCGTCGCGCCCTCGAGCGTGACGGTCATGCGCGAGACAGCCGTGAACGTGCCCGTGACGATCGCGCCGCCGTCGACCGTGCGCAGCGCCGTGGCCGGTGCCGGGTCCATCACGTAGCTCGTCGCCGCGGTCCCTGCGGTGCCGATGCCGGAACGGGCCTCCGCGCGCAGGTCCGCCATCTCCTGCACGAGAGGGCTCGCGGCGAAGCTGGCGGCGTACTGGGACGCCGATCCGTTCGCTGCGACGTCCATGAACTGCGTGAGCGCGTCCGTCGGGGTGAGCAGCAGGCTCGTGTCGTCCGCGGGCAGAGGCTCGGAGCCCACCTCGGCGGTCGCCGTCGGCGGCATCTGGGAGCCCGGCATGAGCCGCGCCCAGCCCCAGAGCTTGTAGTCGGCGCGCGGGTCGTCCTGTCGCAGAACCAGGATGCGCGGCGCCTGCAGGTCGTCGGGCTGCTCGGTGACGACGAGCTGGGTGCGCGACCACTGCGTCGTCTGCGGGATGACCATCGCCAGGGCGTCGGTCGGCAGCGCGGTCGGTGGCTTGGCGCCCGAGGTCGCCGACGCCCGCACGTACTCGGCGGTGCGCATCGCGAGGGCCGGCCCCTCGACGCGGGGCGCGAGCGCCGCCGGGTCGAGCGCCTCGTCGGCCGCCGTGAGAACCTCCCCGAGGGACGTCAGGACGCGGTCGGACTGCGGGACCGTGAGCGCCGCCGGGGGCACCGCGGGTGCGGGCGGCGGGTCGGGCTGCGGCAGGTCGGGAGCGCACGCGCCCAGCAGCAGGGCGACGAGCGCCGTGCCTGCAGCGGCGCGGACGAGCCCGCGGCGGTTCGCGCGTCGGGTGCGGGTCGTGCCGCTCATCGGCCTGCCTCCCCCGTCGTGGAGCCGTTCTCGGACGTGTCGGTCGAGCCCTGCTCGCCGTCCTCCTGCTCGGGCGCGGCCGGCAGGCCCCAGGCGCGGCGCCACGCGTCGGCACGCGAGCCTGCCGCGTCGGACCCGCGGGCCTCACCCTCCGAGCCCGTCGGGGACGACCCGGTCGCAGGGGCGTCGGGGCCGGGACCGCGCGGGATCCAGCCACCGGGGCTGGGGAGTGACGGCGTCGCGCTCGCCGACCCCGGCGTGGGACCGGCCGAGACCGAGCGTGTCGACGCCGCGACCGAACCGGACGAACCGAGCCACGACGGACGGGTGCGCGCGGCGTGCTCGCCCGTCGCGCGCGGATCCGTCGTCGGCGCCGCGTCGCCGGACGAGGCGCCGGGGACCCCGGAACCGGGCGGCGAGGGGTGCGCGCTCGCATCACCCTCCGACGCAGCCTCGGCCGACCACGTCCCGCGGCCGGTTGCTGTCGGCGGGACCGGAGGGCGACCGGAGGGCTCGCCCGAGTCCCCGGGGCGCGCCGGTCCGGACCGCGCGGACGGCGACGACGGGTCCGCCGACGAGGCGTCCGACGTCGACGGCTCGACGGACGAGGACGACGCGGACGGCGACGACGCGGACGGCGACGGCGATCCGGGGACGGCAGGGACAGACGCCGTGGGGAACGAGCCACCACGGCGCATCGCGCGGCGGCTGAGCGCGATCGAGCCCGTCTCGGCGTCCGCCGAGGACGCACCGGGCGCGTCGGGCCCCTCGGAGCCGGCGGGCCGTGCCGACGAGCGGTGGCGCCCCTCGTCGTGCGCGGAGACCACCGGGTTCGGGCCGGTCACCCGAGGCACGGAGCCCGTCGCGGGGCGCCCGCCCCGTGCGGCCAGCTCGGCCTCGCGCATCTCGCGCCGCGTGAGAGGTCGGCCGTCGGGTACCGCGGGCACCGCGCCGGTGTGCACCGGCTCCCACGCCCCGTGCCGGTTCGCCGACCAGTCCCGCAGCAGCACGAGCGCGGCACCGAGCGCGAGCAGCGCGCCGACGACGACGCACGGCCACAGCCACGGCGTCGTCACGACTCGCGGCCAGGCGAGCTCGACCGTGGGCGCGGCGCCCCCCGTGCTCGCCGCGAGCAGACTCCAGCGGCCCTCCTGCGCAGGCCACACCAGCTCCACCGAGCGCGTGCCCGACGCCTCGGCGAACCAGTTGTCGTTGCCCGCCGGGCTCACCTGGAGCGGCACCTCAGCAGGGGTGTCCGTGCCGGCCGTCGCGTCCGCGGTGGCCGGGGCCGACGGCGCGGCGGTCGCCTGGGCGGTCGGGGCCGCCGTCGCGGTGGGCGCGGCTGTGCCGCTCGCCGCCGGGTCTGGCGTCGCCGACTGCCCCGGTGTCGTCGCGAGGGAGGTCCAGCTCGCCAGACCGGTGACGCGCGTGTACGCCTCCGACCCGACCCAGCCCAGGACGTCGAAGTCGCGCCCGACGACCGCCACGACGTCACCCTCGGCCGCCGTCACGCGGACGGTCACCGGGTCCCCGGCGAGGTCGAGCACGCCGGGGTCCGTCACGACGAGGCTCGTCGTCGCCTCGGCCTTCGCGACGAGCACGTCGTCGGCGCGCCAGATGGTCGCGGAGGCGACGCCGATGCCGACGACGGCCAGTCCGACGACGCCGACGGCAGCCGTGATCACTCGCTTGCGCACGCACAGTCCTCTCGGGCGGAGAGCCCCAGGATAGGCAGACCTGCCTGTCGACGCGGACGCTACGGACGTCGCGGGACGAGACGGGTGCCCGCGCGCGGCCGCGTCCCGGCCGTGTCGCCCGCCCCGGACGACCTGGTGGTGGACGTGCCGAGCCGGGCAGATCCCCCCGTCGGGGTGACCGGGAGCCTCTATCCTGAACCCGGGTCAGGTCGGGCGGCGTCCGCATCGTCGCCCGCGGCACTCGTCCCCGCCGGGACGCGAGCCGCAGCTCCAGCCCCTGGTCCACGCCATCGAGGAGGAGATCTCGTGCCCGAAGCCCGGCCTCAGTTCCCCGTCGTCAACTTCCGCGGGTACGAGCGCGAGGCGGTCGACAGCCGGATCGGCGACCTCGAGCACGCGCTCGCCGAGGCCCGCGCCCAGGTCGAGGCCCTCGACGCCAAGGCGATGCAGATCGCCGGCGAGCTCTCGGAGGCCCACCGCCAGCTCCGCGAGGCCGAGCGCCCGACGTACTCCGGGCTCGGCTCGCGCATCGAGCAGCTCCTGCGCTCCGCCGAGGAGCAGTCCTCCGACGTCGTCACGCAGGCGAACGCTCAGGCCGCGGACGCCCTCGCGCGGGCCAAGCTCTCCGCGGGCCAGCTGCGCGCGCGCGCCGAGAACGAGGTCGCCGAGCTGCTCGCGACCGCACGCCGCGAGGCCGAGGAGGTCCGGGCGACGGCCGCCACCGAGGCTGAGAGCACCCTGCTGGCCGCGCAGCGCCGCGCGGAGGAGCTGGTCGGCTCGGCGGAGCGGGAGGCTGCCCGGATCCAGAGCGCGATCACGACCGAGGAGAGCGAGCGCCGCACGTCGCTCGAGCGCGAGCTCGGCACGCTGCGCGCGAGCGTCGAGCACGAGGCGACCCAGCTGCGGGTCGCGACCGAGCGCACCGCGAGCGAGCTGCGCGCCCGTGCCGAGCAGGAGACCGCACAGCAGCGGGACGAGGCGGACCGCTACGCCCAGGACCTGCGGCAGGCGGCCGACGAGGAGACGACGGCGCTGCGCCAGCAGGTCGAGGCCGACGCGGCGGCGCTGCGCACCGAGGCCGAGCGGTACGCGGCCGAGCTGCGGGCGAACGTCGCCCTGGAGGTCGCCGAGCAGCGTCAGGCGGTCGGCGCCGAGACGACCTCGCTGCGCACGCAGGCCCAGGAGTTCGCCGACTCCACTCGCGCCGCGGCCGAGCGGGACGCGACGGCGCTGCAGCAGCGGGTGGCCGCCGAGGTCGCCGCGCTTCGCACCGAGGCGGACCAGTACTCGGCGTTCGTCCGCGCCCAGGCGGACCGCGAGACCGGTGAGCTGCGGGCCGCGGTCGCCGACGAGACCGCGGCGCTGCGCCAGCAGGTCGAGCAGGAGATCGCCGCGCTGCGTGCCCAGGCCGAGCAGTACGCCGCCGAGGTGCGCGCCGCCGCCGAGCGTGAGAGCACCGAGCTGCGCGAGCGCACCGCGTACGAGGCCACGCACCTGCGCGACACCACCGAGCGCGAGACGACCGAGCTGCGCGAGACGACCGAGCGGGAGGCCTCGCTGCTGCGCGAGTCCACCGAGCGCGAGACGCGTGAGCAGCGCGAGCAGACGCGGCTCGACACCGAGCGGGTGCTCACCGAGGCGCGACGCTCGGCGGCCGAGACGCTCGCCAACGCCAAGGCGCGGGCCGACGAGCTCGTGCGCGAGGCCGAGCAGCGCCTCGCCGACGCCGAGCTCGAGATCGCCTCGAAGCGCGAGGCGAGCGAGCGCGAGGACGCGGCGCGGCACGAGGCGGCCCGCGCGGAGACCGAGCGCCTCGTGCGCGACGCCGAGGCGCACGCAGCGGAGGCCGAGGAGCGGGTCGCCAAGGCGCTCGCCCAGGCCGAGAAGGTCCGGACGGACGCCGAGAGCCACGCCAAGGAGCTGCTGTCCAACGCCCGGCGCAACGCCGACAAGGTGGTCGCGGAGGCACGCGAGCACGCCGAGAAGCAGATCTCCGACGCCATGATCGAGTCCGAGCGCGAGCGCACGACCGCGGCACGTCAGGTCGAGGACCTCAACCGTCAGCGCGAGTCGATCACCACCTACCTCGACGAGCTGCGCAACCTGCTCGGCCACAACCCCGACCGCGCCGCCCTCGAGCGGGCGCAGCGGGCCGAGGCCGACTTCACGGCGTCCCACGGACCTGCGGGTGGCAACGCCCCGGTTGCGGCCCAGGCGCCCAAGGGCAAGGCCGCCGAGGCCGCCACGGCATCGGCGCCCGCGGCGGCACGTCCCGCCGCCAAGGCCCGCGCGAAGTCCCGACCCGCTCCGCTGTCCGCGGCCGCGGCTGCCGCGCCCCGGCAGGACGAGGCGCCGGCGCCCGAGGCAGCCGACCCCGCAGACACCGTCGTGATGGAGCCCGTCACCGAGGACGCGCCGGCGCCAGACGGCGCCGCGGGCGTGCAGGACGACGCGGCGCCCTCGTCGGACACCGAGGGGCAGGACGCGGCAGCGGACGAGCATACGGCAGCGACCGAGGACACGGAAGCGACCGGAGACACGGAAGCGACCGAGGACACGGCAGCGCGGGACGGCGCGCAGGAGCAGCGCGAGCAGGACGGCGCGGCGCCGCAGGACGAGCACGCCGGTTCCCACTGAGCCGCGAACGGCACCCGTGCCCCGACGCACGGGTGCCGGGGCAGGGGCGACTCAGGTCGGGACCGCGACGAACCGATCAGGACGAGCATGAGTGACACCGAGGCCGCACGCTGGCGCGAGGAGCGCCGCGAGGCCGCGCAGGCGCACGCCGAGGCGCTCGGACGCCGACGCCAGGCGGAGTCGGCGCGCGCACACGCGATGATCGTGGAGTTCATCGCGCACGCGCGCGTGCACGGCCCCGCGCCCGAGCCGCTGCGAGTGCGCACGTTCGACGGTCGGCACCGGTACCGGACCCCGCTCGAGGGCTGGTACCTGCGGACCGACGAGACGGTCGCCATCGACACCGACGGCGCGTTCTACGTGCTGCGCGCGCCCTCCAGCCTGGCCGGCCTCGTGCGCGGGGTGCGGCCCGAGCCGTCGGACCCGCCGCTCGTCATCGGGGCGGGCGGCAAGGACGGTGAGTCGGTCGACATGAAGGACGCGCTGGCCCGGCTGCGCGCCGGGGCCTGACCGGCCGACGTCAGGGCGTGGACACGCGCTGCGCCAGCTCGCTCAGCGCGAGGGCGACTGCCGCGGGCTGCTCGACCGCGGACATGTGCCCCGCGCGGGGCACGACCACGAGCTGAGCGTCTCGTGCGGCCGCGGCCATGTGCTCCGCCGCCGCGACCGGGGTGAGCGCGTCCTCGTCCCCCACGACGACGGCCACGGGGTTGGCGAACGCCGCGAGCACGTGGGTGCGGTCCGGTCGAGCGGCCATCGCGCGCTGCGCCCACGCGACGGACGCGGGATCCTGGTCCTCGATCCAGCAGGCGAGCTGGGCGCTGACCTCGGGCCGAGCCGCGCTGGTGCTCTCCCCCACGAGCGTCGTCGCCATGCCGCGCACGGCCTCGACCGACCCGCTGCGCTCCACCTCCTGCGCGACGTCCAGGCGGCGCGCTCGCGCGTCCGGTGTGTCGGCGGTCGACTTCGTGTCGACCAGCCCGAGCGCGGCGACCAGCTCCGGGTGGCGCTCGGCGAGCGCGAGCGCCACGTAACCGCCCATCGACAGGCCCGCCACGACCGCGCGAGCGACCCCGGCCGCCTCGAGCGCCGCGGCCACGTGGTCGGCCGCGTCGTCGAGCGACGGTTCGCGGCGCTCGTCCGTCGTGCCGGGCAGGTCGAGAGCGAGGACGCGGTGCGGACCGACGACCTGCGTCGCCATGTCCGTCCACATGCGGTGGTCCAGCGGGAACCCGTGCAGGAGCACGAGCGGCAGACCGTCGCCCTCGGCGTCGCGCAGGATGTGCAGCACGTCAGCCCTCCTCGTCGTCGAACGCGTCGCCACGCTCGTCGTCGTCCGTCCCCGCGGTCGCGGCGCCCGCCGTGCCGGTGCTCGACGGTCCGTCCCACGTCGTCGGCAGCGGGCCGTGACCGGGCAGGACGTGCGAGACGATCTCGTCGAGCACGCGCCGCACGGCGGGCTCGCCGACCCACAGGTGCTTCGCGCCGTTGACGGCGATGACCTCGGCCTGCGGGACGCGCGCGAACCGGGCTCGCGCCTCCTGCGGGCGCAGGTAGTCGTCCAGCTCGGGCACGAGCACGACGAGGGGGCGACCGAACGCGGCCCACGCGTCGAGGTCGGCGTCCGTCGCGCGGTGCAGCGGCGGCGACAGGAGGATCGCACCCTCGATCGCCGGGTCCCGGCCGTGCATGAGCGCGAGCTCGGTGCCGAAGGACCAGCCGACGAGCCACGGACGCGGCAGGTCGTGGAACTCGGCGTACTCGATCGCCGCGGCGACGTCGAACCGCTCGCCGACCCCCTCGTCGAACGCGCCCTCGCTCGTCCCGCGCGGGCTCGACGTGCCCCGTGTGTTGAACCGCAGCACCGCGAGGTCCGCGAGGGCCGGCAGGCGCCAGGCGGCCTTGCGGTACACGTGCGAGTCCATGTACCCGCCGTGCGTGGGCAGCGGGTGCAGCGTGACGAGCGTCGCGGCGGGCGTCGTCGGGCCGCCGTCCGGCGCCAGCGGTCGCGCGAGCTCGCCGACGAGCGTGAGGCCGTCGGCGGTGTGCAGCTCGACGTCCTCGCGCCACGCGGGCAGGACGGTGAGGGAACGGATCTGCGTGGGGCCCTCGGCGTGGCCGGGAGGCCGGCCGGAGGAGGGATCGGTCGAGGTCGTCATCGGTGCGAGCCTAAGCCCGGCCGACACCCTGACGCGCGAGCGCGGTCGCGTGCTCGAGGACCGCCGCGACGCCGTCGTCGCCGTGACCGGGGCACGTGTGCCGTGCCCGAGCGCGCACCTCGGCGTACGCGTTGGCGACCGCGAACGACTCCCCCGCCCACGCGAGCATCGGCAGGTCGTTGGGGGCGTCGCCGCAGGCCCACACGTCCTGGCTGGGCACGCCCCGCTCCTGCGCCCAGCGGGCGAGCGCCAGGGCCTTGCTCACGTCGAGCGCACTGATCTCCCCCAGCCCGACGGCGCCCGAGTCGACAGCGAGTGCCGCGGTGCCGATCGCGCTCTGCACCGCCGCCGTGTGACCGTCTCCGTGGTCGGTCGCCGTGCGCACGAGCAGCTTGAGCGTCGAGGCCGTCAGCACGTCCTCGATGCGGTCGGCGACGGGACTGCCGGGCGGCACGTCGTGCGCGTCGCGGTAGCCGCGCTCGGCGGCGAACCCTGCGGCTCGCTCGACCGCGAGGTGCACCTCGCCCAGCGAGGCGCGCAGGGCGGCCGCGAGCTCCGTGACGAGCTCGGCGCTCATGCCGTGCTCGGCGAGCACGCGCCCCGTCGCGACCTGCACCACGGCCGCACCGTTGGCACAGATGGCGACGCCGTGGCCCGCGACGTGCGGGGCGAGCGGCGCGAGCCAGCGCGGCGGGCGTGCGGTGACGAAGACGACCTCGATGCCCGCGTCCTCGGCGTCTCGCAGCGCGGCCGAGGTGCGCGGAGAGATCGAGCCACCGGGGCCGAGCAGGGTCCCGTCGAGGTCGGTGGCCACCAGGCGCGGCGCGCGGGCCGGCCACGAGGAGCGACTCGTGCTCAGCGCGTGCGTCACGTCGCGTCCTTCGTCGGTCGGGGTACGGGGCCGGTGCGGACGCAGGTCTCAGCGTCCGCGCGCCGGCGTGCGCCTGGTCGGCCCCCGTCGGCCGCGGGCCTGCCAGCACGCGGCGTGCCAGTGCCGCCGGTCCTCGACGGCGTCGCCGAACCACGAGTCGGCACGCCACGCCACGACGTGGGGCGTGGCGGCGGGCACGATCTGGTCGCACCCGGGGCAGCGGTAGTCACGCTCACCGCCGCGGACGCGCTGCACGACCCACTCGCCGTCCGGCTCGTCCTGCACGGTGCGGCCACCGGTCGCGCGCTGGACGTCGAGCGGGACGTGCTCGGCACCGTAGGGGCGCTTGGTCGAGCGTCGGGCCATGGCTCGATCCTCCCTGATCGGCGCGCGGACGACGAATCCGCCCGCCTGCACGGCGCGGGGCGGACGCGACCGTGCCCGGGGCGCACGAGGCACCTGAGGGCACGGTCGACAGGCAGGGTCAGAGCGTCGCTGCGGACTCGATCGTCGGGATGGTGCGGGTCCGCACGAGCTCGGCGTACCAGCGGCCCGAGTCCTTCACGGTGCGCACGAGCGTGTCGTAGTCGACGTGCACGATGCCGAACCGACGGTCGTAGCCGTACGCCCACTCGAAGTTGTCCATGAGCGACCAGACGAAGTAGGCCTGGACGTCCACGCCCTTGTCCAGCGCCTCGCCGACGGCGTCGATGTGGTCGTGCAGGTAGGCGACGCGCTTGGCGTCGTGCACGCGGCCGTCCTCGCTCACCGTGTCGTAGAAGGCCGCGCCGTTCTCGGTGACCGCCAGCGGGAGCCCGGGGTAGCGCTCGTGCAGCCCGACGAGCAGCTCGACGAGCCCCTCGGGCTCGATGTTCCAGCCCATCGCCGTGTGCGGGCCGGGCATGGGCAGCCACTCGACCTGGGTCGCGCCCACCCAGGGGCTGTGCGGCGACGAGCGGTGGCCGTCGGGGCCGGGGGTGCCGTCGCCGACCGGGGGCGTGCCCTGCTTGACCTTGCCCGTGGAGTAGTAGTTCACGCCGAGCACCGACAGCGGGACCTTGATGAGGTCGAGGTCGCCGTCGAGCACGAAGGACCAGTCCGTGATCGCGGCGGTGTCGGCGAAGACCTCCTTGGGGTACTCGCCGTCGAGGATCGGGCCGAGGAAGACCTCGTTGGCGATCGTGTCGATGCGCCGCTTGGCCTCGACGTCCGCCGGGTCGTCGGTGGCGGCGCGGGTCACGTGCAGGTTGAGCGTGATCGAGATCGGGGCGTCCTGCCCGAGCACGTCCCGGATCGACCGCGCGGCCAGGCCGTGCGCGAGGTTGAGGTGGTGCACGGCGCGCAGCGCCAGCTCGTCGTCGGTGACGCCCGGGGCGTGCACGCCGCTGGCGTAGCCCAGGAACGACGAGCACCACGGCTCGTTGAGGGTGGTCCACATCGTGACCCGGTTGCCGAGCACCTCGGCGACCTTGCGCGCGTACTCGGCGAAGAGGTAGGCGGTCTCGCGGTTAGCCCAGCCGCCGGCGTCCTCGAGGGCCTGCGGCAGGTCCCAGTGGTAGAGCGTGACGACCGGGTCGATGCCGGCGGCGATGAGCCGGTCGACGAGGTCGGAGTAGAAGTCGAGCCCGGCCTGGTTGAACGGGCCCGACCCCGTCGGCTGGATCCGCGGCCACGCGATCGAGAAGCGGTAGGCCTGGAGCCCGAGCTCGGCCATCATCGCGACGTCCTGCGGCACGCGGTGGTAGTGACCGACCGCGACGTCGCCGGTGTCCCCGCCGAGCACCTTGCCGGGGGTGCGGGAGAACGTGTCCCAGATCGACGGTGCGCGGCCGTCGGCATCGACGGCGCCCTCGATCTGGTAGGACGCCGTGGCCGATCCCCACACGAAGTCGTCGGGGAACTGGCGGCCGGAGGGGCGCGTCGTGGTCATGGCTGAGTCCTTCTGTGGCGAGCGGTCGTGCGCCGACGCCGCGGTGCGTCGGCGGGATCCGGAACCGGTTCCGGGAGGTTCGAATCGTTACGATAGCCCAGGTGCGGGCCATGGACCAGCACGCCGGACCCCCGCACGATACCGAGCGGCGCCCCCGACGCCACCGTCGCGGCACGGCAGTGACGGTGGCGGTGCGCTCACACGAGCCGGACACCACCGTGCAGCGGCGACGTCAGGCGCTGCGCACCAGCCAGCGGTGCCCGTACGGGTCCACGAGCCAGCCGCCCCGCCCACCGTCCGGCAGGTCGGCCGGGGGGCGGTCCTGGGTCGCGCCCGCGCGCAGCGCCGCCGCGTACGTCGCGTCGACGTCGGGCACGGACACGACGACCGCGCAGGTCGAACGACCACCCAGCGAGCGCGGCGCGTACGCGCCGTAGTCCGGGTACTCGTCGGACACGTAGACCGGTGCGCCGTCGATGACGAGCTCGGCGTGAGCGACCCGGCCGTCCTCGTCGTCGTAGCGCTCACCCACCGACGCCCCGAACACCGCGGCGTAGAACTCCAGAGCGGCACGAGCGTCGTGCACGGTGATGTACGGGATCGTCGCCCCCATGGCACTCCTCCTGCGCTCGGCCCGACATCGGCGTCGTCGGACACTCGAAGCGACTCGATTGGACGACACGGAGTACGAACCCGTCAACAGCGGGCATCTCGGACGTCGCGCGCCGACCACCCGACGGGCACGCTCACTCCACGGGCACGCCCGCTCGCAGCACGAGCCGCGGGCGCAGCTCGTCGTCCACGACGAGCACGTCCGCGCGCAGCCCCGCGACCAGCCCGCCCACGTCCGTCAGCCCGAGCACCGATGCCGGCGTGAGCGACGCAGCGCGCACCGCGTCGACGACTGGCACCCCGGCCCCGACCGTCGCGCGCACCACGTCGAGCAGGTGTGCGACGCCGCCCGCGATCGCGCCGGGTAGCCCGTCGCTGTCGACGATCCGCGCGACCCCGTCCGCGACCCGCACGGCCATCGGGCCCAGCTGGTAGTCGCCGTCCGCCATACCCGCCGCGGCCATCGCGTCGGTGACGAGCACGACCGCGTCCGCACCGACGAGGTCGAACACCGCGACCACCGTCGCAGGGTCCAGGTGTGTGCCGTCCGCGACGAGCTCCACGACGAGCTCACCGCGCGCCGCCGCCGCGAGGCAGGCCAGGACCGGCCCCGGGTCGCGGTGGTGCACCGGACGCATGCCGTTGAACAGGTGGGTCGCGGTGGGCCGGCCCGAGCGCGCCGCCGGGGCCGCCGCGAGCAGGTCGAACGACCGGTCGACCGCCGCCTCGACCTGCGCCGCGCTCGCATCCGTGTGCCCGACCGACGGCAGTGCGCCGCCGCGCACCAACGCCGACAGCACGTCGTCGTCCCCGTCGACGCCGACCACCCCCGCGACCTCCGGTGCCACCGTCATCGTCACCAGGTGACCGCGCGCGGCCTCCGCCACCGCGTCGACGAGCGCCGCGTCGCCCGGCAGCATGTCGCCCGGGTTCTGCGCGCCGCACCGCGCGTGCGACAGGAACGGCCCCTCGAGGTGGATCCCCGCGACCACACCCGCCTCGGCCGCGTCGGCGAGCAGCGCGGTCCGGGCGAGCAGCGCCTCCCGCGGCGCCGTCACCAGCGAGGCGACGAGCGTCGTCGTGCCGTGTCGCAGGTGCTCGGCTGCGGCCGTCGCGACCTCGTCCGCCGTCGTCGCGTCCGGGAAGCTCGCGCCGCCGCCGCCGTGGCAGTGCACGTCGACCAGCCCCGGGAGCACCGTGTCGTCCGACGTCTCCGGCAGACGCTCGCTCCAGGGCGCCGGCGCGCGGTCGGCCGGGCCGATCCACGTGATCGTCGCGCCGCGGGTGACGAGCAGACCGTCCTCGAGGACGTCGGTCGGCGTGACCACCCGGCCGCGCAGCAGGATCTCGGACTCAGCAAGCTCGCGCACGGCGCCATTGTCCCGCACCCTCGCCCCCCCGCCCGGGACGACGGGCCCGGCCACGCGCTGCGGTCGATCCCCAGGCCCCGGATACCGCCGGGGTGCACCGCGCCGGACGCCGGCACCACCGGCCGGCCCGTGCGCAGCGCCCGCCGTGGACAGCGCGCGTCGTCGCGCCGGGGTGGCGCGGGAAGCCTTCCCCACGTGACCCGCGGGGCGGGCGACGTCAGAACAGGCGGGAGTCGACGTCGTCGACGCCGCGCATCGCGTCGTAGTCGAGCGTCAGGCACGCGATGCCGCGGTCGGCCGCGAGGACGCGAGCCTGGGGCTTGATCTCCTGCGCCGCGAACACCCCGCGCACCGGGCTCAGGAGCGGGTCGCGGTTGAGCAGCTCGAGGTAACGCGTGAGCTGCTCCACGCCGTCGATGTCGCCCCGACGCTTGATCTCCACGGCGACCGACCCGCCCGTCGGGTCCTTGGCCAGGATGTCGACCGGGCCGATCGCCGTGGGGTACTCGCGGCGCACCAGCACGTGCCCGTCGCCGAGCAGACCGATCTGCGCGGCCAGCAGCTCCTGCAGATGCGCCTCGACGCCGTCCTTGACCAGGCCCGGGTCCACCCCGAGGTCGTGGGCCGAGTCGTGCAGGACCTCGTACAGGTCGATCTCGAGGCGGTCGTCGGACTTCTGGTGCTGGACCACCCACACCTGCGTGACCCCCGCCGCGCGGGACTCGTCGTCCGGCTCCGCGACGGCGAGCGAGCACGGCGGGCTCATCCAGTTCAGCGGCTTGTACGACCCGCCGTCCGAGTGCAGCAGCACGCTGCCGTCAGCCTTGACGACGAGCAGACGCGTCGCCCGAGGCAGGTGCGCGGAGAGCCGCCCGGTGTACCGGGCGGCGCAGGACGCGACGACGAGACGCACGCGGTGACCCTCCGAGAGTGCAGATCAGGCTCAGATGACCTTGCCGACGCCCGACGGCGTCGCCTCGATCCATGAGGTGAGGCCCGCGTAGGCCTCCGGGGACAGCATCAGCTCGAACTCCACCGGCAGACCGTCGGACCGCGCGCGGCAGCGCACCACGAGCTGCCCTGCAGCCTCCGGCAGCTGCGACGGACGCCGCTCGATCACCGTGAGCGACTGCCGCTCCCAACGACGCGCAGGGCGCGGCGCCAGCGATGCCGAGCGCCACCAGTACAGGGTCGCCGCACCGTACTGCGCGACGCCGCCCGGCCAGCGCACACCCTCCCGCAGGCCGCAGCGGAAGGACCCGACCCGGCGGTCGAGCGTGTGCCGCCGGGACAGCCAGAGGAACGCGCCGCCGACTGCGAGCACGACCAGGGCCGCGATCGCGACGACGATCCCCCCGGGCACGCGAGCTGGCGCCTCAGTGGTCGGACGGCGTCGGGTCGCTCAGCGCGTCGACGACGACCGTGACCGTGTCGGAGTCCACCGACAGGAACCCTCCGTCGACGTGCCAGGCGAGACGCTCGCCGGCGTCCGTCTGGACGCGCAGCTCGCCCTCGCGCAGCACCGACAGGATCGGCGTGTGCCCTGCGAGGATGCCGATCTGCCCGTCGGCCGCGGGGGCAGAGACCTGGCGGGCCCTGCCCGACCAGACCTTGCCCACCGCGTCGACGAGGTCGACATCGAGAGTCGACGCCATCAGACCCCGTACTCCTTCTGGATGCGGGCCCAGTTCTTCTCGAGGTCCTCGAGGCCACCGATGTTGAAGAACGCCTGCTCGGCGATGTGGTCGAACTCGCCCGCCGCGATCTTCTTGAACGCCTCGACCGTCTCGGACACGGGGACCGTCGAACCGGCGACGCCCGTGAACTTCTCGGCCATGTAGGTGTTCTGGGAGAGGAACTGCTGGATCCGCCGCGCGCGGGAGACGATGATCTTGTCCTCCTCGCTCAGCTCGTCGACGCCGAGGATGGCGATGATGTCCTGCAGTTCCTTGTTGCGCTGCAGGATCTGCTTGACCCGGATCGCGGTCTCGTAGTGCTCCTTGCCGATGAACTGCGGGTCGAGGATCCGGCTGGTCGAGCTGAGCGGGTCCACCGCCGGGTACAGGCCGCGGGAGGCGATGTCCCGGGACAGCTCCGTGGTCGCGTCCAGGTGGGCGAAGGTGGTGGCGGGCGCCGGGTCGGTGTAGTCGTCAGCGGGCACGTAGATCGCCTGCATCGACGTGATCGAGTGGCCGCGGGTGGAGGTGATCCGCTCCTGCAGCTGGCCCATCTCGTCGGCGAGGTTCGGCTGGTAACCGACCGCGGACGGCATCCGGCCGAGCAGCGTCGACACCTCCGAGCCTGCCTGGGTGAACCGGAAGATGTTGTCGATGAAGAGCAGCACGTCCTGGTTCTGCACATCGCGGAAGTACTCGGCCATGGTCAGCGCCGACAGCGCGACCCGCAGGCGGGTGCCCGGCGGCTCGTCCATCTGGCCGAAGACCAGGGCGGTGTCCTTCATGACCCCGGCCTCGATCATCTCGTGGATCAGGTCGTTGCCCTCGCGGGTGCGCTCCCCCACCCCGGCGAACACCGAGGTGCCGCCGAAGTTGTGGGCGATCCGGTAGATCATCTCCTGGATCAGCACGGTCTTGCCGACCCCGGCGCCGCCGAACAGGCCGATCTTGCCGCCCTGGACGTACGGGGTGAGCAGGTCGAGCACCTTGATGCCGGTGTGCAGCATCTGGGTCTTCGGCTCGAGGGCGTCGAAGGCCGGTGCCGGACGGTGGATCGGCCAGCGCTCCTCGATCGTCAGCCCGGAGATGTCCTCGTTGAGGCACTCCCCGATCACGTTCCAGACCCGCCCCTTCGTGACGTCGCCGACCGGGACGGTGATCGGTCCACCGGTGTCGCGCACCTTGGTGCCGCGGCGCATCCCGTCGGTCGGCTTGAGCGAGATCGCCCGCACGATGTTGTCGCCGACGTGGAGCGCCACCTCGGCGGTGATCGTCCGGGTGCCCTCGTCGGTCTCGATGTCGATCAGCAGCGCGTTGTTGAGGTTCGGCATCTCGTCGGCGGCGAACTCCACGTCGACCACGGGGCCGATGACGCGGGCAACCCGACCGATCGAGCCGGTCTGCTCCGCTGCCGGCGCTTCGGTAGTCACTGTCATCTCGTCCTCTGTCCTACTCCTGTTCGGCCAGCGCGCTCGCGCCACCGACGATCTCGCTGATTTCCTGGGTGATCTCGGCCTGGCGGGCCTGGTTCGCCTCCCGGGTGAGGCGCTCGATGAGCTGCTGGGCGTTGTCGGTCGCCGACTTCATGGCCCGCTGCTGGCTGGCGAGCTGGGAGGCCGCCGACTGCAGCAGGTAGAACCAGATCCGGCTGCGGACGTAGAGCGGCAGCAGGGAGTCCAGCACCGTCTCGGGATCGGGCTCGAACCAGTACTCGGGGACCAGATCGCCCTCGCCGACATCACGGACGCCCTCGACGACCTCGAGCGGCAGCACCCGGCGCACCCTCGGTGACTGGGAGATCATCGACTCCATCCGGGTGTACACCGCCCAGATCTCGTCGACCCCGCCCTCCTCGGTGGGCAGCAGGAAGTCGGCCACCAGCCGGTCGGCGATCTCGATCGCCTTTTCATAGGTCGGGGCATCGGAGAACCCCTCCCACGACTCCTCGACCGGCAGCCCGCGGAACTTCACGTAGCCGATCCCCTTGCGCCCCACGATGTAGCGGACCGGCTCCTTGTCCTCCTCACGCAGCCGCTGGACGAAGCGCGCGACGGCCTTGATCACGTTCGATGAGTAGGCGCCGTTCATCCCGCGGTCGGAGGTGATGAAGAGGATCGCCACCCGCTTGGGGTTCTCGACGTCCCTGGTCAGCGGGTGGTCCATCCGGGAGTACTCGGCCACCGCCGACACGGCGCGATTGAGCTCGCGGGTGAACGGCAGGGCTCGCGCGGCGGCCTGCTGGGCCTTCACCACCCGGGAGGACGCGATCAGCTCCATCGCCCGGGTGATCTTCTTGGTGGCCGTCACCGACTGGCGTCGCTGCCGGAGCTCCCGAAGGCTGGCTGCCATCGATCAGGACCTCTTCTTGCCGACGACGATCTGCTCGTTCTCCAGGTCCTCCGCCGCGATGGCCTTGGCCGAGGGGTCGCCGGAGACCAGCGGCTTGCCGTCGCCGGTGGTGAAGATCGCCTTGAACGAATCGATCGCGTCGCCGACCGCCTTGGCGGTGTCGTCGTCCCAGGCCCCGGTCTCGGCGATGGTCGAAAGGAGGCTGGTGTCGCGGCGCAGGTGGTCGAGGAGTTCCGACTCGAACCTGAGCACGTCGGCCACCGGGACGTCGTCGAGGTAGCCGTTGGTACCGGCCCACACCATGACGACCTGGTCGGCCACCGGGTACGGCGCGTACTGCGGCTGCCGCAGCAGCTCCACCAACCGCTGGCCGCGCTCGAGCTGACGGCGGGAGGCCGCGTCGAGGTCGGAGGCGAACATCGCGAACGCCTGCATGTCGCGGTACTGGGCCAGCCCGATCTTCAGGGTGCCGGCCACCTTCTTCATCGCCTTCACCTGGGCGTCGCCGCCCACCCGGGACACCGAGATGCCGACGTCGATGGCCGGGCGCTGGTTGGCGTTGAAGAGGTCGGACTGCAGGAAGATCTGGCCGTCGGTGATCGAGATCACGTTGGTCGGGATGTACGCCGACACGTCGTTGGCCTTGGTCTCGATGATCGGCAGGCCGGTCATCGAGCCGCCGCCCAGCTCGTCGGACAGCTTCGCGCAGCGCTCCAGCAGGCGGCTGTGAAGGTAGAACACGACACCGGGGTACGCCTCGCGGCCCGGCGGACGGCGCAGCAGCAGCGACATCGAGCGGTACGCCTCGGCCTGTTTGGTCAGATCGTCGAACACGATCAGGACGTGCTTGCCGGCGTACATCCAGTGCTGGCCGATCGCCGAGCCGGTGTAGGGCGCTATGTACTTGTAGCCCGCAGGATCGGAGGCCGGAGCGTGCACGATGGTGGTGTACGCCATCGCGCCCGCCTCCTCCAGCACCTTGTGCAGCGAGGCGATGGTGGAGCCCTTCTGGCCGATCGCGACGTAGATGCAGCGCACCTGCTGCTTGGGGTCACCGGTCTCCCAGTTCGCCTTCTGGTTGATGATCGTGTCGATGGCGATCGCGGTCTTGCCGGTCTTGCGGTCACCGATGATCAGCTGGCGCTGGCCGCGGCCGACCGGGGTCATCGCGTCGATCGCCTTGATCCCGGTCTGCAGCGGCTCCTTCACGCTCTGCCGGTCCATCACGCCGGCAGCCTGCAGTTCGAGGGCGCGCCGGTCGGTTACGTCCTTGAGCTCACCGAGGCCGTCGATCGGCTCTCCCATGGCGTTCACGACGCGACCCAGGTACCCGTCACCCACCGGGACGGAGAGCACCTCGCCGGTGCGCTTGACCGTCGAGCCCTCCTCGATCCCCTCGGACTCGCCGAGCACCACGACGCCGATCTCACGGACGTCGAGGTTCAGCGCGATCCCGCGGGTGCCGTTGGCGAACTCAAGCAGCTCGTTGGCCATCGCCGACGGCAGCCCCTCGACCCGGGCGATCCCGTCGCCGGAGGTCACCACCGTGCCCACCTCGTCCCGGCTGGCGGTCTCGGGACTGAAGCTGGTCACGAAGCGATCCAGCGCGTCCCGGATCTCCTCCGGACGAATCGTCAGTTCCGCCATCTGCGCACCTGTTCTCTCGTTGTCTTGCTCGTGGGGCCGGGTTGCCGGCCGACGTCAGTTGAGTTGTCGTTCGGCGGCTTCCAGCCGCCCGGCCACCGTGCCCTCGATGACCTCGTCGCCCAGCTTCACCCGGACGCCGCCGATCACCGCGGGGTCGACGCTGATCTGGAGGGTGACTTCGCGTCCCACCTGCCGCGACAGCGCCGCCCGCAGCCGCTCGGCCTGGTCGTCGGTGAGCGGCCGCGCGACCGTCACTTCGGCGATCGCCCGGCTCCGCTCCGCGGCGGCCAGGGCGAGGTAGGAGTCGAGCGTACGCGCGAAGGTCCGGTTGGCCGCGCGGAGCGCCCGCTTCCCGAGGGCGATGGTGGCGTCCTCGGCCTTGCCCGCGAGCAGCGCGCCGACCAGTTCCTCGCGGCCGGTGAGGCTCCCGCTCCGGTCCTCGAGGACGTCACGCAGCCCGTGGTCGGCATCGACGATCCGGGAGAACCGGAACAGCTCCTCCTCCACGGCGTCGAGCCGCTTGCCCAGCTGGGCGCTGCGCAGCAGGGCGCGCACCCCCTGGCGCTCGAGCGCAGCGGTCAGGTCGGCACCAGAAGCCCACCGCAACCCGGCGGCCGCTTCCACCACAGCCTGGGTGGCCGTTGAGACCTTCCCGCCCAGGACGGCTGCCGCCAGCTCGCGGCGGGCGGCGTCGCCGGCGGTGGCCTCCGACAGCGCCTTGCGGAGCGACACCTGGCCGCTCAACAGCTCGACCACGGCGAAGAGCTCGTCGGCCAGCGCCGGTGTCGCATCCTGGTTGTCCAGGACCCGGTCCAGCTCGGCCTGGCGGGCCTGCGTGGCGGCGCTCATACCGTCTTCGCCTCCGACTGGCTCTCCAGTTCGGCAAGGAAGCGCTCGACGCTGCGGCGGGCCCGCTCGTCGTCCTCGAGCGACTCACCGACGATCCGACCTGCCAGTTGTGTCGCCAGCCCGCCGACCTCGCCACGCAGCGACTGCACCACATGTGCCCGCTCGGCCTCGATCTGCACCTTCGCTGTCTCGATCATCCGCGCGGACTCCTCTTGCGCGGCCCGCTTGATCTCGGCGGCGGCAGCCGCAGCCTGGGCCTTGGCGTCCTCACGGATCTTCGCGGCCTCCTCCCGCGCGGAGGCGAGCTGGGCCTTGTACTCCGCCAACGCGGCCGCAGCCTCGGCCTGGGCGGCCTCGGCCCGCTCGATGCCGCCGGCGATCTCGTTGGTGCGCTCGGCGAAGGTCTTCTCGAAGGCGGGCACCACCTTCTTGGCGACCACCCACCACACGATCAGGAACAGGACGATGCCGGCGATCAGTTCCTCGGGATGCTCCGGGAGGAGCGGCCCGAGGTCGATGCCCTCCCCCGCAAGCGGCAACATGCCGAACCTCACTGAAGCACGAACGCCAGCGCGATAGCGATGATGGCCAGCGCCTCGACGACCGCGAAGCCGATGATCGCCGTCGACATCATGGCGCCCCGGGCCTCAGGCTGACGGGCGGTGCCGTTGATCACGGAGGCGAAGATCCAGGCCACGCCGATGGCCGGGCCGAGGGTGGCCAGGGCGTAGCCGATCATGTTGATCGAGCCGGTGATTTCCATGGTGTTTCCTTTCGGAGGTTGCTTGCTCGGTAGGTCAGTGCTCCTCGGCAATCGCCGAGGAGACGTACTGGGCGGTGAGGACTGTGAAGATGTAGGCCTGCAGGACCGCCACCAGCAACTCCAGTGCGAAGATGCCGATGCTGAACAGCAGGGACACGACGCCGGCTCCGTTGAGCAGCGGCACAGGGAAGCCGGCGGTGGGCTCGGTCATGGTCAGCAGCAGGGTGCCCCCCACCACGAACACCATGATCACCAGGTGCCCGGCGAACAGGTTGCCGAAGAGTCGCAGCGCCAGCGTGACCGGGCGCACGATGAAGTTGGAGAGGAACTCCAGCGGGATGATCAGCGGCCACAGCGGCACCGGCACACCCTCGGGCAGCGTCATGCGACGCATGTAATTGCCGAAGCCGTACTTCGCGATGCCCGCGGCGTTGTACAGCACGAAGCTGAGGATGGCCAGGCCGTAGGCGTACCCGATCTTGGAGAAGGTCGGGAACATGAAGACGAAGAACTGGCCGAACAGGTTGTTCACGAGGATGAAGCTGAACAGCGCCACCAGGTACGGCAGGAAGCGACGGTAGTCGTGGCCCAGGATGTCGCGGGCCACCTGGTTGCGCAGGAAGCTGTACACCCACTCCCCGAGGTACTGCTTCCTGCTCGGCACCACCTGCTGGCTACGTGCCATCCACAGCCAGAACGCGATCACGACGAGCGCACCGATAGTGGCCTGCGCGAGGTGGTTGTTCAGCCAGTCGAACTGCGGCCCCAGTTCGGGGAACAGCGGCCGGGACGCGAAGCTGTGGACCCCGGGCGGCCAGGCGGCGTGCTCCTCGCCCTCCATGGGAATCAACAGTGGGATCATCCCGCTGAGCCCTCCTGCCCTGCTCTCACTGCTTACCGAACCTGACGACCACGAGATAGATGCCGAGCCCGACACCGAGAACCAGTCCGATGGGCAGCCACCACGAGGTCCCTAGCCAGCGGTCGAGCAGCCAGCCAAGCCCGCCATAGACGAGCAGACCCGCGATCAGGATGCTCAAGGCCCGATAGCCCTGATCCGCGCCGCCCTGACCGCCCATAGCGTCTCGGACTCTAGCAAGAATTCTTCGGGGAGTTCATCTCGCGCCCGGCCGGG
>JAEYUL010000152.1 GCA_023432565.1 Actinomycetes bacterium | reverse complement strand
GCACCGCGACGGGCGGGGCCGCCGCCGGCGTCGTCGGACGAGCCGTGGCGGCGGGCGGGTCGGGGGTGGTGACGATCATCGGCACGCCGCTGGGCGGGGTGCGCGGCATGAGGCGATCGAGCTCGCGCGCGAGCGCGGCGCCCGAGCGGGGCCGCTGCGCGGGGTCCTTCGACAGCAGGCGCATGACGAGGTCCGCGAGGCGCGGCTCGACCGCGGCGGGCAGCGGCGGCACGGGCGTGTTGACGTGCGCGACCGCGATGTCGACCGCGGTCGGCCCGGTGAACGGCCGGTGCCCGACGAGCGCCTCGTAGGCGATGATCCCGAGCGAGTACAGGTCGGACAGCGGCGTGGCCGGTCGGCCCACGGCCTGCTCGGGCGACAGGTACTGCGCGGTGCCCATGACCATCCCGGTCGCGGTCATCGTCATCTGGTTGCGCGCCAGCGAGACGCCGAAGTCGGTGATCTTCACGCGCCCGCCGCGGCCCAGCAGGATGTTGCCCGGCTTGACGTCCCGGTGCACCACGCCGGCCTCGTGCGCGGCGTGCAGGCCGCGTGCGGTCTGCGCGAGGATCGGCAGCAGGCGTCGCACGGGCAGCACGGGCTCGCGCTCGAGCAGGTCCGACAGGGGCTCGCCGGTGACGAGCTCCATGACGAGGTACGACGAGCCGTCCTGCTCGCCGTAGTCGAAGAGCTGGGCGATGTTCGCGTGCGACAGCGCGGCGGAGTTGCGGGCCTCGGTACGGAACCGCTCGAGGAAGCCCTGGTCGCCGGCGAACTCCTGCTTGAGCACCTTGACGGCGACGGGTCGCACGAGGGACTCGTCGTACCCCTCCCACACCTCGCCCATGCCGCCGACCGCGATCTGCCGGATCAGCCGGTACCGGTTGCCCAGGGCCATGCCCGCAGTGGTCCTCATGAGCCCAGCACCGCCTGGATGACGGCGCGCGCGATGGGCGCGGCGACCCGCCCACCGGTGGCCTCGGAGCCCGCGGAGCCGCCGTGCTCGACGAGCACGGCCACCGCGACCTTCGGGTCGTCGGCCGGGGCGAACGCGGTGAACCACGCGTGCGGCGCGGCGCCCGACGAGGTCTGCGCGGTGCCGGTCTTCCCGGCGACCTGCACGCCCGAGATCGCCGCGGCCGTGCCCGAGCCGCTCTGCACGACCGCGATCATCATGTCGGTGAGCTGCGCGGCCGTCCCCCGCGAGACCGCGGTGGAGTACAGCTCGGGCTCGGTCTGCGAGACGACCGACAGGTTCGCCGCGCGCACGCGCTCGACGAGGTACGGCCGCATCAGCTTGCCGTCGTTCGCGATGGCCGCGCTCACCATGGCCATCTGCAGCGGCGTCGCGGCGACGTCGAACTGCCCGATCGCCGACTGCGCGGTCTGCGGCGGGTTCAGCTCGTCCGGGAAGCGGCTCTCCACCACGGGCATCGGGATGGTGAGCGAGGAGTCGTTGAACCCGAAGCGTTCTGCCTGCTCGCGCAGCGCGTCGGCGCCGAGGTCGAGCCCGAGCTGCGCGAACGCGGTGTTGCAGGAGACACGCAGCGCGTTCGCGAGCGTGATGGGGTTGCTGCCGCAGCCTCCGCCGCCGAAGTTGCCGATGGTCGCGCTGGTCTGGGGCAGGTCGAGCCGCACGGGTGCGGGCAGCGTCGTGCCGGCGTCGTACTCGCCGCTCTCGAGCGCCGCGGCCGCGGTGACGACCTTGAACGTCGAGCCCGGCGGGTAGGTCTCGAGCGTGGCCTTGCTGCGCAGCGGGTTGCCCTCGGCGTCGGCGAGCTCGGTGTAGGCCGCGGCCGCTGCGGCGGAGTCGTGCGTCGCGAGGACGTTCGGGTCGAAGCCCGGCGTGGAGACGAGCGCCAGGATCCGTCCGGTGCGCGGCTCGATCGCGACGACAGCCCCCTCCTGGGAGCCGAGGCCGTCCGCCGCGGCCTTCTGGGCGGCGGCCAGGAGCGTCGTCTCGACTGCCGCACCCTCGGGTTTGCGGCCCGTGATGACGTCACGCAGGCGGGAGAAGAACAGCTGGTCGCCGCGCCCGGTGAGCTGGTCGTTCTCGGCACGCTCGAGCCCCGAGCTGCCGTTGACGATCGAGTAGAAGCCCGTGACCGCGGAGTACAGCGTGCCGTCGGCGTAGGTGCGCTGGTAGCCGAACGGGTCGTCGACCTTGACCGACGACGCGATCGCCTTGCCCTGCACGACGATCGGTCCGCGGGCGCTGCCGTACTCGCGGTACAGCGTGCGCACGTTGCGGGAGTCCGCGTTGAGGTCGGGTGCCTGCACGTACTGCACCCAGGTGGCCGAGGCCATGAGGGCCAGGAACATCACGAGCATGACGGTCGCGACCCGGCGCAGGGGAGTGTTCACGTCAGACCCCCGATCCGTTCGGTCGGGTGCTCGTCGTCGGGCACCGTCCCCTGGCCCCCGGCCGCGGCGGTCGGCACGCGCACGGGGACGGCGCCGTCCGGCTCGTCGACGTCCCGCTCGTCGGGGAGCAGGTCGTCGGGGAGGGGCTCGTCGGGACGCAGGCCGCGCGCGGCGGGCGCGGGCCGACGCGCGTCGTTCGAGATCCGCAGCAGCAGCGCGACGATGATCCAGTTCGCGAGCAGGCTCGAGCCGCCGTACGCGAGGAACGGCGTGGTGAGGCCGGTCAGCGGGATCAGCCGGGTCACGCCGCCGACGACGACGAAGCACTGCCACGCGACGACGAACGCGAGGCCGCCTGCGAGCAGCTTGCCGAACCCGTCGCGCACCCCGATCGCCGCGCGCATGCCGCGCTGCGTGAGCACGACGTACAGCAGCAGGATCGCGAGCAGACCCGTCAGGCCCAGCTCCTCACCGAGCGAGGCGACGATGAAGTCCGACTCCGCGTAGGGGACGAGGTCCGGGCGCCCTTCGCCCCACCCGGTGCCGAACAGACCGCCGCTGGCCATGCCGAACAGGCCGCGCACCACCTGCCCGGAGCCGCCGGGCGCACGGTCGAACACCTCCGGGTCGAGAGCGTGCAGCCACACGTCGAACCGCGCACGCACGTGCGCGAACGCGCTCGCCGCGAGCATCGCTCCGCCGACGAACATGGTCAGGCCGATGACGACCCAGCTGACGCGCTCGGTGGCCAGGTACAGCATCGCGACGAACAGGCCGAAGATCAGCAGCGAGGTGCCCAGGTCCTTCTCCAGGACCAGCACGGCGATCGACCCCGCCCACACGAGCAGGATCGGGCCGAGGTCCCGCGCCCGCGGCAGCTGCAGGCCGAGCAGCTTCGGCCCGGCGAGGGCCAGCGTGTCACGGTGGGTGACCAGGTAGCCGGCGAAGAACACCGCCAGCGCGAGCTTGGCGAACTCCGCCGGCTGCATGCCGACGGAGCCGAAGTAGACCCAGATGCGGGCGCCGTTGATCGATCTGCCGACGACGGGCATGAGCGGCAGCGCGAGCAGGGCCAGCGCGACGACCATCGCGGTGTAGGTGAACCGGCGCAGCGTGCGGTGGTCTCGCAGCAGGATCAGCACGGCGGCGGCCAGGGCCACCGCGATCGCCGTCCACATGAGCTGGCGAGCGGCGAACCCGTGGGCCTTGTCCCGCAGCTCGTAGGCGTGGTCGATCCGGTAGATCATCGCCAGGCCGATGCCGTTGAGCGCGACGACCGCGGGCAGGATCACCGGGTCGGCGTACGGTGCGCGCCAGCGCAGCACGAGGTGCAGCCCGAGCGCGAGGCCGGCCAGCCCGGCGCCGTAGCCGATGACGTCCGACGGCACCTCGCCCGAGGTGCCCAGCCCGACGAGCGCGTAGGCCCCGACCCCGAGCGCGAGCGCGAGGACCAGGAGCAGGAGCTCGGTGCCGCGGCCGGCGCGCACGCGGTGCGGCTCGACGGTCGCCATCAGGCTCACCCGCCCGCGCCGGTGCTGGCCGGCGCGGGCGCTGTGGTTCCTGGTGAAGGGTCGGTGGCGGGCGCCGCGGAAGTGCCGTCGTCCGGCTGGGTGCCGTCGGGTGCGTCGCCAGGGGGTTCCTCGAGCAGCACGATCTCGTCGACCAGCGTGCGGGCGGACGCGCGGTCGTCCGCGTGGATCGTCTGCAGCACGCGGTCGCGCACGTACTGCGACGCGATGTCGTCGACCGACACCCCCGTGCGCTCGACGACCTGCGACAGCGCGACCGGACCGAGGGCCTCCGGCACACCCTGGAAGATCGCGACCTCGCCGTCGTGCACCCCGACGAAGTACTGCGTGCGCGTCCACGCGTACCCGACGGCCACGACCGCGACGAGCAGCGCGAGCGTGGCGACGCCCGCGAGGGCCGCACGCCGGCGCCGCGAGCGGCCGACGGGACGCCCGTCCGCGTCGTCGCCGTCGGTGCCTGCGGCCTCGTCGTCCGCCTCGGTGCCGGCGTCCTCGTCGTCGGCGGTGCCGCCG
>JAEYUL010000218.1 GCA_023432565.1 Actinomycetes bacterium | reverse complement strand
GGTCGATGTCGACCGTCGTCTCTGCCACGTGGGTGTCCTGTCGTCTCTACTCGCGCCGGCCTCAGGCCTGCTGCGCGACCTGGGTGATCTCGAACGGCTTCGGCTGCTGCGCCTGGTGCGGGTGCGTGGCACCTGCGTAGACCTTGAGCTTGCCGAGCTGCTGACGCGCGAGCGAGCTCTTGGGGAGCATGCCGCGGACGGCCTTCTCGATCGCACGCTCGGGGTGCTTGGCCAGGAGCTCCGTGTACGGGGTTGCCCGCAGGCCGCCCGGGTAGCCGGAGTGGCGGTACGCGAGCTTGTTCTCGCGCTTGTTGCCCGTGAGGGCGACCTTCTCCGCGTTGATGACGATGACGAAGTCACCGCCGTCGACGTGAGGCGCGAAGGTGGCCTTGTGCTTGCCGCGGAGCAGCGTGGCCACGTGGGTGGCCAGACGGCCCAGGACGACATCGGTCGCGTCGATGACGTACCAGTTCCGCTCGATCTCGCCCGGCTTCGGGGTGTACGTACGCACGGTCGTTGCCTTCGTCTCGTGTTGCCGTGTGGCGACCGGGGGCCAGCGCGCAGGCGCGCAGAACCGGTCGATGCTGTCGGTGGCGCATCCGCGGACCGGAGAGTGGGAACGCACCGGGCCTACCATCGGTCCGCGTGGTGAGAAGCCACGGGCGCACGACAGGGACGCACAACGACTCACCAGAGTACCCGCGCGGCTCGGCGGGGGTCAAAACAGGGTTGCGTCACACCCGGGCTCGCTGCGCCGCCCCGGGACGCGCCCCTGTCAACGCGCCCCCGCAGCCCCCTCGGCGGCCCACGTCACCGCAGGGCGGCGGCCGCCGCCCGCACCACGCGCGCCGTGAGGTCGTCCAGGGTCGCGGTCCGCAGCGCCCAGTGCTGCCAGTACAGCGGCACGTCCCAGAAGGGCTCGGGCACCAGCTCGACGAGCGTGCCGTCGGCGAGCGGGCCGGCGGCAGCGGCCTCCGGCACCATGCCCCATCCGAGCCCCGCGACGAGCAGCGCGACGAACGCGCTGTTCGAGGGCACGTGGTGCACCGGTGGGCTGACCGCCCGGCCGGCGATCCGCCGCGCGAAGCGGTGCTGCAGCGCGTCCTGGCGGTTGAACGCGAGCACGGGCGCCCGGTCCAGGGCCGGGCCGTCCACGCCGCCGGCGAACCAGCGTTCGTGCGCGTGCGGCGCGGCGACCGCGAGGTACCGCATCGCCCCGAGCGGGAGCACCCGGCAGCCCTGCACGGCGTGCGCGTCGGCGGTGACCGCCGCGGTCACGGTGCCGTCGCGCAGCAGCTCGGCCGTGCGGTCCTGGTCCTCGCGGCGCAGGTCGACGACGACGTCCCCGGGCAGGCCGACGAGCGCCGCGGGGAACCAGCTCGACAGCGAGTCCGCGTTGACGGCGATCGCCAGGCGCGTGGGCGAGGCCGGGCCAGGCCCGCGACCGTCGTCGCCGAGCTGTGCCGTCGCGTCGTGCTCGAGCACGGCGAGCTGGGCGGCGAGCCGGGCCAGGACCTGACCCGGCTCGGTGGCACGACAGGGCCGGGCACGCACGACGAGCACGCGGCCGACCTGCTGCTCGAGGGACCTCACACGCTGGCTCACCGCGGAGGGAGTGACGTGCAGCCGCGCGGCCGCCGCCTCGAACGTGCCCTCGTCGAGCACGGCCGCCAGCGCTCGGAGCTGGTCGCGGTCGAAGTTCATGAAGCAAGGCTAATGCGGCCGCAGAATCCTGAGATGGACTTCACCTGCAGCGACTCCTAGCGTCCTCGTCGTGATCCCCTCGCTCGTCGCCGGCTTCCTCGCGTGCCTCGGCCTCATCGTCGCCATCGGGGCGCAGAACGCGTTCGTGCTGCGGCAGGGCATCCGCCGCGAGCACGTCGGGCCGGTCGTCGTGCTGTGCACCGCGGGCGACCTGCTGCTGCTCACCGCCGGCATCGCCGGGCTCGGTCCGCTCGTCGCCTCCCGCCCGGTCGCGCTGGCGGCGGCCCGGTGGTGCGGCGCGGCGTTCCTCACCTACCTCGCGGTCGTCGCCGTACGTCGTGCCCGCCGCCCCGAACGGCTCGTCCCCGCGGACGGCACCCGCAGGGACGAGCCCGCGTCCCTGCGAGGAGCCGTCCTGACGTGCCTGGCGCTCACGTTCCTCAACCCCCACGTGTACCTCGACACGGTCGTGCTGCTCGGGTCGCTCGCGCACCAGCAGAGCGCGGCGTGGGCGTTCGGTGCCGGTGCGGTGCTCGCGAGCACCGCGTGGTTCAGCGCGCTGGGGTTCGGTGCGACGAGGCTCGCTCCCCTGTTCTCCCGGCCCCGCGCATGGCAGGTGCTCGACCTCGGCGTCGCCGCGGTCATGGCGACCCTCGCGGTGGGGCTCGTCGTCGGCTGACAGCGCGGGCGACCGGGCGGCCGGGACAGGCGCCCGCGCAGGCGCTCAGTGCAGGTGGTCGGTGCAGGTGGTCGGTGCAGGTGGTCGGTGCAGGCGGTCAGCGCACGCGAGCGACCCGCGCCGCGTCCCACACGGGCTCGGGTGTCTCGCGGACCGTGCCGTCCGAGGCGAACACGAGGAAGCGGTCGAACGTGCGCGTGAACCAGCGGTCGTGCGTCACGGCGAGAACGGTGCCCTCGAACGCCGCGAGACCCTCCTCGAGCGCTTCGGCCGAGTGCAGGTCGAGGTTGTCCGTCGGCTCGTCGAGCAGCAGGAGGGTCGCACCGCCGAGCTCCAGCAGCAGGATCTGCAAGCGCGCCTGCTGCCCGCCGGAGAGCGTCTCGTAGCGCTGCTCGGCCTGGCCGACCAGCTCGTACCGGTCCAGCGCGCGGCTCGCCTGCTCGCGGCCGAGACCCGATCGGTGCCCGTCGCCGCGGTGCAGGATCTCCAGAAGCGTCTGCCCCGCCAGGTCCAGGTGCGTGCGGTTCTGCGCGAACCACCCCGGCCGCACGCGCGAGCCGAGCACCACCGAGCCCGTGTGTGCGACGGGGTCGACGACGACGTCGTCGGCGGGCTCGTGCTCGGGACCGGGGTCGGAGCCCCCAGCCGCGAGCAGACGCAGGAAGTGGGACTTGCCGGAGCCGTTCGAGCCCAGCACCGCGACCCGCTCGCCGTAGAACACCTCGAGGTCGAACGGCCGCATGAGCCCGGTGAGCTCGAGGTCACGCGCGACGACCGCCCGCTTGGCCGTCCGGCCCCCGCGCAGCCGCATCGTCACGGACTGCTCCTGCACGCGCACCGCCGGCGGGCCGGCCTCCTCGAACTTGCGCAACCGCGTCTGGGCCGCCTGGTAGCGCGAGGCCATCCCGTCGTTGAAGGTCGCCCGCTGCTTGAGGTTGGTCACGAGCGTCCGCAGCTTGGCGTGCTCCTCCTGCCAACGGCGCAGCAGCTCGTCGGCCCGGCTGCGCCGGTCCTCGCGAGCCTGGTGGTACGTCGTGAACGACCCGCCGTGCACCCAGACCGAGGCGCCCGCGGGAGACGGCTCGAGCGTGGCCACGCGCGTGGCGACCCTTGCGAGCAGCTCGCGGTCGTGGCTCACGAGCAGCACGGTCTTCGACGAGGCCACGAGCTGGTCCTCGAGCCAGCGCTTGGTCGGCACGTCGAGCGCGTTGTCCGGCTCGTCGAGCAGCAGCACCTCGTCCGGGCCGCGCAGCAGAGCCTCGAGGACGAGACGCTTCTGCTCGCCGCCGGACAGCGTGCGCACCTCGCGGTACTGCGCGCGCTCGAACGGGATCGACAGCACCGCGTCGGTGACCTGGTCCCACCCGGCCTCCGCCTCGTACCCGCCGACGTCGGCCCAGTCGACGAGCGCCTGGGCGTAGCGCAGCTGCGCGGGCTCGTCGTCGACCTCCATCATCGCGAGCTCGGCCGCGGCGAGCTCGGCCGCGGCCGCCGCCACGGAGTGCGGCGCGAGCGAGGCGAGCAGGTCGCGCACGGTGCGCTCGTCGTCGATGCGGCCGACGTCCTGACGCATCACGCCGAGCCCTCCGCTGCGTGCGACGGAGCCCGCGTGCGGCTGCTCGTCGTCGGTGATGATCCGCAGCAACGTCGACTTGCCGACGCCGTTGGGCCCGACGAGCGCGACGCGCGCACCGTCGGCGACCCGGAACGTCACGTCGTCGAGCAGCGGTCGCCCGTCGGGCAGCACGTACCCGACCCCCATCACGTCCAGGTGGCCCATGCGGCTCAGTGTGCAGCGCCGCCCGCGACCCGACCAAAGCCTTTGCCGTCGGTGGCGGACGTGCGCGCACGGTGCCATGGTCGAGTCATGAGTGACACGCCTGGCACCAGCGCCGACCGGGCCACCGGCTCCGACGGCGACACCGACCAGCTCCCCCGCGAGGACACCCTCGTCGACCGTGGCGTGGACGACCTGCTCGACGAGGGCTACTCGCCCCCCGAGCGCGACACACGCTCGCACTACGGCGAGACCGCGTGGGAGGAGAAGCACCGCGAGACGATCGACCAGCGGATCGGGCAGGAGGAGCCCGACATCTGGGAGGAGCGGCCCCGCGTCGCCGCCGACCGTGAGCCGGACCGCGCGGGTCGCCTCATCGCCGACGACGAGGCGGTCGACGCGGGCGCCAACGACGCGTTCGCGGTCGACGAGGGCGTGGCGGGCGGAGCGGCCAGCGCCGAGGAGGCGGCGGTGCACGTGGTCGACGAGGTGTACGTCGACCAGTCGTACCGCGACGAGGACTGAGCCCGGTCCCGGACCGGCCCCGCCTCTCCGGCGCCCCTGAGGGACCGGACGACTCCGTCAGTCGGCCAACGTGCGGCGCGTGACTGCCTTCGCCGCCTCGAGCACGAGGAACACGACGACCGCGCCCACGATCGCGATGCCCCACTCGCGCAGCCCGATGGCGACCGAGCCGAACCAGTCGTGCATGAACGGCGCGTACGTGAACACCAGCTGGAGCACGAGCAGCGCGCCGGTCGCCACCCACACGAGGCGGTTGCCGACCAGGACCCGCCACGTGAGGCTCGTCGAGCCGAGGAAGCGGCAGTTGAACAGGTACGCGAGCTGGCCGAGCGTGAGCATCGCCACCGCCGAGGTCTGCGCGTACTCGTCGACGACGCCGAACTCCTGCTTCTCGAGCAGGAAGACCCCGAGCGTCACCGCACCGATCACCGCCGACGCGACGAGCACGAGCGCGAGCGAGCGCGGCGAGACGACGTGCGCGTCCGGCGAGCGTGGTCGGCGGCGCATCACGTCCGGCTCGGCGGGCTCGCCCGCGAGCGCGAGCGACAGGGTGACCGCCGTGACGAGGTTGACCCACAGGATCTGCACGGGGGTCAGAGGCAGCGCCAGGCCCAGCAGGACCGCGACGAGGATGACGAGCGACTGGGCGCCGTTCGTCGGAAGCAGGAACGCCACGGACTTGCGGATGTTGTCGTAGATCCGCCGCCCCTCCTCGACCGCCCGCTCGATCGTCGCGAAGTTGTCGTCCGCCAGGACGATGTCCGCGGCCTCCTTGGTGGCCTCGGTGCCCTTGATCCCCATCGCGATGCCGATGTCGGCGCGCGTCAGCGCGGGCGCGTCGTTGACGCCGTCGCCCGTCATCGCGACGACCTCGCGGTGGGACTGCAACGCCCGCACGATCCGGATCTTGTGCTCGGGCGACGTGCGTGCGAACACGTCGACACCGCGCACGCGCCGGCGCAGCTGCTCGTTGCTCATGGCCTCGAGCTCGGCGCCGGTGACGACCTCGGTCTCCTCGCGCTCCGCGTCGTGCTCCCCCGCCACGTGCCCGCCGACGATGCCCAGCTCGCGCGCGATCGCCAACGCCGTTCCCGCGTGGTCACCCGTGATCATCTTGACGCGGATGCCAGCGCGGTGGCAGTCGGCGATCGCCGCCACCGCCTCGGGACGCGGCGGGTCGAGGATGCCGAACAGGCCGAGCAGCTCCAGCTCGGTGCCCACGTCGTCCCCGGTCAGGGTCGTCTCGTCGGTCGCGTCGCGCCGTGCTGCGGCCAGCACGCGCAGCCCTTGTCCGCCGAGCTCGTCGATCTGCCGCTCCCAGTACGCCACGTCCAGCGGCGCCGACCCGTAGTCGTCGCGCTGGGTGGTGCAGCGGTCCAGCAGCCGGTCGGGGGCGCCGAGCACGTGCACCGCGCGCGTGCCGTCGCCCAGCTGGTCCAGGGTCGCGGCGAACTTCGTCGACGACTCGAACGGCACCTGCGCGAGCCGTTCACCCGAGGGCTCGAAGCCGAGCTTGTCGCCCAGCACGACGACCGCGCCCTCGGTGGGCTGCCCGACGATCCCCCAGCGGCCGTCGGTCCGCACCGCGCGCGCGTCGTTGCACAGCACGCCCGCACCGACGAGCGCCGCCAGGTCGGCCCTGGCGTCGAGCGTGACCGGCACGCCGGACCCGTCGTCGTGCAGGCGCACCGCCCCCACAGGCTGATACCCGAGACCGTCGACGTCGTAGGTCGCCTCCGGCGTGACGACGGTGCGTACCGTCATCTCGTTGCGCGTCAGGGTGCCGGTCTTGTCCGAGCAGATGGTGGTGACCGAGCCGAGCCCTTCGACGGACGGCAGCTTGCGTGTGATCGCGTTGCGCCGCGCCATCTGCTGCACACCGAGGGCGAGCGTCACGGTCACGAGCGCGGGCAGCCCTTCCGGCACCGCGGCGACCGCGAAGCCGATGGCCGCGGACACGAGCTCGTCGAGCGCGAAGTCGTGGATGACCCGGCCGATCACGAGCATCGCGGCGGCCATGATGAGGATCAGCACGCTCAGCTGCTTGCCGAGCCTCGCGAGCTGGCGGGTCAACGGGGTGTCGAGGTGATCGGCCTCGGCGACGAGCTGCTGGATCCGGCCGATCTGGGTGGCGCCCCCCGTCGCCGTCACGACAGCGACACCGCGACCAGCGGTGACGATCGTGCCCGAGAACAGCATCGACGAGCGGTCCCCGACCCCGGCGTCCGCGCCGACGGCCGCCACGTCCTTGCCTGACGGGACCGACTCACCCGTGAGCGCCGCCTCCTCGACCTGCAGGGTCGTCGCCTCGACCAGCCGCGCGTCGGCCGGTACCCGGTCGCCGGAGCGCACGCGGATCACGTCACCCGGGACGAGGTCGTCGGCGGGCACGGTGTGCCACTGGCCGTCGCGTCGCGCATCCGCCTCGAGCGACAGCATCGTCGCGATGCCCGCCAGCGCCTTGTCCGCGCGGCCCTCCTGCACGAACCCGACCACCGCGTTCGCGACCGCGACCGCGAGGATCACGGCGAAGTCGACCCAGTCCCCGAGGATCGCCTTGAGCACCGCGGCGGCGAGCAGGATGTAGATGAGGACGTCGTCGAAGTGCTCGAGGAACCGCAGCACGACGTTCTTGCGCGCCGGCTCCGGCAGCCGGTTGGGCCCGACCTGCGCGAGCCGCCGCTCGGCCTCCGCCTGGGCGAGGCCCTCGGGTGTGGTCCGCAGCGCCGCGAGGACGGCGTCGGGCGGCTCGGCGTAGGCGGCGAGCTCGGACGCGACCGTCATGGCGTGGCCTCTCGACGTGCGGACGACGGCTGGCCCTCGAGCTCTCCGTGCCTCCGCCCCAGCGAGGGACGACCGGCTCAGAACCACCCGAAGGTGACATATCCCACATCCTGGCCGGGCGCGCCGTCGCGCGCCACGGCCGCGACCTCAGCAGCAGCCGGACGCAGGTGGCAGCTCGTCCACGGCGCGGCGCGCACGCGTCTGCCCGGCGCGCGCCTCGAGCTCGTCGTCGGGCGGGTACTCGACACCCTCGAGGGTCAGCCCGTGCGCCGCGACGACATGCGCGGCCGCGTCTCGGCGTCGCGCCTCGAGCAGCTCCGCCGGCCACGTCACCGGCCGTCGCCCTTCACCGACCGCGAGGCTCGCGCCGACGAGCGAGCGGACCATCGAGTGGCAGAACGCGTCGGCCTGCACCGTCGCGACGACGAGCCCGGAGTCCGCCCCGTCCGCGGGCCGGGTCCACTCGAACCGCTCGAGCGTGCGGATCGTCGTCGCCTCCGGGCGCGGCTTGCAGTACGCCGCGAAGTCGTGCAGCCCGACGAGCCGCGCGGCGGCCTCGTGCATCGCGTCGACGTCCAGCGCGCGGGCGTGCCACAGCACGTGGCTGCGCGTCAGCGGGTCGCGCGCTGCGGCGTCGTCGCAGATCCGGTAGGCGTACCGGCGGCGCAAGGCCGAGAACCGCGCGTCGAACCCCGGCGGCGCGAGGCTCACGCGGTGCACGACGAGATCCGACGGCAGCACGCCGCCCAGGCGCGTGACCAGCGCGTCGAGCAGGTCACGCTCGCTGCGTCCTCGCGCTGCCGCGAGCGCCTCCTCGTCGACGTCCACGTGCGCGACCTGCCCGCGCGCGTGCACCCCGGCGTCCGTGCGTCCGGCCACGACGAGCCGCGGCGCCGGGACGCCGCGCGGGCCCGTGCGCAGGATCGTCGCGAGCCCGTCCTCGAGCGTCCCCTGCACGGTGCGCAGCGCGGGCTGGCGCGCCCACCCGGCGAAGTCGCTCCCGTCGTACGCGAGATCCAGACGCAGGCGCACGGCATTCACGCGGCCACGCTACCGGCTGCGCGCCGGCGGCCGACCCGCGCGCCGCCCGACCTCCGCGCGCGCAGCGACGCCCGCCTGCGGGTGCCGACGCGTGCGCGTCGCCGCCGGCACGCGCGCGTCCGCGACGCCGATCCCGTGCCGCCGGGGCACCACCGGGAGAATCCGACATGGCGGCGACATCACGCGCGCCGTGACCGTCCACGCAGATTCGCACATGACGAGCAGCGTCGCGAGCACCGCGCCGGCGAATGCGAGCTCACACATGCATGCGGAAATTGCACCGCGCCCTGCGAACACATTTTCTCTGCGCACCGTCGTCGGCGCCGCGGCAGCCGTCACCGCAAAGAGTCACCGTCCGCCACGGCGCGAACAATGCTGATGCGGGCACAGGAAAATGCACGCCCGCCAATGCGCGTCAGTCAGCCGGGAGCAGAGAGCCACGTCGTGCCGTGCGGCGTGCGCCGGGCGACCAGCCCTCCCCCACATCGATGCACGACACCGACACCGCGACCCCCGGGACGACCTGGTCGCGCCCCCTTGGTCGAGTGCGGCGTCGCGACGTCATGAGGAGACCCGCGCGGTCCGCCGGCTCGACGTCGGCTGCGGGGCCGAGCTCGGTGCCGATCAGAGGTGCGCTGCCCCGGCGCAGGACCCGTCGGCGCCGAACCTGCTCCTGACGCCGACGGGTGCCCGCACGGAACCGCAGCACAAGCTCGCGGCCGCGGCAGCCGCTCTCCGTCGGGCGGACTGTCGGAACCGGGCCGCACGAGTGCAGGCGCAGCCGACCTGAGGCAGGTCAGCTGTACCAGTAGAAGTGGTACGAGGTGCCGCTCGGCCCGCTGCTCTTGTAGCACGAGCTCGTGCGGTAGCCGTAGTTCTGGTAGGCGAGCCTGCCGAGGTTGCACTTCGACAGGGTCGGGTAGTTGCCCGACCAGTGGGTGGCCGCCGACGCGGTGGACGCGCCTCCCACGATCATGGCGCCTGCGAGCCCGACTCCGACGAGCACACTCGTGATCTTCCGTCGCAACGTGATACCCCCTTCTGTGACCATTCGAAATACCGAGACGAACGGAGCTGTCGAAGGGGTTGATTGCGCAGGCGCCTGCCGCACGTGTGTGACAGGCGCACGCCCCCCGCGATGCGCCGCAGCCGACGCTAGAGGGATTCTCGCGACCTGTCAATTGCCTCCGAGAGAACGACGAGACCTGACGTGCCGTCACGTCAATTCTCGCCGCGCTGTGGGCCATTGCGGACGCTCAATGGGGTCGAGAGACGTGTGTGCGGTCGTCGACGCTCGGCAGTCCGCGAGGTCTGGCCGGGGCTCGGCGCGCGTGCCCGCGGCTCGCCAGCGGCGGCAGCGCGAGGCACGCATCAGGGCGTGCGTCCTCTAGCGTGGCGGTGTGCCTGACGTGGAGCCGTACACACTCGCCGTGGACTGCGGCGGGGGTGGCATCAAGGCGTCGGTGCTCGACGCCGCCGGCACGCTGCACGCGCCCGCGGTGCGGGTGCCCACGCCGTACCCGCTGCCACCGCAGCGGCTCGTGGACACGATCGCGGGCATCGCCGCGGACCTGCCGCGCGCGGACCGGCTCACGGTCGGGATGCCCGGGATGATCCGGCACGGGGTGGTCGTCGCCACGCCGCACTACGTCACGCGGCACGGGCCGCGCACCGCGGTCGACCCGGCGCTCGTCGTCGCGTGGTCGGGGTGTGACGTACGCGCGATGCTCGAAGGGGGACTCGGGCTGGCAACGCTCGTGCTCAACGACGCCGAGGTGCACGGCGCGGGCGTGGTCTCCGGGACCGGTCTGGAGGTGGTGCTCACGCTCGGGACCGGGCTCGGGTCGGCGGTGTTCGACGGCGGGAGGATCGCACCGCACCTGGAGCTGTCGCACGCGCCCGTGCGGCGCGGCGTGACGTACGACGAGTACATCGGCCAGGTCGAGCGCCGTCGCCTCGGCAACGCGCTCTGGTCGCGGCGCGTGCAACGCGTGGTCGAGGGCTTCCTCCCGGTCTTCCGCTGGGACCGCCTGTACCTGGGCGGCGGCAACGCGCGGCACGTGACGCCGACGGTGCTGGCGCGGCTCGGTGACGGCGTGGTCGTCGTGCCGAACCAGGCGGGGATCGTCGGCGGTGTGCGCGCGTGGACGCTCAGGAGCACGGACTGAGGTCCAGCGCGCCGCCCACCGTCGCGGCGGGCACGATGGCCTCGTGAGCGCAGGCTCGGGCACGTTGTGGACCGTCGGGCACTCGACGCGCCTGTTCGCGGAGCTGCGCGCGATGCTCGACGACGCCGGCGTGACGTGCCTCGTCGACGTCCGCCGGTTCGCCGGTTCGCGCCGCAACCCTCAGTACTCCCCCGCCGCGCTGCGGGACAGCCTCGGCGACGCGTACCTGCCGCTGCCGGCGCTCGGCGGACGGCGCACGCCCTCGGCGGACTCGCCCAACCGCGCGTGGCGTGTCGCGGCGTTCCGCGGGTACGCCGACCACCTCGCGTCCGACGAGTACACCGACGCCCGCGCGCAGCTCACGGCACGGGCGCAGCAGGAGAGGTGCGCGGTGATGTGCGCCGAGGCCGTCTGGTGGCGCTGCCATCGCCGGATCATCGCGGACGACCTGACCTCTCGCGGCTGGCAGGTGCTCCACCTGATGGGCCCGCGTGCGACGGTCCCCCACCCCCTCAACGCCGCCGCGCGCCTCGTCGGCGGGACGCTGCGCTACCCGGCCGAGCCCGCAGCCGGCTGAGGGCCCCGCGCACCGGTGGCGCCCGTCACCTCGTCGTAGGCCTCGAGGACGACGCGCGAGAAACGCACGGGCGCGACCACGCTCACCAGGTGCGTGGCACCCGGGACGACGACCAGCCGGCCGTCGGGGCACGCCGCGAGGAACGCGCGCTCGTCGCCGCGGAAGTGGTCGTAGCGGCCGTTGACGAGCCACACGGGTGCGCCGACGCGCGCGAGGTCGCCGACGGGGTCCAGCGCGCCGACCTCGCGCAGCACGTCAGCCATGACGTCGAGCGAGAACCCTCCCGCGCCCAGGTCCGCTCCCGCGCCTGCTGGCAGCATGAGCCTCACGAACGCGTCGTTCAGCGCCGCACCCCGGTCCGGCAGTCGCGCGATCGCCGCCGCGAGCGCCGACCACCCGCCCACCAGCACGCGCCGCGGCCGGGTGCAGCACCCCGCGGCGACGAGCCCGGAGACCTGCTCCGGGTGGCGCGCGGCATGGGCCACGCTCACGTAGGCGCCGAGCGAGAGCCCGACGACGAGCGCCCGCCCGCCGAGCTCGTCGACAGCCTCGGCGATCGTCGCGACGGCGCCGTCGACGCTGAACCGCTCCCCGCAGCGCGTGCCGTGCCCGGGCAGGTCCACCGCGGTCGCCCGCACCCCGGCACGCGCGAGCGCCTCCACCTGCGGCCGCCACATGGTGCGCGACGTGCGCACGCCGTGGACCAGCACGACCCCCGAGTCCCCCACCCGCCGACCGTACCGCGGGCCCGCTCCCCTGCCGGATCGCGCCGTCCCGGCCTAGCGTGGGCGCATGGACCGTCCCTCGCTTCGCGCCACGTCGATCACGATCGGCACCGACGAGCCCGCGGTGCTGGCCCACTTCTACGCGCATCTGCTCGGCGGCCGCGTCAGTGCGCAGGAGCCGCCCGAGGGTGACGACGCGGGCTGGGCGCAGGTCGCCACCGGCGATGCCGACCGGCCGGGGTTCACCCTCAACTTCGAGCATGAACGGCACTTCCGGCGCCCGACCTGGCCGGCGAGACCCGGGGGCCAGAACGCCACGGCCCACCTCGACATCGCGGTCGACGACCTCGCGGCGGCCACGTCCTGGGCGCTCGAGTGCGGGGCCGTCCTGGACGACGAGCAGCCGCAGGAGGACGTCCGGGTCCTGCGCGACCCGTCGGGCCACCCGTTCTGCCTGTTCACCTGACCGGCACGCCGTCCGCAGCGACGGGACGACGAAGGCCCGGACACCCACAGGGGCCGGGCCTTCGTCATGGTGCTGCGGTCGTCAGGCCTTGTCGTCGGCCTTCGCCTCGTCAGCGGAGGCGTCCTCAACCGAGGCGTCCTCGACCGGGGCGTCCTCGACGACGTCCTCGGCCGGTGCCTCCTCGACCTTCTCGGCCTTCGGCTTGTCGGCCTTCGGCTTGGCGGCCTTCTCGGTGGCCTTGGTGGCCTCCTTGACGACGGCCTGCTTCGGCGAGAGCGGCTCACGGACGAGCTCGATCACGGCCAGCGGCGCGTTGTCGCCCTTGCGCGGACCGATCTTCGTGATGCGCGTGTAGCCACCGTTGCGCTCGGCCAGGGCCGGGGCGATCTCGGTGAAGAGCACGTGCACGACGCTCTTGTCCTTGACGACGGTCA
>JAEYUL010000206.1 GCA_023432565.1 Actinomycetes bacterium | reverse complement strand
GTCACGACGCGCTCGTCGCCGCGGGCCACCTCGACGGCGCCGAGCGTGCTCGCGTCGAGCACGGCATCCGTCCGGTGCGCCGGCTCCACGTCGCGACCGTCGCCGCCACCGTGCTGCTCGCGGCGCTGACCGTCGCGGTGCGCGTCACCGGCTGACCGGCCGGAGACGCGGCCCGCGGCCGCGCCCCGGCGCTGGTCGAGGCGTGTCATCGTCCTCACGCACCCGTCCCGGTGGAGGCGTCCCGCGCCGCGTCGGCCGTGCGCGGCGTCGGCACGACCGCCGCCTTCGACGCCTCGGCAGCCGCGGCCTTCGCCATCTTGCGCTCCGAGGGGATGCGCTTCTGCCGCGGGTCGAACGCGTCACGCAGGCCGTCACCGATGAAGTTGACGCTCAGCGTGATGACGATGATGAAGATGCCGGGCCACCAGAACAGCCAGGGCCGCGTCGAGAACGCCGCCTGGTACTGGTTGATGAGCTGGCCGAGCGAGATCTCCGGGAACTGGATGCCGAACCCGAGGAAGGACAGCGCGGTCTCGAGGAGGATCGCCGCGCTCATGAGCAGCGTGACGGAGACGATGACCGTGCCGATCGCGTTCGGCAGGATGTGCTTGAAGATGATGCGCAGGTTGCTCGCCCCGGCGACGCGCGCGGCGTCGACGAACTCGCGCTCGCGCAGCGAGAGGAACTCGCCGCGGACGAGACGTGCGAGCGTCGTCCAGAGGATGAGCCCCATCGCGACGGCGAAGACGAGCCCGCTCACGCTGCCGGCGATCTTGCCGACCACCGCACCGATGACGAGCGTCGGCACGGTGATGACGAGGTCGGTGCCGCGCATGAGGAGCGTGTCGGTCCGGCCGCGGAAGAAGCCGGCCATGGAGCCGACCGTGATGCCGATGACCGCGGCGACGAGACCGATGACGACCATGACCATGAGGGACGTCTGCACGCCGGCCATGACACGCGCGAAGATGTCGCGGCCGATCTCGTCCTGGCCGAACGGGTGCTGGCCGAGCGCGAAGCCGTCACCGCCGAGCCAGGTCGGCATCGACAGCGTCGGGCGGCCACCGGCGTTGAGCACCGGCGGGTTCTCGTGCGGCGTCCACTGCCACCATCCGGGGATGGGGCCGACGCCGACGGACGTCACCGCGAGCAGCGTGGTGAAGCCGAGGACGACGAGGCCGACGATCGCACCCTTGTGGCGGAAGAACCGCCGGCGCACGATCTGGCCCTGCGAGAGGCCCGCGACCTCCTTGAGCTCGATCTCGTTCTCGAGGCGGCCCTCGGTCGGGTCCTCGGCGGGGGTTGTCATCGGGGTGCTCATGCGTCCAACCGGATCCGGGGGTCGATCGTCGCGTACACGATGTCGGCGACGATGTTGGCGATGATGGCGAGGCTCGCGGTGACGAGCAGGTAGGCCATGACCGGCTCGATCTCCGCGTCGACGAGGGACTGGACGAAGAGCTGGCCCATCCCTGGCCGCGCGAACACGGCCTCGGTGATGATGGCTCCGCCGAGCAGCGCGATGATGTCGATCGGCACGATCGTCGCCAGCGGGATGAGGGCGTTGCGGAACCCGTGGCGGACGACCACGAGACGCTCCGGCAGACCCTTGGCGCGTGCGGTGCGGATGTAGTCCTGGTTCATCACCTCGAGCATGCTCGAGCGCGAGTACCGCGTGTAGGCGGCGAACGCGATGAGCACCAGCGTCGCGGTCGGCAGGATCAGGTGCGTGAACATGTCGAGCACCTGCACCCAGTAGTTGCCCCCGAGGCCCGGCGTCCGGTCACCGAACGTGGGGATCGGACGCCCGCCGAGCGCCTTGGAGTACGGGGGCCACACCTGCATGACCTTGTCGACGAAGATCAGGCCGCCCATCACCAGCGCGACCGCGATGCCCGTCTTGGACGACAGGCGCCAGTCGGGGCCGCCGAACAGGCGCCCGACGACCCAGCCGACCACGCCGGTCAGGACGGCCAGCGCGACGATGATCCAGGTCGCGCCCTGGCCGTCCACCCCGAACGCGTCGCCCTTGAAGACGCTCTGCATCGGGAAGTACAGGACGAACCCGATGCCGACGACCGCCAGCGCCGTCCACAGCGCGCGGCGGTTCTGCAGGCCGGCGAACACGCCGACGATCGCGAACGCGATGGCGCCGCCCATCACGAGCAGCAGGATCGGGCCGATCGTGGGCTCGAGCCACCAGTTGGACAGCTGCAGGTAGGCGAGCATCCCGGCCGTGGCCGCGGCGGCGATCAGGAGCACCTGGGCACGACGTCGCACCGAGCCGCCGATCGCGAGCATCCAGAGCACACCCATGACGACGGCGACCACCGCGATGGTCGCCCAGGCGAGGTTCGGGTCGCGCAGGAAGTCGTTGAAGCCGATCGCGCCCCACTGCTTGAGCATGACCGCGACCCAGAACGAGGGCAGCGAGTACAGCAGGAAGGACAGGAAGATGATCAGGTAGTCGAACGTCGCGTACTGCCGCAGCGCGCTGACGATGCCGACCGTGATCCCGAGCAGGAGCGACAGGAACGTCGCGGCGGTCACGAGCTGCAGCGTGGACACGATCGCGTGGCCGAGGAGCTCGCCGACGGGCTCGCCGGTGCGCCAGGCGACGCCGAAGTCGCCCTGGAGCACGTCGCCGATCCACTGGAAGAAGCGCACGACGGGGTTGATGTCGAGGCCGAGCTGCTCGGTGCGCGCAGCCATGAGCTGCTCCTTGTTGGGAGCGGTGCTCTCACGCAGGTCAGACAACGGGTCGATCGCCGCGGCGACCAACTGGTACATCAGGAACAAGGCCACGAACAACGTGGCGAGGCCGGCTAGGAGCCGGCGGATGAGGAATCTCAGCACGGGTGGGCTACCTCTTGGTCGGTGCACCGCGGTCCTGGGGATCCTAGCCCCGCTGACGCGGTCCGGTTGTATCCGGTCGTGCACGCGCTCAGGGCGCCGGGATGATGCTCCCAGCGCCCTGAGCAGGAGTCACAGGCCGGCGACACCCGCCTTCTCGACATCTCGTCGAGAAGGCGGGTGTCACGTGTGTCACTCCGAGGCAGCCTCTCCGGCCGTCCAGTTCCAGAAGCCGTAGAAGATCGTCGGGGCGATCGTCAGCTTCGAGACGTTGTTGATCTTCTCCGGGTTCCAGGCGGTGACGCCGGGGAACTGGAAGATCGTGACACCGAACGCGTCCTTGACGAGCTCGGCCTCGACCGCGGTCAGGATCTTCTCCTGCTCGGCCGGGTCCGTCTCGACCTGGAGCTTGTCGTACTCGGCGTCGACCGTCTTGTTGGAGTAGCCGTAGAAGTTGTTCGTGGCCCCCGTGCGGTAGTTCGCGTCCGACTCGGTCACGGCCGTGGACGTCGACTGCCAGCCGAACAGCGCCGCGTCGTAGAAGTCGGTCGCGTTCGACAGGTCCGTGCCCCAGTCGGTCTGGACCTCGTAGGGAACCGCGTTGATGCCGGCCTCGGCCGCGGAGGCCTTGATCAGCTCGAACTGGTTCGTGCGACGCGTGTTGTTCGGGTCGAACAGGACGCGCACGGTCGGGTTCGTGACGCCGACCTCGGCGAGCAGCGCCTTGGCGCCGTCGATGTCGACCTCGCCGTAGGCCTCGGCCATGCCGTTGCCGGCGACGATGCCGTCGTACATCGGCGAACCGGGGACGACCGTGTAGGAGTCACGCGTGGTGGTCATCGTCGGGTCGAGCGGCGTGATGAGCTTCTTGACGATGTCCAGACGCGGGATCGTCTTGAGGAACGCCTGGCGGACCTTGAGCGCCTTGTCGGCGTCGCCGCCGTAGGTCGCCGGGTCGAACGGACCGCCGTTGGCGAACTGCAGGTCGACGTGCTCGTAGGTGCCCTCGTCGGAGGTCTCCACCTTCAGCCCGTCGATGGCCTGGAGGGCCTCGAGGACGTCCGCGGTCGACTGCGGGCTGATGAGGTCGACCTCACCGTTCTGCAGCGCCTGGACCTGGCCCATCGGGTCGCCGTTGTAGCGGACCGTGACCTTGTTGATCGCGGCCTTGTGCTCGCCCTTGTAGTCGGGGTTCGCCGTCAGGGTGATGTACTGGTCCTTCACGAACTCGGTGATGGTGTACGCACCCGAGGTGACCAGCAGGTTCTTGTCGGCCTCAGCCGGCATCTGCGCGAAGTTGAAGTCGTTGCTCCAGACCTTGGCGATCTTGGAGAGCGTCGCGCTGTCGTTGTCCTGGATCGCCTTGACGACGGCGTCCTGGGCCTCGACGCCGTCCTCGATGCCGAGGGCGCGCTGACCGACCACGTGGGACGGCAGGTTCATGCCGATGGCCGTCTCCCAGTCGGCGAACGGCTTGTCGTAGGTCATCGTGATCGACTTGCCGTCGATCTCCGGGACCTGCGAGATGAGCGACACCGCCGGGCTCATGGCGTCGAAGTAGACGCCCGCGTCGAGCTCGTCCTGGTTGGTGATCTCACCCGTCTCCGGGTCCGTCTTCGCCTCGACGTTGGTGTACTTGCCGCTCTGCGCGGCCCACTCCAGGAGGAGGTCCGCCGGGCCGGCGGGCGTGCCGTCGGACCACATCGCGGTGTCGGCGAACGTGTACTTGATCTGCAGCGGGTCGTCCGAGACCTTCTCGTACGAGCCGAACGACTTGTCCTGGACGAGGTTCAGGTCCTCGTCGTAGTAGTTGAAGCCGGAGTTCAGCATGTACAGGATGACGTTGTTCGCCGTCGCGTTCCCGGTCATGCTCGTGCCGTTGGCCGAGTAGAACGGCTGGTTCCACGCGATGTTGACCGAGGTGTCCTGGCTGATCCCGGCGTTGTCGTCGTCGCCCTTGGTCGGGTCGGCGCTGCCGTTGCTGTCGCTCGAGCACGCGGCGAGCGACAGGGCGCTCACAGCGGCGACCGCAGCCAGTGCGGCCTTACGGGTGATCCTCAATTGATCCTCCTGGATGAAGGTGGTAGATCCCGCCGACCGCTCCGGTGCCGGGCACGGCGCGACCGGGCGGCAGACCCACCAGGGTTGCGGCCCACGTTAGTCAAGCGAAATCGGGCATTGCCGTCGCCTCGGATGACGGACCCTGATCGTTACGCGATTGATACTGACCAGTAAGTCTCAGCATCTGAGATTTCTCCGAAGGATCGTCCCGAATTCTCCCCTCTCCCCAGCACGAACCCTGCTCACGGGACGTCAAGTTGGCCGCACGAGCCGTCGGGATGTGTTAAGGGCATGTCACACGCACGACACATGACGGACACACGGTGGCGACCCGCCACGTTCGTGGCGAACGGCCCGCCCTCGCGTCACAGCCCCGCAGCGGCGCCGCGGACGCCCCTCGGCCGCGTGCGCCGAGCACAATGACGGGCGTGAACGCCACGGACGCCGCCCGCCTGGTCTCGCGCACCCGGTGGTTCGCCGCGCTCGGACGCGCGGCCTCCCGCCTCGACCGCCGCCTGCAGCGTGCGACCCACAGCCGCTGGACCGTGCTCGGACGCGCCCGCCTGCCCCAGCTGGTGCTGACGACCCGAGGTCGACGCACGGGCGAGCCGCGCGAGGTCGTGCTGCTGCATGCCCGGGACCGCGACTCATGGGTCGTGCTCGCGTCCAACTGGGGCCAGGCGCAGCACCCCGCGTGGGCGCTCAACCTGCTCGCCGAGCCCCGCGCGCAGGTCACGGTGGGCGCGGTGAGCACACCCGTCGTCGCCCGTGCGGCCGCGCCCGACGAGGCCGCCGCGCTCCTGCCGCGGATGCGCGCGCTCTGGCCCGGGTACGAGGCCTACGAGCGGCGCGCGGGGCGGGAGCTGTACCTGTTCGTCCTCGACCCCGTCGGCGACGACGAGTCGCCCCGCCGGGAGGTGACACCTACCGCGCGGTAGGTCGGACTGCGGCTAGGCTCCCCCCGACGTGGAAACGCTCCCGCGAGCGGTGCGACGCCGCACGACGCACTCGCCGGGCCGCGCTGCGGACCAGCGCCACGGCCGCCCCGATCGTCGTCGTGAAGGACCCGTCGTGACCGCACCGCACGAGACCGCCCAGGCCCCCGGCACCACTGCCCGCACCACCGCCGAGGCCGCCTACCTCGACCCCTCGCTGCCGGTCGCGGAGCGCGTCGCCGACCTGGTGGCTCGCATGACGCTGCCCGAGAAGGTCGGGCAGATGATGCAGCTCGACTCGCGCGACGGGGTCCGGCACCTCGTCGAGGAGGTGCACGTCGGCTCGATCCTGCACACCTCCCCCGCGCGCGTGCGCGAAGCCCACGAGGTCACCGCGCGCACCCGGCTGCGCATCCCGCTGCTCGTGGCCGAGGACTGCATCCACGGGCACTCGTTCTACGAGGGCGCCACGATCTTCCCCACGCAGCTCGGCATGGCCGCGTCCTGGGACCCTGCGCTCGTCGAGCGAGCGGCACGCGTCACCGCGGTGGAGGTCGCCGCGACCGGCATCCACTGGACCTTCTCCCCGGTCTTGTGCATCGCCCGCGACCTGCGCTGGGGCCGCGTCTCCGAGACGTTCGGCGAGGACCCGTTCCTCATCGGCGAGCTCGCCTCGGCCATGGTGCGCGGCTACCAGGGCGACGGCCTGAGGGACCCGACCGCGATCCTCGCCACCGCCAAGCACTTCGCGGGCTACTCCGAGACGCAGGGCGGCCGCGACGCGACCGAGGCGGACATCTCCCGCCGCAAGCTCACGGCCTGGTTCCTGCCGCCGTTCGAGCGGGTCGCCCGCGAGGGCTGCGCGACGTTCATGCTCGGGTACCAGTCGATGGACGGCACGCCCATCACCGTGAACGACTGGCTGCTCACCGACGTCCTGCGCGGCCAGTGGGGCTACACCGGCACGCTCGTCACCGACTGGGACAACGTGGGCCGCATGGTCTGGGAGCAACAGATCCAGCCCGACCACGCCCACGCCGCAGCCGCGGCCGTCAGTGCCGGCAACGACGTCATCATGACCACCCCGCAGTTCTTCACCGGAGCGCAGCAGGCCGTCGCGGACGGTCTGCTGCAGGAGTCGGCGATCGACGCCGCCGTCGCGCGGATCCTCACGCTCAAGTTCGAGCTCGGGTTGTTCGAGGAGCCGCGCCGCCCCGACCCCGCGCGCATCGCCCACGTGGTGGGGGCCGCGGCGCACGAGGCCGTGAACCTCGAGCTCACCCGCAAGTCGGTCGTCCTGCTCCGCAACGCGGGCGTCCTGCCCCTCGCGGGCGGCTGCACGCCCGGTCCCGACGAGCGGGCGGTCGCCCCGGCGGGCGTCGAACGACGCCGCGTGCTCGTCGTGGGGCCGAACGCCGACGACACGGACGCCCAGCTCGGCGACTGGGCCGGCCGGTCCGGTCAGGTCGACTGGCTGCCGGACGGCCACCCGCGCCACATGATCGAGACGGTGCTCGACGGGCTGCGCGCGCGCGTGCCGCAGGGCTGGCAGGTCACGCACGCGCGCGGCGCGGACATCCTCTCCCTCGCACCCGACCCGGAGGGCGAGCACTTCCCCGACGGGCAGCCGCGCCCGCAGGTCGTCGTGCCTCGCGAGCCCGACGAGGCGCTCATCGCGCAGGCCGTCGCCGCGGCGCGCGAGGCCGACTACGTCGTGGCCGTCGTCGGTGACCGCATCGAGCTCGTCGGCGAGGGCCGCTCCACGGCGACGCTCGAGCTCATCGGCGGGCAGGTCGCGCTGCTCGACGCGCTCGCCGCGACGGGAACGCCGCTGGTCGTCGTCGTCGTGGCGTCCAAGCCGCACGTGCTGCCCGAGTCCGCGCTGCGGGCCGACGCGCTCGTGTGGGCCGCGAACCCGGGGATGCGCGGAGGCCAGGCGATCGCCGAGATCCTGCTCGGCCTCGTCGAGCCGTCCGGCCGGCTGCCGATCACGTTCCCCCGTCACGTGGGCCAGCAGCCCACGTTCTACAACCAGCTGCGCGGTCAGCACGGGACGCGCTACGCCGACCTCACCCAGCGCCCCGCGTTCGCGTTCGGCGAGGGTCTGAGCTACACCGACATCTCCTACCGCGACCTCGAGCTGCTCACCCCGACCGTCGGGTTCGACGACGAGGTGCGTGCGCGCGTGACCCTGCACAACACGGGCGGGCGTCCCGCACTCGAGACCGTCCAGGTGTACGTGAGCGACCTGGTGACGACGACGATGTGGGCCGAGTCCGAGCTCAAGGCCTACCGGCAGGTGCGGGTCGAGCCCGGGCAGAGCGTCGTGGTCGAGCTCACCGTCCCGGTGTCCGCGTGCTCGATCGTGGACGCCGACGCCCGGCGCGTCGTCGAGCCCGGTGAGTTCGAGCTCCGGGTCGGCCCGTCGTCCGTGCGCGAGGTGCAGCTCGCCGCGCGGTTCACCGTCGGGGTCTGACCTCGCTGCGCCCCGGCCCGAACAGGGTCACGTCACGCCCCGAACGCTGCCTGGTCACGGCCTGGCAACGACCTGGCCCGGGTCGGTCCCGGATCCCGCGGCAAGGGCTACGGTTGCCGCCATGCAGGTTCAGGTCATCGGCGACCACCGCGTCCTCGTGCTGCCCGGCACCGGCCCGTCTCTCGGCGCGGCCCAGGCGACCGACCTCATCGGCGACGCCTGGGGCTACGACGCGAGCGTCCTGGCCGTCCCCGTCGAACGGCTCGACCCGGACTTCTTCCAGCTGCGCTCCGGCGTGGCCGGCGAGCTCGCGCAGAAGCTCGTGAACTACCACCTGCGCCTCGTCGTCGTCGGCGACGTCAGCGACCACCTCGCCGCGAGCGAGGCGCTTCGCGCGTTCGTCGTCGAGTCCAACCGGGGACGGCACGTGTGGTTCGTCGCGGACGACGACGAGCTCAAGGCGCGCCTCGCCGGCTAGCCGACGAAGCCGTCCACCGACAGCGAGCCCGCCCCTTCAGCCGACGGCCGAGCGCTCCTGCCACGTGCACAGGCAGATCCGGTTGCCCTGCGCATCCGCGAGCACCCAGAAGCTGGGCGCCTGGGAGTCGTCCACGAGCCGGCCGCCGGCCGCGAGTGCGGCATCGAGGCGGGGCTGGACCTGGCCCGGGTCCACCCAGACGTCGAGGTGCCAGCGCTGGCGCGGCTCCTCGCTGCCGGACTCCTGGAACCACACCGCGGGGAGCGCCTCGGCGGGGTCGTGCACCTCGTCGTCGTCGCCCGTGTACGCGAGCACCGCCTCGTAGAAGCCCGTCACCTCGGTCCGGTCCGGGCTGTCGAGCGCGAGCTCGACGACACTGCGCTCACCGCCGCGCAGCTCGTGGCCGGCCTGCGCCGCGAGCGCGCTGACGTCCCGGGCGAGGCGCACGTCCCGGTCGGTCACCCCGCCCTCGTCGTGGCTGGTGAGCCGCACGTCCACGAACGGGTAGCGCAGGTCCACGTCCGGGTGGTGCCCCTGCTCCTCGGCGACGGCGCCGATCTTCTCGACCAGGGCGAGCCCCGCGGCGAAGCTGCCGGTGGCGATCCGCGTGTGCAGCCCGCCGGGCAGGTAGGCCCAGCCCGTCAGGCCCGCGTCGGCGACCTGCTGTCCTGTCAGCGTTCCCATCGCCCCATGCTGGCCCCGACCACCGACACCCGCAGGACGAGGTCCGCACGCACGCGCGCCGTCAGGCGACGGTGGGAGCCCGCAGGATCGAGGACAGCTTCTTGCCGCGGGCGAGCTCGTCGACGAGCTTGTCCATCCAGCGGATCTGCTGCATGAGCGGGTCGGTGATCTCCTCGACCCGGTACCCGCAGATCACGCCCGTGATGAGGTGCGCGCTCGGGTTCATCGCGGGCGCCTGGGCGAAGAACGTCTCCAGGTCCACGCGCGAGGCGATCGCCTCGCGCAGCCCCGCGTCGTCGTAGCCCGTGAGCCACGTGAGGACCTCGTGCAGCTCCTCGCCGGTCCTGCCCTTGCGCTCCACCTTGGCGAGGTAGAGCGTGTGGATGTCGGCGAACGGCGTCGCGAAGATCCTGTGGTTCGGCACCCCCTCACCCTGCGTCCGTGCGGGGTGGTCCGCAAGGGCCGCCAGCCGCTCACGATTCCGACACCCTGTCGGCAAGAGTCGTAGGATCGTCGCATGAGCACAGAGGAACGGTTCCACCGGCTGCGCTGGTGGGGGCTGGCCGCGATCTCCGTGGCCGTCGCGATGATCATCATGGACGCGACCATCGTGTCCGTCTCGATCCCCAGCATCATCGAGTCGCTCGACCTCACCACGACCCAGGTCCAGTGGGTCCAGGAGGTCTACACGCTCGTCTTCGCGGCGCTGCTCATGGTCTGGGGCACGATGAGCGACCGCATCGGGCGACGCCGACTGCTCGTCATCGGGCTGGTCGTCTTCACCGTCGCGAGCATCCTGTGCGCCTTCGCACCCGCAGGCGGCTGGCTGATCGCTGCGCGTGCGCTGCAGGGCGTCGGCGGGTCGATGATCCTGCCCACCACGCTCGCCCTGCTCAACGCGACCTTCCGGGGCAGCGAGCGCAGCATCGCGTTCGCCGTGTGGGGCTCCACGATCGGCTCGATGGCGGCCGTCGGCCCCGTGCTCGGCGGCTGGCTGACGTCCTCCTTCTCATGGCACTGGGCCTTCTGGATCAACGTGCCGTTCGGCGTCGTCGTGATCGCGCTCCTGCTGCTCACCGTCCAGGAGTCGCGCGAGCACGCGACCGCACGCTTCACCGACTGGCTCGGGGCCGGCGCGTCCGTCGTCGGTTTCGGCATGCTCGTCTTCGCCCTCATCGAAGGCCGCACGTACGGCTGGTGGACCGCCGAGGACGACGCCCCCGTCAGCCTCGGCGGGTTCAGCATCATCCCGCCGCTGTTCGTGCTCGCCGCGATCGTGCTCACGCTGCTCGTCGTGCGCGAGAGGCGCCGGGTCGAGGCAGGCAGGTCCGTGCTGCTCGACGTCACGCTGTTCCGCATCACGTCGTTCAGCAACGGCAACATCACCGCGCTGACCGTCTCGCTCGGCGAGTTCGGCATCATCCTGTCGCTGCCGCTGTGGTTCCAGTACGTGCGCGACATGGACGCACTCGACGCCGGGCTCGCGCTCCTGCCCCTCGCGGTCGGCTCGTTCCTCGCGAGCGGCGGCGTGCACTCCCTGTCCAAGCGCATGACGCCCGTGCAGCTCGTGCGCATGGGCCTGACGCTCGAGATCGCCGCGCTCGCCTCGCTCGCGGTGCTCCTGCGCCCCGGGTCGTCCACGTGGGTCACGAGCGTGCCGCTGTTCGTCTACGGCATGGGCGTCGGCTTCGCGACCGCGCAGCTGACGCAGCTCATCCTGGCCGACGTCCCCGTCGACAGGTCCGGCCAGGCGTCCTCGACGCAGTCCACCGCGCGCCAGGTCGGCTCCGCGCTCGGCATCGCAATCCTCGGCACCGCCCTGTTCACCACGCTGCGCGCGAGCACCGAGTCGCGGCTGGCGGACCAGATCGCCGCCGACCCGAGCGTCGCCGACCTCGCCCGCGCCGTCTCCGACTCCTCCGGCGCGCTGATCGGGCCCCTGTCGCAGAACCCCGCGACCGCCTTCGTCGCCGACGCGGCACGGCAGGCGCTGACGCACGGCGTGTCGGTCGCCGCCTGGGTGGGCGTCGCGGCGCTCGTCGTCGGCCTCCTCACGACGATCCCCCTGGGCCGTCAGCCGTCGGCCCAGCACCAGCCCCAGGACTCCGACGCCGCGCAGGACCAGCAGACCGACTGACACGCCGACGCAGCGGTGCGTACGCTGGCGGCGGTCCTCAGACGTTGAAGCGGAACTCCACCGGATTTCGTAGAATTGGAACATGACGAACTCCGCCGCTCCCGCCGCATCCGACGCCCTGGCGCGGGCTGACGCGCTCATCCGGTCGGCCTCGCGTGCCGACCGACCGAGCCCGCTGCGGACCACCAAGCGGGCCGCGATCTACGCCCGCCAGTCCAAGACCGACGACCAGGGCGTCGACCGCCAGATCGAGCGCGGTATGGCTCTCATCCACTCGCGTGGCTGGGCCCACGTCGGCACCTACATCGACAACGACGTGACGGCCAGCAAGCCGCGCGGGCCGCAGACCGCATGGGGCCGGATGCTCGCTGCGTCCGCCGACATCGACGTGACCGTGGGCGTCGACCTCGACCGCGTGGTGCGCTCGACGCGCGACCTCAACACCCTGATCGACCACGGCCTCGCGCTCATCACGCTGGACGGCGAGATCGACCTGACGACAGCCGACGGCGAGTTCCGCGCCTCGATGCTGGCGTCGATCGCCCGCTTCGAGGTGCGCCGCAAGGGCGAGCGCCAGACTCGCGCCAACGGCCAGCGAGCGGCCAAGGGCGGCGTGCCCAAGGGCGCTCGCCTGTTCGGCTTCGAGACCGACGGCACGATCCGCGAGGACGAGGCGGAGGTGGTCCGCGCGCTGTTCGACGGGTTCGCCCGAGGGGACACGCTGCGCACCCTCGCCCGCCGGTTCGACTCCACCCCGTCGTCCGT
>JAEYUL010000144.1 GCA_023432565.1 Actinomycetes bacterium | reverse complement strand
GCCCGGGCCTGGCCGCGTCCGGGACGCCGGTCAGGACGGGCCCCGGCGCGAGCACGGCCTCCGCCGCGGGCAGGTGGTCGCTGCTGCCTGCCCGCGAGACCGACCCGACGCTGCGCGCCCACGCGCTCGCGGCCCAGCTCCTCGACCGCCACGGCGTGCTGACGCGGGCCGTCGCGCCGCTGGAGGGTGCCGGCGCACGCTTCGGTGACGTGTACCGCGTGCTCAGCGCGCTCGAGCAGGGCGGTCAGGTGCGACGCGGCTACTTCGTCGAGCGGCTCGGCGGCTCGCAGTTCGCGCTCCCGGGCGCGGTCGACCAGCTGCGCGCGGACGCCTCGAGCGTGCAGGCCGCCCGTGAGCGCGCCGTCGAGCTGCGCGACGAGCGCCGCAGCGCCGCAGAAACCCGGGACGAGGGCTCGCCGCAGGCCCTGGCGCTGCGCCAGGGCACGCCGCCGCAGCCGGTGGTCGTCGTGCTCGCGGCGACGGATCCCGCCAACCCCTACGGCGGTGCTCTGCCCTGGCCGGACCGTCCGGCGGGCGCCGAGGGGACGGGCCACCGTCCGGGCCGCAAGGCGGGTTCGCTCGTCGTGCTCGTCGACGGCGCGCTGGCCGTGTACCTCGAACGGGGCGGGCGCACCGCGCTGTCGTTCACCGACGACGACGAGGCCCTCGCCGCAGCCGCGCGAGGGCTCGCCGCCGCCGTCCCACGGACCGGTCGGCTGACCATCACCCGGATCGACGGCGGGGCCGTGCTCGCCGACGGCGCCGTCCACTCACCCCTGGGGCGCGCCCTCGTCGCGGCTGGGTTCGCCACCACCCCACGCGGGCTGCGGCTCGGGGCTGACCTGTGACCCGCCCTCGCACCGGACGTCGCCGCCGGGCGGTCCGCCGTGCCTGAGGGAGACATCCTTCGTCGCACCGCTCTCCGGCTCGACGAGGCGCTCGCCGGTCAGGTGCTCGAACGCGCCGAGCTCCGCTGGCCGAGCGCGGCCGGCCTGGACCTCAGCGGCCGGACGGTGCTCGGGACGCAGGCGTACGGCAAGCACCTGCTGACGCGGTTCGACGACGGCCGCACGCTGCACACACACCTGCGGATGGACGGTGAGTGGCGGATCGCGCGCACGGGGACGCCCGCCGCGCTCGGGCGCCCGGCGCAGGTCAGGGCGGTGCTCGCCGCCACGCGCTGGACGGCGTTGGGCCGTCTGCTCGGGATGCTCGACGTGCTCCCGACGCGCGACGAGCCCCGGCTGCTCGGCCACCTCGGGCCGGACGTGCTCGCCGACGAGCTCGCGCTCGAGGAGGTTCTCGAGCGGTGGCGCGCCACGGGCGCGACCCCGGTGGCGGAGGTCCTGCTGGACCAGCGAGTCGCCGCAGGCATCGGGACGATCTACTGCGCCGAGTCCCTGTTCGCGCTGCGGCTGTGGCCGTGGACGCCCTCCGACGAGATCGGCGACCCGGCCCGGCTCTACCTGACCGCGCGACGTCAGATGCAGCGCTCGGTGCTCACCGGCTTCCCGCCGGGGCGCGTGCACGGCCGGCTGCGGCAACCGTGCCCGCGGTGCGGCACGCCGATCCAGGTCGGTCAGGCTCGCCGACCTCCGATGCAGCGCCCGGTCTTCTACTGCCCGACGTGCCAACGCGCCTGACCGTGCCGGCGCATGACGGCGTCGCGCCCGGTCGCGCCTGTCTGGCTCCCGCGCACGGTTTGCGCTCTCCACAGCTTCCGCTCCACACAGCGCTGACGGGTCACCGACCGTGGCGTGCGAGCTGCACGGCAGCGTGATCCGGCACGCTGCAACGAGCTGAAGGGGCCAGGTCAGCCGATCGGCGCGAGCTCCGAGCGCGTGCGCGCCCAGCCGCCCTCGCCCGAGCAGCCCATGGAGGCTGCCAGGTCCGCGGGGACCGTGTCCGGGATGAGCAGGCCCTCGGCGACCGCGACCCGGTCGCTCACCTCGCGCAGCACGAGCGACATCGGCACGTCGAGGGCGGCGCAGATGCTCTGCAGCAGCTCCGACGACGCCTCCTTCTGCCCCCGCTCGACCTCGCTCAGGTACCCGAGCGAGACCCGTGCCGCCGACGAGACCTCACGAAGGGTCCGGCCCTGGCGCTGACGCGCGTCCCGCAGCACGTCGCCGATCTCACGACGCAGAACGACCATCGGGGCTCCCCCTCTCGTCTCGTCCGTCCGGCCCGCGACTGTGTGCGGCCGGAGTGTCGGTCCAGCCGTCACGTCCCGTGACGGCTGGTGTGTCGCGTCTCGTGCCGCCGTCCTGTCCGCCGGCACCCTTCCACCGTACCTTGCGCCGCCGACCCGCGCGGGCGCGCGACGGACAGGGGGTCGAGTGATGGTCACGATCCGTGCAACGTCCGAGCACGACATGATGTTCCCCACGAGCGCGAGGACGCGAGGGTCGCGCGCGACTTCACCCGCGGGCGCTCGCCGAGCCGCGCCTCAGGAGGGTTCGCCCTCGGCACGGTCGGCATCCACGACCTCCACGAGGAGGCACAGCGCGGCCTCGACCGCGGCGTCGCGGACCTGGGCACGACCACCGGTCAGGTGCAGCGAGGCGACGCGCCGCGCGTACGGCGTCACGACCGCGACGTGCACGGTGCCGGGCGGCTCGCCGTCCTGCTCCGTCGGCCCGGCGACGCCCGTCGTCGCGACGCCCACGTCCGCGCCGAGCCGGGTGCGCACCCCGTCGGCCATGTGCAGCGCGACGCGTGCGTCCACGGGTCCCACCGCCGCCAGCAGGTCCCGCGGGACGCCGAGGAGGCTGGCCTTGAGCTCGGTCGCGTACGCGACGACCGCCCCGCGGTGCACCGCGGAGGCGCCGGGGACGTCGACGACGCGTGCGCTCAGCAGCCCGCCCGTGAGCGACTCGGCCACCGCGAGGGTCCACCCCCGCACCCGCAGGACGTCCAGCGCGCTCGCCGCGGCGTCGGGCACGCCTAGATCCCCGGCGGGACTGTCGCCGTGCGCCGGATGCGCAGCGCGGTCCGCACGTAGTCGAGCCCCGTCACGACGGTCACGACGAGCGCGGCGCCCATGGCGACGGCCGCCAGGACCTCCACCGCCTGCGGCATCGCGAACAGGGGCAGGGCGTACAGCCCGATCGCGGCGGACTGCAGCACGGTCTTGAGCTTGCCGCCGCGCGAGGCGGGCAGCACGACGTAGCGCAGGAGGAAGAACCTCATCACCGTGATGCCGAGCTCGCGCACGAGGATCACGACGGTGACCCACCAGGGCAGCTCGTCGAGCACCGACAGCAGCACGAGCGCGGTGCCGATCAGGAGCTTGTCGGCGATCGGGTCGAGGAGCTTGCCGAAGTCGGTGACCTGGTTGGTGCGGCGGGCGTACCAGCCGTCGAACCTGTCGGTCACGGCAGCGAGCGCGAACACCGCAGCGGCCACGAGCCGGTAGCCGGTGCTCTGGCCGTCGTCCGCGAGCAGCGCCCATGCGAACACCGGGACCAGCAGGACCCGCGCGACCGTCAGGACGTTCGCGAGATTCCACGACGGCTGCGGTGCGACGCTCACCCCGACAGCCTAGGTCGTCACGGCCCCTGCCCAGGGCAGGTCGCCGCAGGGGCGCGCCGTGGGCCGCTCGGGTGGTCGGGACCTTCGCATGCCCGGCCTCGGGGCTGCGGCGGTTAGGGTCCGCCTGTGACCCGACACGCCCGCTCCTCCAGGCGCCCGCCGCTCACCGCCGCACTCCTGACGATCGCCCTCCTGCTCGCGTGCGCGACCGGCGCCGCCGCCGCGCTGCGGCCGTGGGACCGCGGCGCCGACGAGCCCGCGCAGGCCGGACCGACCCTCAGCGCAGCGCCGTCCGCGAGCCCCACGCCGTCGCCGACCCCGTCCCCCACGCCCGACCCGGACGCGCAGTTCACGATCGTGGCCACCGGTGACGTCCTGCCCCACCTGCCCGTCGTGACCTCGGCCACCACGAGCGGCACGGTGGACTTCGCTCCGCTGCTGGCGTCTCTGGACCCGTGGGTGCAGGGCGCCGACCTCGCGCTGTGCCACCTCGAGGTGCCCGTCGCCCCGCCCGGTACCCGGCCGAGCGGCTACCCCGTGTTCGCCGCACCGGCGCAGATCGTCACCGGCCTCGCCCGGCAGGGGTGGGACGGCTGCTCGACGGCGTCGAACCACTCCGTCGACCGCGGCTTCGCCGGGGTCACGGCCACGCTCGACGCGCTCGACGCCGCGGGGCTCGGGCACGTCGGGACCGCCCGGACGCAGCGGGAGGCGGACCAGCCGCAGCTCTACACGCTCGAGCGGGCGGGACAGACGATCACCGTCGCGCAGGTGGCCGCGACGTACGGCACGAACGGCATGCCGGTCGACAGCGACAAGCCCTGGTCGGTCTCCCTCATCGACGTGCCCGCGATGGTGGCCGAGGCCCAGGCCGCGCGCGCCGCGGGCGCCGACGTCGTCGTCGCGAGCGTGCACTGCTGCGTCGAGTACCAGACGGCGCCCACCGCCGAGCAGGTCGAGATCGCGCAGGCGATCGCCGACTCGGGCGCGTTCGACCTGTACATCGGGCACCACGCCCACGTGCCGCAGCCCGTCGTGCGGCTCGACGGCGGCCCGGACGGCACGGGCATGTGGGTCGCCTACGGCCTGGGCAACTTCCTGTCGAACCAGGACGGGGCGTGCTGCTCCCCCAAGACCGACTCGGGCCTGATGCTCACGGCACACGTCACCAGTCCGGGCGGGTTCGACGCCGAGGGCCGAGCCGCCGGACCGGCCCGCGTGACCGGTGTGGAGTGGACCGCGGTCACGGTGGACCGCAAGGGCGGGCACCGCGTGCACGCGCTGCGCGACATCCCCGACGGCACGTCCACGCTGTCGGCCGCTGAGGTCGCCGCGCGGCTCGCCCGCGTGACCGAGGCGGCCGGGACGCAGGCACCCGAGCGCACCACCCCGCTCACGCCGACCGGGGACGCGCCGACAGTCGTCGCCCGCACGCTCTGACCACCGCCCGGCGACGCACGCGCCTGGCGACCGCTGAGCTCGGCCACCGGCGTCGTCGGCGCCGCAGCGGGCGTCAGCGCTGCGGCCGCAGGCCCGCGT
>JAEYUL010000133.1 GCA_023432565.1 Actinomycetes bacterium | reverse complement strand
GAGTACTCCGGCCTGTGCGACAAGCTGATGATCGTCCACCCCGGCAAGTTCTGCCCGCCCCACTTCCACCAGCGCAAGACCGAGAGCTACGAGGTCGTCCTGGGGGAGATGGAGGTCTTCTACTCCGCCGAGCCCGTCGTCGTCGGGGACGAGCCGGCGCTGGAGTTCTCGCCGATGCCCGCGGGCAGCCCCTGGCCCGTGGGCGTCGCCCTGCCCGCCGGGCGCGAGGAGTCCTACGAGCGCCTCACGAGCTACGTGCGGCTGCGTGCCGGCGACCCGAAGTTCGTCATGCACCGCAAGCACCTGCACGCCTTCCGGTGCCCTGCGGACGCCGACACGCCGCTGGTCGTGCGCGAGGTCTCCACCTACAGCCACGAGCCCACCGAGCACGCGCACGACAAGGCCGTGCCGCTGCCGTCGTGGGCCGGCCTGCACGACAACTCGTTCGTCGCCGAGGCCGCCAACACCGGCCGCCTCACCACCGCCATCCGCTGACAACCCGTCCGCAGGACCACGGTCCCGGCACCCGCCCGGACCGACGAACCACCCTTGCACCACACCGTCAAAGGAGACACCAGTGCGTCACATGTCCCGTGCGCTCGGCCTCGTCGCGGCCACCGCCCTGCTGCTGAGCGCCTGCGCCAGCGGTGCCGACGAGCCCGCGGAGTCCGGCACGCCGGCCGCCGACGGCGCCGGCACCGAGGCCCAGTTCGAGAAGAAGGACCCGCTGAAGATCGGGTACTCGGTCTACGACCTGCAGAACCCCTACTGGCAGTCCTACGCGGCCGGCGTCAAGGCCGGCGGCGAGGCCGCCGGCGTCGAGATCGTCGTCGTCGACCAGAAGTCCGACCAGCAGGCCCAGGTCTCCGGCAGCCTCGACCTCATCAACCAGGGCGTGTCCGGCCTCATCGTCACGCCCGTGCAGCCGTCCGCGCTGCCGTCGACCATCGACGCGGCGCACGACGCGAAGATCCCGGTCGTCATCGCCGACATCGGCACCGCCGGCGACTACGACGCCTACATCCAGTCGAACAACGCCAACGGTGGCGCCCTGGCCGCCGAGTACGTCATCGAGCAGCTCGGCGACGTCCCCGGCCCACACAAGGTCGGCGTCATCGAGCTGCACGCCGGCTCCGTCGTCGGCGAGGAGCGCGTCGCCGAGTTCGTCTCGATCCTCGAGGACCACGACAACTTCGAGGTCGTCTCGAGCCTCGACGGCAACGACACGGTCGACGGGGGCTTCGCCGCCGCGCAGGACATGCTGTCGGCCAACCCCGACCTGCAGGACATCTACGCCGCGAACGACGACTCCGCGATCGGCGCCCAGCGCGCCATGGAGACGGCCGGCAAGTCGGTCGCCGACGGCTTCTTCCTCATCGGGTTCGACGGCTCCGACGGTGCCCAGGACCTCATCGAGCAGGGCCTCATGAGCGCCACCGTCGCGCAGGACCCGTTCGGCCAGGGCAAGCGTGCCGTCGAGACCGTGCTCGCGCTGCTCGAGGGCAACGACCCGGGCTACGACGACGCCGCCGCCAAGACCGTCTTCTTCCCGGTCGAGCTCGTGACCGCGGAGAACCTGGCGGACTTCCAGGCCGCTCGCGCCTCGCAGAAGTGACCCCTGGGTGAGGGCGGGGCCGGACCGGCCCCGCCCTCACCTGTACAACACGTCAGGAGGAACGTCGATGGCGGCACTGCTGCAGGTCGTGGACGTGGTCCAGGAGTACCCCGGCGTCCGGGCGCTCAAAGGCGTCTCGCTGGAGCTGGCACCCGGGCAGGTGCTCGGGCTCGTCGGTGAGAACGGCGCGGGCAAGAGCACGCTGATCCGCGTGCTCGGCGGCATCGAGCAGCCGGTGAGCGGCTCGGTGCTCGTCAACGGCACCGAGCGCACCTTCCGCAGCTCGGCCGAGTCGCAGGCGGCGGGCATCAGCGTCGTGAGCCAGGAGTTCCGGCTCGTGCCGCAGCTGTCGATCGCCGACAACGTGTTCCTCGGGCACGAGCAGACCGGCCGCGGCGTGGTCGACCGTCGCCGCACCCGGCGCCGGACGGCCCAGCTGCTCGACCAGCTCGGGCTCGACCTCGACCCCGACCGCCCGGTCTCGTCGCTCACCGTCGGCGACCGGCAGATGGTCGAGATCGCCCGCGCGCTGTCGCGCGAGTTCGACGTCCTCATCATGGACGAGCCGACCGCCGCGCTGAACGGCGCCGAGACCGTGCGGCTGCACGAGATCGTGCGTCGCATCGCGGCGCAGGGCAAGGCCGTCGTCTACGTCTCGCACCACCTCGACGAGATCTTCGACATCTGCGACGACGTCGCCGTCCTGCGCGACGGTGCGCTCGTCGCCCACGCGCCCACCGCGGAGCTCGACGAGCCGCGGCTCGTCGAGCACATGCTGGGCCGCAAGCCGCAGACGTTCGAGCGCGGCGCCGCGACGGCCGAGACGGGCGAGGCCCGCCTCGAGGTCGTCGGCCTGCGCGTGCCCGGCGTCGCCGAGCCGTTCGACCTGACGGTCCGCGGTGGTGAGATCGTCGGCCTGGCCGGGCTCGTCGGCTCGGGTCGCACCGAGCTCACGCGCGCCCTGTTCGGCGACCTGAAGTCCGCCGGCGAGGTCCGCGTCGACGGCCGACCCGTGCGCCTGACCAACCCCCGCGAGGCGGTGCGCGCGGGCGTGTTCATGCTCAGCGAGGACCGCAAGGGCGAAGGCATCCTGCCGCACCTCGACGTCACCGAGAACGCGATGGTCTCGCGCGACCGCTCGACGCTGCCGCTGCTGCGTCGCCTCGTGCCGGTCGCGTCCGACGAGCGCGCGCAGTTCGCCCGGCTCCGCGCCGACATGCGCATCCGCGTGCCGCACGGCCGCCAGCTCATCGGCAACCTCTCCGGCGGCAACCAGCAGAAGGTGCTGCTCGGCCGGGCGCTGCTGTCCGGCTGCTCGGTGCTCCTGCTCAACGAACCGACCCGCGGCGTCGACGTCGGCGCCAAGGTCGACATCTACCAGCTCATCAAGCAGCTCGCGGACGCGGGCGTCGCCGTCGTCGTGTCCAGCTCGGACGCGCCCGAGCTCGCCGCGATCGCGGACCGGTGCGCGGTGTACTTCGCGGGCCGCCGCGTCGCCGAGCTGCACGGGCGCGACGTGACCGAGGACAACATCGTCGGCGCATCCGTCGGACAGACCGCGCAGGAGGCGACCCATGCCTGACACGACCCTCGCCGCCGCCTCGACGGCGGACCTCGTCGCCGACGAACGGGCCCGCTCCGCGGAGCTCGCGCGCCGGGCCGACCAGCGGCGCAACCTGCTGCAGAACGCGGGCGTCATGGTCCCGTTCGTGCTGGTGCTCGTCGCCGGGATCACGGCCGTGCCGAACTTCGCCTCGGGCTCCAACGTCACGAACATGCTCGTCAACGCCGCGATCCTCGCGATCGTCGGCTACGGCATGACCCTCGTCATCGCGGTGCGCGGCATCGACCTGTCGGTCGGCTCGGCGCAGGCCCTCGCGGCGTGCATCGCGGCGTCCGCCGTCAACGCGGCAGGCCCGCTGGTCGGCGCCGTCGTCGGCATCGCCGTCGGGGCCGGGCTCGGCCTGGCCAACGGTCTGATCGTCACGCGGCTGCGGGTGCCCGGCTTCATCGCGACGCTGTCGACGATGAGCGTCTACCGCGGGTTCGTCCTGCTGTTCACCGGCGGCGCGCCCATCATGATCGCGTCCGGCGGGTTCAAGTCCGTCGCCACCTCGTCCGTGCTCGGCGTGCCGGTGCCGTTCGTGATCGCCGCGCTCCTCGGCGTGGGGGCCTGGTTCGCGCTCGACCGCATGCGCTTCGGCAAGCACGTCGTGGCGGTCGGCGGCAGCCCCGAGGCCGCCGTCGACACCGGGATCAGCGTCTCGCGCGTCGTGCTGCTGTCCTACCTCGCCGCGGGTGCCGCCGCCGGCGTCGGCGGCGTGCTGCTGGCGAGCCAGCTCGGCGTCGTCAACGGCTCGGTCGCCGCCGGCCTCGAGCTGCAGGCCATCGCGATCGTCGTCCTCGGCGGCACGAGCATGGCCGGCGGCCGGCCGCGGATCGTCGGCACGTTCGTCGCCGCGCTCCTGCTGTCGATGATCAACTCCGGCCTCAACCTGCTCAACGTCCCGTCGTTCTACCAGTACGTCGCGCTCGGAGCCCTGCTGGTCTTCGCCCTGAGCATCGACGGCGCGCAGCGTGCCGCAGTCCGCCGCATGCTCGAAGGGAGGCTCTCGTGACCACCAGCGTGACGACCCCTGCGGCGGGCGTCCCGTCCGCCGAGCTGGACGCCGGACCCGGCCTCGCCCAGGTCCTGCGGCAGTTCGCCGCCCGTCAGTACCTGCTCGGCGTGCTCGTCGTGCTGTGCATCGCCGTCGGCGTCGCCCGGCCGTCGTTCTGGGGCTCCGGCAACCTGTCGAACGTGCTGTTCCAGGCCTCGTTCGTGGGTCTGGCCGCGTGCGGCATGACGCTGCTCATCGCCTCGGGCCTGCTCGACCTGTCCGTCGGCGGCGTGATCGCCGTCGCGTCGATCGCGGTGGCCACCGTGCTCCCGCACACCACGATCGGCGCCGCCATCGCGCTGGCGCTCGTGATCGGTGCGGTGTTCGGGCTCGTCAACGGCCTCCTCGTGACCTACGTGAAGATCGCGCCCTTCATCGCGACTCTCGGCACGCTGTACCTGTTCCTGGGGACGGCGTTCATCTGGACCTCGGGCAAGGTCGTGCCGATCACGTCGAGCAACTACCGCGGTCTGACCACCGGGAGCGTCGGCCCGCTGCCCGTGCCCTTCGTCGTGTTCGTCGTGCTGGCCGTCGCCACGTACCTGCTGCTGCAGCACACGTACTTCGGCCGCACGCTGCGTGCGTTCGGCTCGAACGAGCGCGCCGCGGTGCTCGCGGGTCTGCCCGTGAACCGGGCCAAGGTGCTCGTGTTCGTCGTCGCGGGCGTGTGCTTCGCGCTCGCCGGGGTGTTCATGGCCGGGCGGCTGTCGTCGGCCGAGGGCAACATGGCCACGGGCTTCGAGATGGACGTCATCGCGGCCGTCGTCGTCGGCGGCACCGCCCTGCGCGGCGGGCGCGGCACCGCGTTCGGCACGGTCGTCGGGGCGCTGCTGTTCGCGGTCCTCAACAACGCGCTCAACCTGCTGGGGGTCGCCTCGTACTGGCAGTACGTCCTGACGGGTGCGGTCCTCGTGGCTGCGATCGCGGTCGGTGCGCGGCGCTCGTCCGCGGCCGAGGTCCGAGGCGCTCTCTGATGGGCTTCGGAGCCGACTCGGTGGTCCCCGACGACCCGGTCCGCCGGCTCGTCGGGGCACCCGACCAGCTCGTCTCGGTCGACCGCCTGGTGCGTGACGAGGGCCCCGGCCGTGGTGCGCCCGTGCTGGTGGTGCGCAACCCGTCGGGCGTGTCCTTCGAGGTGCTGCTCGACCGCGCGCTCGACATCGGCTGGGCCGACGCGCCAGGGCTGCCGCTCGCGTGGCGCTCGGCCCGCGGCCCTGTCGCGTCGTCGCGCTACGAGCCGCACGGCGCCGGATGGACGCGCACGTTCGGCGGCGGGCTGCTCACCACGTGCGGGCTCGCGTCCACGGGCGCGCCGTCCACCGTCGACGG
>JAEYUL010000128.1 GCA_023432565.1 Actinomycetes bacterium | reverse complement strand
CGTCAGCGCCTGCACGCGCGGGACCCGTTCGCGCACGCGGGGCCGGTCGGCGCTCACGTCGTGCGCCCAGCCGGCGACCACGAGCGCCTGCGCCTCGACCGTGCGTCCGTGCGCGCCGATCAGCAGGGCCGTGCGCTCGATCTCCGAGCGCAGCCCGAGCACCTCCCGCACGTGCGGGTAGGGCGCGCGGGGCTCGGCGTGCAGCGAGTCGCCGTCGTCCCAGCACACGACCAGCCCGAGGTCGTGCACGGGAGCGAACGCCGCCGCACGCGTGCCGACGACCACGTCGGCGTGGCCGCGCGAGGCGGCCAGGAAGGCCCGGTAGCGCGGGCTCGGGCCGTCGTCCGCCGTCAGCCGCACGGCCCCGCCCAGGAGCCCGGGTGTCCAGCGCGGCACGCCCACCTGCTCGAGCGCGGCCAGCACCCGGTCGACGTCGCGGTTGTCGGGCACGACCACCAGCGCACCCCGGCGCCCGAGGACCGCCGCGGCCACCGCCTGGGCGATCGCGTCGGGCCAGCGCGCCCCGGGCTGCCCGGGCAGCGCGGTCCACACGGCCCGCGGCGCTCCTCCGCCGGTCACGTGCTGCACGAAGGCCGACCCCCCGCGGTAGTCCGCCCACGCGGTCGCCGAGGGCGACGGCGGAGCGACGCGAGTCGCCTCGCCGGGCACCTGCTCGGCCTCGACGCGCGCGTGCCGCGGCGGGATCGCGAGGCGGAGCACGTCCGCGAGCGTCCCGGCCCAGCGGTCGGCGACCGCACGCGCCAGCCGGGCCGTGGCCGGGTGCAGCACCCGCTCGGGCGACACCACGCGCCGCAGGGGCGTGAGCGCGCCGTCGTGCTCGGCATCCTCGGCGCGCTCGAGCACGTACCCGTCGACGTCCTGTCCGCCGAACCGCACCTTCACGCGGGTGCCCGGCTGGGCGTCGTCGGCCAGCGCGGCCGGGACCGCGTACTCGAACGGACGGTCCAGGTGCGCCGGCGGCAGGTCGATGCAGACGCGCGCCACGGGCAGCACGGCAGCGACCTCACCCGCAGCGCGCGGACGGCGCCGCGCACGCGGTGCGGGCACGCCGTCGAGCGTCAGCTGCTCGGGCGTCGTCTCCACGGGCTCATCTCACCATCACGAGCCCACGCCCGAGGCATCCCGGGCGAGGGTCGTCGTCATGCGGGCGTCGTGATCCAGGGCGTCGTGATCCAGGGCATCGCCATGGGCGCCGACGTTCGCCCGGTCGCGCGAGCACTGCGGGCGACGGGCCGCGGGCGCGCCTCCCGCAGCGGTCAGCGGACCGCCGCTCGGAGCTCGTCGACGCGGTCCGTGCGCTCCCAGGTGAAGTCGGGCAGCTCACGGCCGAAGTGTCCGTACGCCGCGGTCTGACGGTAGATGGGCCGCTGCAGGCGCAGCGTGCGGATGATCGCCGCCGGGCGCAGGTCGAAGACCTCGCGGATCGCGTCTGTCAGGCGCGCGTCGTCGACGACACCCGTCCCGAACGTCTCCACGTACAGCCCGACGGGGTGAGCCTTGCCGATCGCGTAGGCCACCTGCACCTCGCAGCGCCGAGCGAGCCCGGCCGCGACGACGTTCTTGGCGACCCAGCGCATCGCGTACGCCGCGGAACGGTCGACCTTCGACGGGTCCTTGCCGGAGAACGCCCCGCCGCCGTGCCGCGCGAACCCGCCGTAGGTGTCGACGATGATCTTGCGACCGGTGAGGCCGGCGTCGCCCTTGGGGCCGCCGACGACGAACTGGCCCGTCGGGTTCACGAACAGGTCGTAGGACGACAGGTCGAGGTCCACCTGCGCCAGCACGGGCTCGATCACGTGCTCGACGATCGCGGGGCGCAGCTGCGTCTCGAGGCGCACGTCGGGCTCGTGCTGCGTCGAGAGCACCAGCGCGTCCAGGCGGGCGGGGCGGTCACCTTCGTAGCCGATCGTCACCTGCGTCTTGCCGTCGGGGCGCAGCCCCGGCACGATCCCCTCCTTGCGGACCAGCGCGAGCCGCTCGGCAAGGCGGTGGGCGAGCCAGATCGGCAGCGGCATGAGCGACGGCGTCTCGTCGGACGCGTACCCGAACATGAGGCCCTGGTCGCCCGCGCCCTGGCCGTCGAGCTCGTCGTGGTCCGAGGCGTCCTGGCGCACCTCGAGCGACTTGTCGACGCCGATCGCGATGTCCGGCGACTGCTGGCCGATGGACACCGAGACCCCGCACGACTCGCCGTCGAACCCGATGTGGGACGAGGTGTAGCCGATCTCCTGCACCACCTGGCGGATGATCTGGGGGATCTCCACGTACGCCTCGGTCGAGACCTCTCCCACGACGTGCACGAGGCCCGTGGTCACCATGGTCTCGACGGCCACGCGCGCGTCGGGGTCCTGCTCGAGGATCGCGTCGAGGATCGAGTCCGAGATCTGGTCGCAGATCTTGTCCGGATGGCCCTCCGTCACCGACTCCGAGGTGAACAGGCGCATCGCAGGCTCAGTCATGCAGCCAAGCCTAGTCGCGCGCCAACCCCCGACCGTCCTCAGCCCAGCGAGCGGACGGCGTCCCACACGGCGTCGGCGACCTCGTCCTTGCTCCCCCGCGCGGATGCGACCGGCTCGCCGGTGGCGTCGAGGATCGTGACGTCGTTGTCCGTGGTGCCGAAGCCGAGGTCGTCCCCCACGGCGTTGACGACGAGCAGGTCCGCCCCCTTGCGCAGCGCCTTGTCCCGGCCGTGCTCGAGCACCGTGCCGTGGGCGTCACCGGTCTCGGCCGCGAAGCCGACCACCACCTGGCCGGGGCGCAGCCGGTCGCGAGCGAGCTCGGCGAGCACGTCGACGGTCTCGACGAGCTGGATGGTCGGTGCCTGGGCACCGGCGCGCTTCTTGATCTTCGCGTCGGCAGGGCTGACCGGGCGGAAGTCCGCCACCGCCGCGGCCATCACGACCGCCTCCGCGTCCTTCGCGGCCGCGCGCACCGCCTCGCGGAGCTCGGCCGCGGTGGTGACCGTCACCACGTCGACGCCTTCGGGGGCGGGCACCGCCAGGTTGGCCGCGACGAGGGTCACGTGCGCACCCCGGCGCGCCGCCGCGACGGCGAGCGCGACGCCCTGCCGGCCGGACGAGCGGTTGCCCAGGAAGCGCACGGGGTCGATGGGCTCGCGCGTGCCCCCGGCGGACACCACGACGCGCCAGCCGGCCAGGTCGAGCGCGGGGGTGCGGCCGGCGTCCTGCGTGCGGGCCGGTGTGGGCGCCCCGGCTCCTGCGGCTGCGGCGCCCTGGACGAGCGCGAGGGCAGCCGAGGCGATGTCCTCGGGCTCGGGCAGCCGACCCGGCCCGGTGTCGGAACCCGTGAGCCGCCCGGACGCCGGCTCGAGCACGTGGACGCCGCGTGAGCGCAGCGTCGCGACGTTCGCCACGGTCGCCGGGTGCTGCCACATCTCGGTGTGCATCGCCGGGGCCAGCAGCACCGGGGCGCGCGTCACCAGGAGCGTCGCGGTGAGCAGGTCGTCGGCGCGGCCGGTCGCTGCTCGGGCGAGCAGGTCCGCGGTCGCCGGCGCGACCACGACGAGGTCGGCCTGCTGGCCGATCGCCACGTGGGCGACCTCGTCGACGTCCTCGAAGACGTCCGTGGTCACGCGCTGGCCCGACAACGCCTCCCACGTCGGGCGACCCACGAACTGCAGGGCCGCGTGCGTCGGGACGACGCGGACCTCGTGACCCGCCTCGCGCAGGAGGCGCAGCAGCAGCACCGCCTTGTAGGCGGCGATCCCGCCCGCGACACCCAGCACGACGCGCATGCGCGCTCCTCCGCCCGGCGAGCGGGGACTCAGTCCTCGGTGGCCTGAACGGTCAGCAGGCCGCGGTCGATCTCACGCATCGCGATCGACAGGGGCTTCTCCTGCGGGCGCGTCTCGACCAGCGGGCCGACGTACTCCAGCAGGCCCTCGTTGAGCTGGGAGTAGTAGGCGTTGATCTGGCGGGCGCGCTTGGCCGAGTAGAGCACCAGGGCGTACTTCGAGTCGGCCCGCTCGAGGAGCTGGTCGATCGGCGGGTCGGTGATGCCCGTCGGGGCGGCAACGGTTCCGGACACGGAGGGACTCCCGAGGCTTGGGGGGTGAGCAGAGATCGATGAGCTGCCCGACAGTCTACCCGGGCGTCAGCGCGGGACGACTCCCATGACGTGCACGAGCTCGTCCGTGGCGCGTGTCACGCGGTCGTTCACGATCACGTGGTCGAACTCCGAAGCGGCCGCGAGCTCGACGCGAGCCGTGGCGAGCCGGCGCTCGCGCTCCTCGGCGCTCTCCGTGCCCCTGCCGACCAGCCGGCGTACCAGCTCGTCGAACGATGGGGGCGCGAGGAAGACGAACCGCGCGTCCGGCATCGACTCGCGGACCTGACGCGCACCCTGCAGGTCGATCTCGAGCAGGGTCGGTACTCCCGCGGCGAGCCGCTCCTCGACCGGGCCTCGTGGCGTGCCGTAACGGTTGCGGCCGTGCACCACGGCCCACTCGAGCAGCTCGCCGTCGCGCACCATCCGGTCGAACTCGTCGGCCGAGACGAAGTGGTAGTGCACGCCGTCCACCTCGCCGGGCCGGGGCGCGCGGGTCGTCGCCGACACCGAGAGCCACACCTCGGGATAGCGCGCCCGGACGTCGGAGGAGACCGTCCCCTTGCCCACGGCCGTGGGGCCGGCCAGCACCGTCAACCGCGCAGGCGTCGTCGTCATGGCGGCCGAAAGCTCCTCGTTCGTCGGGTCGCGCCGCGCGGCCCTGGCAGCGGCAGCTGCCGGCCACCAGCGGCCGCGCAGCGCGACCCTACCTCAGCGAGGACGCGTCAGCCGAAGCGCTTGACGAGCTCGTCGACCTGGTGCGGACCCAGCCCACGGACACGGCGGGTCTCGGAGATGCCGATGTCCGACATGATCGCGCGTGCCTTGACCTTGCCCACCCCCGGGAGGGACTCGAGCAGCGACACGACCTTGAGCTTGCCGATCGTCTCGTCCTTCTGCCCCTGCGAGATGACCTCGGAGAGGCTCCCCTGGGAGTACTTGAGGCGATTCTTGACCTCGGCACGGGCCTGCCGTGCAGCGGCGGCCTTCTGCAGCGCTGCTGCGCGCTGTTCGGGAGTCAGCGGAGGGAGTGCCACGCGCGTCACCTTCTCATCAAGAGCTGGACCTGACCGTCACCCCGCAGACTTGCGGGCCGCATCTGTGAACCTAGCGACCCCCCCGAAGTCCGGCAATGCGAACACGCCCGAGCACAGTCCTACGACCAGCGCACACGCCCCGGGGGTGGTCAGCGCAGCGCGAGCCCGGCCTCCCGCGAGGCCTCGAGCGCCGCGGCACGCAGCGCGGCGACGTCCGGGCCTGCGCGCAGCACGCCGCGCGACGACGACGCAAGGACTCGTTCACGCGCGTCGCCGAACACCGAGCGCAGCTCGGCCGCGCCCGCTCCCTGGGCGCCCACACCCGGAGCGAGCAGCGGGCCGTTGACCGCCACGAGGTCGGTGCCCGTGCGTGCGGCCGCGTCGCCGATCGTCGCGCCCACGACGAGCCCGATCGAGCCCAGCGGCGTCGCGCCGGCATTGATCCTGGCCGCGTGCGCGGCCACGACCGCGGCGACCGACGGACCTGCGGCCCCGTCGCCGCCGAGCGTGCGCGCGTGCTGCACCTGGCTGCCCTCCGGGTTGGACGTCAGGCACAGCACGAACAGGCCGCGCCCCGACGCGAGCGCGAGGTCGACCGCAGGGGTCAGAGAGCCGAACCCCAGGAACGGCGAGACGGTCAGCGCGTCCCCCGCGAGCGGCGACCCCTCCCGCAGGAAGGCCTCGGCGTACGCGGCCATGGTCGAGCCGATGTCGCCGCGCTTGGCGTCCACGACGACGAGCGTGCCCGACTCGCGTCCGGCCGCGACGACCTCCTCGAGCACCGCGAGCCCGCGCGAGCCGTGGCGCTCGAAGAACGCGGCCTGCGGCTTGACCGCGGCCACCCGGCCCGCGACGGCCTCCATCACCGTCAGGGAGAACCGTCGCAGACCCTCGACGTCGTCGCGCAGGCCCCATGCGTCGAGCAGGCTCGCGTGCGGGTCGATCCCCACGCACAGGGGCCCGTGCGCCGCCATGGCGGCCGCGAGCCGGGTGCCGAACGGCACGGGCGTCATCGAGCCACCGCCGCCTCACGACGCGCGTGCGTCGCCGCGGCGTGCTCCTGCAGGCTGGTCACCGAGTACGGGCCCGCCGTGGCCGCCTCGACGGCCTGCACGGCAGCACCGAGCTGCTGGACGGTCGTGACCAGCGCCTTGTCCGCGGCGACGGTCGCCGCACGGATCTCGTAGCCGTCGGCTCGCGCGCCCTGCCCCGACGGGGTGTTCACCACCATGTCGACCTCGCCCGCGACGATGAGGTCCACGATGGTCGGCTCCCCCGCCGGCCCGCGCCCCGCGGACTTCTTGCGCACCACGGTCGAGCGGATGCCGTTGCGGCGCAGCACGGTCGCCGTGCCCTCGGTCGCGAGCACCTCGAAGCCCAGCTCGGTCAGACGCTTGACGGGGAAGACGATCGAGCGCTTGTCCCTGTCGGCCACCGAGATGAACACCTTGCCGCCCGTGGGCAGTCCACCGAACGCCGCGTCCTGCGACTTGGCGAACGCCGTCGGGAAGTCCGTGTCGAAGCCCATGACCTCGCCCGTCGAACGCATCTCCGGGCCGAGCACCGTGTCGACGACGTGACCGTCGCCGGTACGGAACCGCTTGAACGGCAGGACCGCCTCCTTGACGGCGATCGGCGCCTCCAGGTCGAGCACGGAGGCGTCGGCGGCCGGCAGCAGGCCCTGTGCACGCAGCTGCGCGATCGACTTGCCCGTCATGACGTGCGCGGCCGCCTTGGCGAGCGAGACCCCCGTCGCCTTGGACACGAACGGCACGGTGCGCGACGCGCGCGGGTTGGCCTCGAGCACGTACAGCACGTCGCTGACCAGGGCGAACTGGATGTTCAGCAGTCCCCGGACGCCGACACCGCGGGCGATCGCCTCGGTCGACAGGCGGATGCGCTCGAGCTCGGCGAGCGAGAGGGTGACCGGCGGCAGCACGCACGCGGAGTCACCCGAGTGGATGCCCGCCTCCTCGATGTGCTCCATGACGCCGCCGAGGAACAGCTCCTCGCCGTCGAACAGCGCGTCCACGTCGATCTCGATGGCGTCGTCGAGGAACCGGTCGATGAGCAGCGGCGACAGCGTGCCCGCGCGGCCGCCGTCGGCGGCGTTCTCGAGCGCACGCTCGACGTACTCGGTGAGCTGGCGCTCGTCGTAGACGATCTCCATCCCACGGCCGCCCAGCACGTACGACGGGCGCACGAGCACCGGGAAGCCGATGCGCCGCGCGGTCTCCTTGGCCCCTGCGAGCGTCGTCGCCGTGCCGAACGCGGGCGCGGGCAGACCCGCGGTTTCGAGCACCTTGCCGAACTCGCCGCGGTCCTCGGCGGCGTCGATCGCCTCGGGCGGCGTGCCGAGGATCGGCAGGCCCGCGTCCTGCAGACGCTGCGCGAGCGACAACGGGGTCTGGCCCCCGAGCGTCACGATGAGGCCGGCGACCGGCCCGGCGGCCAGCTCGGCGGCGTACACCTCGAGCACGTCCTCGAACGTCAGCGGCTCGAAGTACAGCCGGTCGGAGGTGTCGTAGTCGGTCGAGACCGTCTCGGGGTTGCAGTTGACCATCACGGTCTCGAACTCACCCTTGAGGGTCAGCGCCGCGTGCACGCACGAGTAGTCGAACTCGATGCCCTGACCGATCCGGTTCGGGCCCGAGCCGAGGATGATGATCGCGGGCCGCTCGCGCGGCGCGACCTCGGTCTCCTCGTCGTAGGACGAGTAGTGGTACGGCGTGAGCGCGGCGAACTCGGCGGCGCACGTGTCCACCGTCTTGAACACCGGACGCAGCCCCACGGCGTGGCGCGCGGTGCGCACCGCGTCCTCGGTCGTGCCGCGCAGCTGCGCGATCTGCGCGTCGGACAAGCCGTGCCGCTTCGCGTGAGCCAGTACCTCGCGCGTGAGCGCGTCGGCCGTGCGGGTCTGCTCGGCGACCTCGTTGATCAGCACGATCTGGTCGAGGAACCACGGGTCGATCCCGGTGCGCTCGTGCACCGTCTCGACGCTCACGCCCGCGCGCAGCACCTGCTGGACGTCGATCAGCCGGCCCTCGGTGGGGCGCGCGATCGAGGCGACGAGCGCGTCGAGCTCGTCTCCCGCCGCGGGCTCGCCCGCCCAGTGGAAGATCGAGCCCTTCTTGTCGATCGACCGCATCGCCTTGCCGAGCGCCTCGGTGAAGTTGCGGCCCAGTGCCATCGCCTCGCCCACCGACTTCATGGTCGTCGTCAGCGTCGGGTCGGCCGCCGGGAACTTCTCGAAGGCGAACCGCGGCACCTTGACGACGACGTAGTCGAGCGTCGGCTCGAAGCTCGCGGGCGTCGAGCCCGTGATGTCGTTCGGGATCTCGTCGAGCGTGTAGCCGACGGCGAGCTTGGCGGCGATCTTGGCGATCGGGAAGCCGGTCGCCTTCGACGCGAGCGCCGACGAGCGCGAGACGCGCGGGTTCATCTCGATCACGACGACGCGGCCCGTGGTCGGCTCGACCGCGAACTGGATGTTGCAGCCGCCGGTGTCGACGCCGACCTCGCGGATCACCGCGATGCCGATGTCCCGCAGCCGCTGGTACTCGCGGTCGGTGAGCGTCAGCGCCGGCGCGACCGTGACCGAGTCGCCCGTGTGCACGCCGACGGCGTCGACGTTCTCGATCGAGCACACGACGACGACGTTGTCGTGCTTGTCGCGCATGAGCTCGAGCTCGAACTCCTTCCAGCCCAGGATCGACTCCTCGAGCAGCACCTCGGTCGTCGGGGAGTAGTGCAGGCCCTGGCCGACGATCTGCAGCAGGTCGGCCTCGTCGTACGCGATGCCCGACCCGAGCCCGCCCATCGTGAAGGACGGGCGCACGACGACCGGGTAGCCCAGGTCCTCGACGGCCGCCAGCGCCTCGTCGATCGTGTGCACGATCGCCGAGCGCGCCGACTCGCCGCCGCACACGTCGACGACCTGCTTGAACTGCTCGCGGTCCTCACCCTTCTGGATCGCGGCGATGTTCGCGCCGATGAGCTCGACGTCGTACTTCTCGAGCACACCGGCCTCGTGCAGGGCGATCGCCGCGTTGAGCGCGGTCTGGCCACCGAGGGTGGGCAGGAGGGCGTCGGGGCGCTCCTTGGCGATGATCGAGGTCAGCACCTCGGTGGTGATCGGCTCGACGTACGTGGCGTCGGCGAACTCGGGGTCGGTCATGATCGTCGCGGGGTTCGAGTTCACCAGGACGACCCGCAGGCCCTCCTCCTTGAGCACGCGGCAGGCCTGCGTGCCCGAGTAGTCGAACTCGCACGCCTGGCCGATGACGATCGGGCCGGACCCGATGACCAGGACGCTGGAGATGTCGGTGCGGCGAGGCATCAGCGTGCGCCCTTCGTGTCGGTCATGAGGTCCAGGAAACGGTCGAACAGGTAGGCGGCGTCGTGCGGCCCGGCGGCGGCCTCGGGGTGGTACTGCACGCTGAACGCGGGCAGGTCGAGCGCCTCGAGGCCCTCGACGACGTCGTCGTTGAGGTCGACGTGGGACACGACCACACGGCCGTACCGACCCCCGTCGTGCGGCGCGAGCGACTCGCCCTCGAGCGGCGCGTCGACCGCGAAGCCGTGGTTGTGGGCGGTGATCTCCACCTTGCCCGTGCGGCGGTCGATCACCGGCTGGTTCACGCCGCGGTGCCCGTAGCCCAGCTTGTACGTGCCGTAGCCCAGCGCGCGGCCGAGCAGCTGGTTGCCGTAGCAGATGCCGAAGAACGGGATCTTGCGGTCGAGCACCTCGCGCAGCAGCTCGATCTCGTGCGTCGCGGCGCTCGGGTCGCCCGGGCCGTTGGAGAAGAAGACCCCGTCGGGCGACGTCGCCAGGACGTCGTCGATCGTGGCCGTCGAGGGCAGCACGTGCACGCGCACCCCCCGCTCGGCGAGCCGCTGCGGCGTCATCGCCTTGATGCCCAGGTCCACGGCGGCGACGACCGCGCGCGGCTGCGCCAGCTGCTGGCCGTCCTCGTCGAGCGCCTCGACGACGTACGGCTCGGCGGTGGTGACCTCACCCGCCAGATCGGCGCCCGCCATCGCGGGCGCGGTCAGGACCTCCTCGAGCAGCTCGGAGTCGGTCCGCTCCCCCAGTGCCTCGCCCGAGAAGATGCCGGCACGCATGACCCCCCGCTCGCGCAGGTGGCGCGTGAGCGCACGCGTGTCGATGCCACTGATGCCGACGACGCCGTGCGCCGCGAGCTCCTCGTCCAGTGACCGGCGCGAGCGCCAGCTGGACGGGACCCGCGCAGGGTCGCGCACGACGTACCCGGCGACCCAGATCTGCCGGGACTCCTGGTCCTCGTCGTTGACGCCGGTGTTGCCGATGTGCGGCGCGGTCATCACGACGATCTGGCGGTGGTAGCTGGGGTCGGTGAGCGTCTCCTGGTAGCCGGTCATGCCGGTGTTGAAGACGATCTCGCCCAGGGTCGTGCCGGTCGCGCCGTACGCCTGCCCGGTGAAGCTGCGGCCGTCCTCGAGGACGAGCCGCGCGGGTGCGGTCTGGTCAGTCATGGCTTCTCCTGTGTGCCGCGCGTCGCGGCGGGGGTGTCAGGGATCAGGGCGGCGACCGCGGCGACGAGCGCCTCGCGGTCGGCCGGGTGACGGGGCTGCAGGCCGGAGTCGAGACCGCGGTCGTCGTCGGTTCCGGCGGGTGACCAGGTCAGCACCACGATGCCGGAGCCTCCGACGACCTTGCCCGCGATGCCGGGGGACGTCGTCACGCCGCGCAGCGACGAGGCGGGGACGAACAGGTCGGGGGCGCCCGAGCGGCCCACGAGGACGCCCGTCGGATGCACGCTCACCCGAGCCGGGCTGCGCACGCCCAGTCCGTTCGCGACCACGCGGTCCAGCCAGTCACCCGCCCGGGTCGAGGAGACGTACACCGCCTCGAACGGGCCGGCCGTCACGGGTCCGGGATCGTCCGGGACCACGGGCAGGGCGGGTGCGAGGGCCTCGGTGCGTCGTCGTCGGTGCTCCCAGCCGACCCGCATGCCCCACCACGACAGCAGGAGGATCGCCAGCAGGACGAGCGTCGTGGCGACCTGCCGTCCGGTCACCGGACCACCGCCGCGGCCTGCACCGGGGCACCGTCCAGCACCGTCGCGCGCCCGCGCAGGAACGTCGCGACCACGCGGCCGGGCAGCTCCCGTCCACCGAACGGCGAGTTCTGCGACTTGGAGGCCTGCGTCTGCGGGTGCACCACGCGACGCGCCGCCGGGTCGACGAGCGTGAGGTTGGCGGGCTCGCCGACGGCGATCGGCCGCCCGTGGCCCTCGATGCGTCCGATCCGCGCGGGAGCGGCCGACAGCACCCGCGCCACGTCGGCCCACGTCATGCGCCCGGTGTCGACCATCGCCTCCTGGACGACGGACAGCGCCGTCTCGAGCCCGGTCATGCCGAACGCCGCCGCGGCCCACTCGCAGTCCTTGTCCTCACGCGCGTGCGGCGCGTGGTCGGTCGCGACGATGTCGATCGTGCCGTCGGCCAGGCCCTCCCGGACGGCCTCGACGTCGCGCTGCGTCCGCAGCGGCGGGTTCACCTTGAACAGCGGGTCGTAGCCGCGGGCCAGCTCGTCGGTCAGGCTCAGGTGGTGCGGCGTGACCTCGGCCGTGACGTCGATGCCACGCGACTTCGCCCAGCGCACGATCTCCACGGATCCGGCCGTGGACAGGTGGCACACGTGCAGGCGCGAGCCGACGTGCTCGGCGAGCAGCACGTCGCGCGCGATGATCGCCTCCTCCGCGACCGCGGGCCAGCCCGCGAGCCCGAGCTCGGCGGACACGACACCCTCGTGCATCTGGGAGCCCTCGGTCAGCCTCGGCTCCTGCGCGTGCTGCGCGATCACGCCGTCGAACGCCTTGACGTACTCCAGCGCACGGCGCATGACGACCGGGTCGTGCACGCACTTGCCGTCGTCGGAGAACACGCGCACGCGTGCCGCCGACTCCGCCATGGCCCCGAGCTCGGCGAGTCGCTCGCCCTCGAGGCCCACGGTCACGGCGCCCACGGGGAACACGTCGACCCAGCCGGCGCGCCGTCCGAGGTGCCAGACCTGCTCGACGACGCCGGCGGTGTCCTGCGTCGGGGTGGTGTTGGCCATCGCGTGCACCGCCGTGAACCCGCCGAGCGCCGCCGCGCGCGTGCCGCTCTCGATCGTCTCGGCGTCCTCGCGACCCGGCTCGCGCAGGTGGGTGTGCAGGTCGACCAGGCCGGGCAGTGCGACCAGGCCGCGCCCGTCGATCACGACCGCGTCCTGCGGGGCCTCGAGGTCCGGGCCTGTCGCGGCGATCACGCCGTCGGCGAGCAGGACGTCCGTGCGCTCCTCACCGAGGAGCGAGACGTCGCGCAGCAGGTAGGGGGTCACTCGGCACTCCTGTTCGTGGTCGACTGCTCGCCCGCGAGCAGCAGGTACAGCACCGCCATGCGCACGGCCACGCCGTTGGCGACCTGCTCGACGATGACCGCCCGGTCACTGTCCGCGGCGTCCGCCGAGATCTCCAGGCCCCGGTTCATCGGACCCGGGTGCAGGACGATCGCGTGGTCCGGCAGCGCGGCCAGCCGACGCGCGTCCAGCCCGTAGCCGCGTGAGTACTCCAGGGGGCTCGGGAAGAACCCTCCGCCCGCGCTGGACATCCGCTCACGCTGGACGCGCAGCATCATGATCGCGTCGGGCTTGCCGTCGACGATCACGTCGTCGAGCCGGTAGCTCACCTCGCACGGCCACGCCCCGACGCCCACCGGGACGAGGGTGGGCGGCGCGACGAGCGTCACGCGTGCGCCGAGCGTGTGCAGCAGCTGGACGTTGGACCGCGCGACGCGGCTGTGCAGCACGTCCCCGACGACGGCGACGTGCAGGCCGTGCAGGTCGCGTCCGCTCGCATCGGCCCGGCCACGGTCCCCGACGAGGTGGCGACGCAGCGTGTACGCGTCGAGCAGCGCCTGCGTGGGGTGCTGGTGCGTGCCGTCGCCCGCATTGACGACCGCGCCGTGCGTCCACCCGGAGCTCGCGAGGGTGTGGGGTGCACCGCTCGCCTGGTGCCGGATCACGACGGCGTCCGCGCCCATCGCCTGCAGGGTGAGCGCCGTGTCCTTGAGCGACTCGCCCTTGGAGACGCTCGAGCCCTTGGCGGAGAAGTTGATCACGTCCGCCGAGAGCCGCTTCGCAGCGGTCTCGAAGCTGATCCGGGTGCGGGTCGAGTCCTCGAAGAACAGGTTGACCACGGTGCGGCCCCGCAGCGTCGGCAGCTTCTTGATCTCGCGTGACTGCGTCGCGGCCATCTGGCCGGCCGTGTCGAGGATCAGCAGCGCGTCGTCCCGGGTGAGGTCGGAGGCCGAGAGCAGGTGCTTCATGCGCGGGATCCCTCGATCAGCACCGCGTCGCGGCCGTCGAGCTCGCGCAGCAGCACCCGCACGCGCTCGTGGTGCGACGTCGGCAGGTTCTTGCCGACGAAATCGGCGCGGATCGGCAGCTCGCGGTGGCCGCGGTCGACGAGTGCCGCCAGCTGCACCGCGCGCGGCCGACCCAGGTCGGAGATCGCGTCGAGCGCCGCACGGATGGTCCGTCCGGAGAACAGCACGTCGTCGACGAGGACCACGACCTTGCCGTCGAGGTCCGCGGGCAGCTGGGTGGTGCCGATCGAGCGCGTGGGGTGCCGGCGCAGGTCGTCGCGGTACATCGTGACGTCCAGGCTGCCGACGAGCTGCGTGGCGTCGAGGCCCGGCTCCACGTCGGCGATACGTGCCGCGAGGCGGCCGGCGAGCGGGACCCCCCGCGTGGGGATGCCCAGCAGGACGACGTCCTGACCGCCCTTGTTGCGTTCGAGGACCTCGTGCGCGATCCGGGTCAGTGCCCGTGCGATCTCGGCCTCGCCGAGGACGACGGTGGCCTCGTGGCCTGAGGGGGACGCCGGGACGCCGGCATCCGAGGGCAGCGCAGTGCTCACGTGCGACTCCTTCCCCGCCTCACGGGACGGGAGTTAAAGGAAGGTCTGCGGTCCCGGCCACCCTACCGCGACGCGGTCGCGTCTCCCGGTCGCAGGCGGTGCGACGTGGCTCACGCCGCGCGCGACCACGTGCTCAGAGCCGCCCGTGGACGTCCCGAGCGATGCCCCCGCCGTCGACCCGACCGACGACCGCGGTCCCGTCCCGTGCCTCGTCACGGCGCACCCGCGCCGACAGACCATGGTCGACGAGGAGCCGCGCGGTGCGCGGTGCCTGCTCCTGGCTGGTCTCGATGACGACCGCTCCCCCGCGGGCGAGCCACGGCCGCACCCCGGCCGCGATCCTGCGTTGCACCGTCAACCCGTCCGCGCCGCCGTCGAGTGCGACCCGCGCCTCGTGCTCACGCGCCTCCGGCGGCATCGAGGCGATCGCCCGGGTCGGCACGTACGGCGCGTTGGCGACGACGACGTCCACACGGCCGAGCAGACCTGCGGGCAGCGCCTCGAACAGGTCGCCGGCGTGCACGCGGTCGGCCGGCAGGTTGAGGCGTGCGCAGGCCACCGCGTCAGGGTCGACGTCCGCCGCGTGCACGACCGCCGACGGGTGGCGCCGGGCCACCGCGGCGCCCAGGGCGCCCGAGCCGCAGCACAGGTCGACGACGACTGCGGACGTCGGCCGGTCCGCAAGCAGCTCGTCGGCGAGCTCGACGAGCAGCTCCGTGCGGGTGCGGGGCACGAACACCCCGCGGGCGACCCGCACCCGCAGCCCGGCGAACTGCGCCCAGCCGAGCACGGTCTCCAGCGGCTCACCGGCACACCGGCGCCGGATCATCGTCTCCAGCTCGTGCGCGGAGACCGGCTCCGCGAGCAGCAGCGCAGCCTCGTCCTCGGCGAACACGCACCCCGCGGCACGCAGCCGCGCGACGAGCGCGCCCTCGACCGACGCGTCGCTCACCGTGGGACCAGGACACCGCCGGAGCCCGTGGAGCGCGCGTAGTACGACCCCGTGCTGCGGGGCGTGACGCGCACCGTGAGCCGGGTGCCGCGGTCTGCGGGCTGGACGCGATAGGTGCGGCCGGTCGCGCCCGAGATCGTCGCGCCGTCGCGGTACCAGCGGTACGCCAGGGCGGTGACCTTGCCGGTGAAGCCGTCCGGCACCGAGGCGGTCAGCGTGCTGCCGACGCTGCCCTTGCCCGCCAGCGTCGCCGGCCCGAGAGGAGTCAGCACCTTCGCCAGGTCGAGCCGCCCGACACCGCACGCGCTCGTGGTGCACCTGCCCGAGGAGTACGCCGGGAACTGCGACACCGACGACAGCAGCGCGCGTTCGAGCGCCTCGCCCTTGAGCCCGAGGCCCGCGAGCAGCGCCGCGCCGCCGGCCACCGCGGGCGCCGCCTGGCTCGTCCCCGTCATGCCGGCCCACGTGGGCGATCCGGGTGAGCTCAGGCCGTCGTTCCACGTCGACCACACGTAGCTCGACGTGGAGCCGTCGGCACCCGAGCCCCCGGGCGCCGCGACGTCGACCGCGCGGCCCGTGTTCGTGTAGGAGGTGCGCCTGCCGTCCTTGTCGAGCGCTGCCACGGTGATCACACCATCGCAGTTGGCGGGCACGGACCTGAGCGCGCTCTTGGCCATGTTCCCGGCGGCCGCGACGACGACAGCGCCGCGGGCACGTGCGCCGTCGATCGCGAGCTGCAGCACCCGCGGGCACTCCAGGTCGGCCTCGGTCTGGATCGACAGGTTCAGGACACGCGCCGGCGTGCTGTTGCGCCGCGTCCCCGAGACGGACCCGCCAGAGGCCCAGGTGACACCCGCCGCGATGTCCGCGAACGTGCCGCCGTTCGAGCCGAGCACCCGCACGGGCTGGACCCGGGCGTTCGGGGCGATCCCCGTCATGCCGGTCCGGTCGGTCGCTGCCGCGACGATGCCGGCGACGTGCGTACCGTGCCACGAGCTGGACGAGCCGTGGGCGAGGTCTCCCTCGTCCGTGGGGTCCGGGTCCCTACCGTCGCCGTCACGTGCTGACGTCCGGCTGGAGATCATGTCGTACCCGGCCACGAGGCGGCCGTCCAGGTCGGGGTGCGGCGTGATGCCCGTGTCGAGGACCGCGACGACCACGCCGTTCCCCTTGGTGCGGGGCCACAGGCTGAGCGCCCGCGTCGAGTACCCGCCGGCAGGGACCGTGACGCCGCCGACCGCACCCGTGCGGTAGTCCCACACGTGCCACTGGTACTCGCGGAAGTACTCGTCGCGCGGCGTGACCGGGGGGCTCGCCGCGCTCTCGGCGAGGTAGTTCGGCTCGGCCCACACGACCGCCGGGTCCTCTGCGAGCTCCTGCGCGGCACGGCGGGCAGTCGACGCCGAGACGGGCCGGACGAAGTCGACGGCGATCGTCCCGTCGCCGGCGGGCGCCGCGAGCGTCCCGACGGCCACGCCCGCGCTCGTGCTCACCACCGCGGCGGCCGTGCTCGGTGCGACCGCGGCGCCCGGGCGCACCTGGTACACGATCCCTGCGGCCTGCGGCTCCGCCGTCGTCGTCTCGGGAGGCTCGTACACACCCAGGTCGCCTGCGGACGCCTGGCCCGGCACGGCACCGAGCACGATGCCGGCCGCAACGGTGGTCACGCACACGCGGGCGACGGCCGCACGCCACGTCCGGCCGGAGGTCGTCGTCGTCATCGTCCTGTTCCCGTCGTCCGTAGCGCGGCCCGTCGAGCGCGGCGCCAGCGCCGACGAGGTCCCCGCCGCGGACCTCTCGCCCATGCTCGCGAGACCCTCGCCGACGCACACGGGTATGGCCGCCCCGGAGGACGGCCATACCCGTGTGCCATCGCGCGTCGTGCGGTGCTCAGCTGACCTTGCTGGTCGAGGCCGAGGTGCTCGTGATGCCGAGGTACGACCCCGAGCCCTTCGGTGTCACCTTGACCTTGATCGTCTTGCCCCGGTCGGCGGACTTGAGCTTGTACGTCGAGCCCGTCACGCCGCTGATCACCGTACCGCTGCGGTACCAGGTGTACGTGCGGCTGGTGATCTTGCCGGTGTACGACACCTTGGCGGTCAGGGTGCTGCCGACCTTCGCCGTCCCCGAGATCGTCACGCGGCTCTTCGGCGCCAGGACCTTCTGCAGGTCGAGGTAGCCCGCGCCGCACTTGTTGCGGCAGCTCCACGACGGCGTGCTCGAGTACTTCGGGAACGTCGAGACAGCCTTGACGATGCCCTTCTCGATCTGGCTGCGGCTGAGCCCCAGCGAGGCGAGCAGGCCCGCAGCCGCGGACACCGCGGGCGCCGCCTGGCTGGTCCCGGCCATCGTTCCCCACGTGGCCGAACCAGGCGTCGTCACGCCCGTGTTCCAGGTCGAGGCCACTGTCGCGCCGTAGTCCCCGCCGGGGGCGGCGAGCTCGACCGCGGAGCCGTAGTTCGAGTAGGAGGCGCGCTCGCCTGCGCGGTCCGTGGCCGCGACCGTGATGACGTTCTTGCAGCTCGCGGGCGAGAACTTCAGCGCGCTCTCGTTGGAGTTGCCGGCCGAGACGACGACCACCGCGCCGCGCTTGCGCGCCCCGTCGATCGCCTTCTGCATGAAGCTCTCGCACCCGTGACGGCCACCGAGCGAGAGGTTGATGACCTTGGCCGGCGTCTTGTTCTTGGAGGTCCCGCTCACCGACCCACCCGAGGCCCAGGTGATCGCCGCAGCGATGTCCGCCGACGTGCCGCCGTCACGACCCAGCACGCGCACGTGCTGCACGCGCAGGTTCGGCGCGTTGCCGATGCCCTCCTTGCCGTCGTGCGCGGCCGCGATGATCCCGGCGACGTGCGTGCCGTGCCACGAGCTGTCGGTCGACGACGTCCAGTCCCCCTGGTCCTTGGGGTTCGAGTCGCGCCCGCTGCCGTCTCGCGCCGACGCCTTGCTCGAGATGAAGTCGTAGCCCGCGACCGTCGCCTTGGTCAGCTGCGGGTGCGTGGTCTGCCCGGTGTCGAGCACCGCCACGACGACCGAGGACTTGCCCTTGGTGGCGGGCCACAGCGACAGCGCGTGGCTCGAGTAGCCGCCCTTGGGGAAGGTGATGCCCTCGATCGTGCCGTCGTAGTAGTCCCAGATGTTCCACTGGTAGTCGCGCAGGTACGGGTCGCTCGGGTTGACCGGGGCGCTCGCGTGCGCACGGGAGACGTTGTTGGGCTCGACGTCGGTGACGCCGGGCAGCGCCTTGACCGCCGCCAGCTTGGCCGCGGCGGCCTTGGAGGTGAGCGGCTTGTCGAAGTCGACGGCCCAGCTCGCGCCCCCGTCGACCGCGTGCGCGCCCTCGGCGAGACGGGCGCCGGAGGCCACGAGGGCGGCGCGCACCGAGCTCGCCGCCTGGGCCGCGGCCTTGCTCGCGAAGGCCCCGCTCGACATCGTCGCGATGCCCGAGACGCGGTACACGACACCCGCGACCAACGAGTCAGCGGTCGGCGCCGGGACGGCACGCTTCGTCGTCCTGACGGGCGCGCTCGTGGCGGAACCCAGCGGCCCCGCGGTCGCGCCGTCGGCGGCGCCCGCAGGCGTCACCGCGGCGACGGTCACGGTCGCGACCAGCCCCGTGCACGCCATGGCGGCGATCGCGCGCCGTGTCATCGTCCAGCTCGGCATCTGCTCTCCCACTGTCGTCGTCGGGCCCGATGCTCCGGGCACCTCGCGCAGCCTAGTGAACGCGCTGTCGAATCGGACATCTTTGGCCACGGGATGGGACGTGATTCGCCCGGTCGGCGTCCGTATCACCCGAATGCGCGTTCAGGTCACCCCGCGATCACGCCGAAGTGACAAGGATGCTCGGCATGGTGCCACTGTGGGTCTGCGTGATCCAGCTGGTCGCGGCAGGCGCCGTCGGGGGCCTGTGCGTGCTCCAGTGGCTCTGGTGGCGCACGGACCGTCGCCCCGTGGGCGCGGTGTGGGCCCTGGCGTGGTCCGCCGTGATCGGAGGGATGCTGTTCGTCGGCGGTGTCGCCGGCGTCCTGACGTCGGGGGCGACGCCCGACGTCCTGGGCGTCGTGCACGCGGTCTTCGTGGCGGCGTTCCTGCTGCTGGCGCTGCCCACGACCCGGGCGTTCGCGCACGGACCGCGCGTGCGGTGGTGGGTCGCCGGGGTCGCTCCCCTGCTCGCGCTGTCCGTGCTGTCCTGGGTGCCACCCCTGGTCGGCCCGCGCGAGGCCGACCGGCAGGTCGGCGGCGGCCTGCTGCTCGCCGCGACCCTCGTCGTGCTGGGGTACGTCGTCGCGACGCTCGGACGGCGCTCCGTGACGGCGTGGGGTGCGTTGCTCGTCGCGGCGGGCTTCGAGTCGGTGTGCATGCTCGTCGCGAGCGGGTTCATGCCGGACCGTGACGTCAGCGCGCTGCTCGCCGCGCTGTGGTCGGTGCCGATCGCCTTCGGCCTGGCGGCGCTGGCACTGGTGCGGGTCCGGCAGGCGCAGGATGCCGCGAGCCGTCAGCACCGCATGCGTGACGCGATCGCGCGCGTCTCGAACGCGGCGTGGTTCGCGCGTGACGCCGACGCTCTCCTGCTCCGGGCCCGTGACGAGGCCCGGGACGTGCTGGCCGACCCGGACGTCGAGGGGACGCTGCGCCCGATCGCGCACGGCCGGTTCGTGTGCGAGCTGTTCGGCCGCGCCCCGCACGACGCGCACGAGCGCGCCTTCCTCGTCGACCTGGCCCAGATCGTCTCCGCGGCGGCCGAGCGCTACGCCCTGACGCAGCAGCTGAACCGCACCGCCTACGCCGACGCCCTGACCGGCCTGCCGAACCGGCGTGCCGTCCAGCAGCACCTGCACGAGGTGCTCGAGCGGGCCAACGTCGAGCGCACCCGCGTCTCGCTCGTGTACTGCGACGTCGACGGCTTCAAGCGGTACAACGACGTGCACGGCCACGCCGGCGGCGACGACATGCTGTGCCGGGTCGCGCGCCACCTGCGTACCGCGGTCCCCGACGAGGAGACGTTCGTCGGACGGCTCGGCGGTGACGAGTTCGTCATGGTGATCTCGCGCGCGCCGCACGACGCCGAGCTCGCCGCGATCGCCCGCCACCTGCGCGAGGGCTTCGTCGACCGTGCGTCGTCGAGCCAGCCCTCGCGACTGTCGGTCGGCGTCGCGACGTGGCAGCCCGGGGACGTCGTCGACGTCGAGGCCCTCGTCCGCCACGCCGACACCGCGATGCTCGAGGCGAAGCGCTCACGCTCCGGGTACCGGGTCTTCGACCGTGCGCTGCGCCGCGCGGTCGAGGCCGAGCGCCTGCAACGGACCGCGCTCGAGACCGCGGTCGCGCAGGGGCTGTTCACCGCGCACTTCCAGCCCATCGTCGACTCGCGCACGCTCGAGGTGCTCCAGGTCGAGACGCTCGCGCGCTGGGACCACCACGGACGCCTGCTGCTGCCGGCCGACTGGCTCGACCTGGCCGAGGAGACGGGCCTGATCGTCCCGATCGGCCTGTCGATGCTCCACCAGGCGCGTCGCGCCCTCGACCGGTTCCAGATGCCCGTCGCGGTGAACCTCGCCGCACGGCACCTGTCGGAGCCCGACGCCCTCGAGCAGATCGAGCTCGCCTGGGGCACCACGTACTGGGAGCACCTCACGCTGGAGATCACCGAGAGCGCCCTGGTCCGCACGACCTCCGCGATCCCGGTCCTGTCCGAGCTGCGTGCGCGCGGCGTGCGGATCGCGGTCGACGACTTCGGCACCGGCTACTCCTCGCTCGCGCGCCTGGCACGGCTGCCGGTCGACGTCCTGAAGATCGACCGCTCGTTCATCCGGGAGGTCGGCACCGAGCGGGGCTCGTCGATCGTGCGGGCCATCGTCGAGCTCGGCACGGCGCACGGGCTCGACGTCGTCGCCGAGGGCGTCGAGCGGGCGGCCGACCTCGACGCCCTCGTCGAGCTCGGCGTCCGCCGCGTGCAGGGGAACTTCCTCGGCCGCGCCGTCGCGACCGTCCCCGTGCGGGGACCGCGCCCGGGCTCGGTCTGGGAGGACACCCGGCCCCTGCGCGTGGTGCCCGCCCCGTGGCCCGACGAGGACACGGAGCGCGTGCACCAGCACGCGTGACCTGACGCGCCCTGCCGCCACGCGGGGTCGCGGCAGGGCCGGCCGGACGACGAGCTCAGGCGAGCAGCATCGGCTTGAGCTCGACCACACGGCCGAGCAGACCGTTGACGAACCCGGGCGACTCGTCGGTCGACAGCGCCTTCACCAGGTCCACGGCCTCGTCGACCGCGACGGCGTCGGGGACCTCGTCGTTGAACAGGATCTCCCACACGCCGACGCGCAGCACGGCGCGGTCGACGGCAGGCATGCGCTCGATCGTCCACCCGTGCGAGTGGGACGCCAGCACCTCGTCGATCCGCCCGAGCCGCGCCACGACGCCCTCGACGATCTCGACCGCGTACTGCGGCAGCGCCGCCTCGGTGCCGGGCTCGGCGATGCGCTGAGCCAGCACCGTCAGCGGGGCGAGCCCACGCTGGTCTGCTTCGAAGAGGACGTCGACTGCCCGCTTGCGGGCCTTGGAACGGGCTCCCACGTCAGTCGTTCACGCGACCCAGGTAGGAGCCGTCGCGGGTGTCGACCTTGACCTTGGTGTTCGCCTCGAGGAACAGCGGGACCTGGATCTCGTACCCGGTCTCGAGCGTGGCCGGCTTGGTGCCCGCGCTCGAGCGGTCGCCCTGCAGGCCCGGCTCGGTGTACGTGACCAGGAGCGTCACCGACGGGGGCAGCTCGACGTACAGCGGCGCGCCCTCGTTCGTCGCGACGAGCGCGCTCTGGTTCTCCAGGAGGAAGTTCGCCGCGTCACCGACGGTCGCCGCCGGGACGTGCAGCTGGTCGTACGTGTCCGTGTCCATGAACACGAAGTCGTCGCCGTCCTTGTACAGGTACTGCATCTCGCGCTTGTCGACGGTCGCCGTCTCGACCTTGATGCCGGCGTTGAAGGTCTTGTCGACCACCTTGCCGCTCAGCACGTTCTTCAGCTTGGTGCGCACGAACGCGCCGCCCTTGCCGGGCTTGACGTGCTGGAACTCGACGACGGTCCAGAGCTGGCCGTCGATGCGCAGCACGGTGCCGTTCTTGAGGTCGTTGGTGGTCGCCACGATTCGTCGCTTCCTGTCGAGGTGGATCGAGGCGGCCGGGCCGCCTCGCGGTCTGGCCACGGCTCGTCTCGAGCCGCCGGTCGACTGGTCAGCGGGGTGACCCTCAGGATCGCGTCCGGCCGCGGGCCGCCGACCATCGTACCGCCCCGACGCTGCGCGCACCGTCGCAGGGCACCCCGGCCGGGGCCGGACGGGGGTGGCCCCGGCGGTGACGGACGACGCGACGCGCGCACCGGGACGAGGGCGCACGGCGTCGGTCGGCTGTGGTGAGGTAGGCGCATGCTCAAGGTCCTCGTGGTGCTCGCCGCCCTGGTGGTCTCCGTCGGCGGCGGCTGGTGGGTGGTCGCGGGCGTCCTGCGGCTCGCGTCGCGCGCGCCCGGGCGTGCCTCGTCGACCCCACCGCCCCCCGCCCCTGCTCCGGTCACCCCGGGCGCGTCCCCGGCCGCGGCCGCCCCGGCGACGTCCGTGCGGGCGGGTTCGGCCGACCCGGCCGGGCCCGACGGACCGGCGGCGCGCGCGGCTCTGCGCGGCGGTTCCTGGATCGGGTTCCTCGAGCGGCTGGCCGTCACGGCGTGCGTGCTCGTCGGCGAGCCTGCGGGCGTCGCGCTCGTGGTGGCCGTCAAGGGACTCGGCCGCTACCCCGAGCTGAAGGAGAACCCGGGCGCCTCCGAGCGGTTCGTCATCGGGACGCTCGCGTCGCTCATCTGGGCCGCGGCCTGCGGCGTCGCCGCTCGCGCGCTCCTGTGAGCACGGCGGCGGGGAGCGCCCCGCGGGCGGCTCAGCCCTGGGCGGTCACGAGCAGGTGCGCACCCGCGCGGGCCGCGGCGCGTGCCTCGTCGTAGAGCGCGGTCCGAAGGCGTTGGCTGACCGCCTGCTGGGTGATCCCCATGTCCGACGCCACGTCCTCCTGCCGCGCACCCGCACCCGCAGCCTCGAGCGCGTCGATCGCGGTCCAGCCTGCGACGGAACGGCGTCCCGCGGTCGCGGCGACGAGAGTGAGCACGGCCTCGGCGTCCAGAGCCGCCTGATGGTGTGCTCCGCGCACCGCGAGGGGCACGACGCGCTGCCTGCTCTTGGCGGCCTCGACCGCGTCCCGTGCCAGGACGTAGGCGGGACCGGAACCCGCACGCGCACTGTCGGCCAACGGCTCCTCGACGCTCCCCGCGCCGATCCCGACGCTCCAGCCTCCGTGACGCAGCGTCCACAGCGCGATCTCGACCACCACCGCGGCGTCGTCGAGGAGCCCCTGCACCTCGTCCCCCACCGTCCGCTCGAACGGCAGCACGCACCCGGCGGGACGCGCGACACCCGATCCCGCGACGACGCCGGGCCACCGGCGCGCGAGCCGGCCGAGCAGGTCGGGCACGAGGTCACCGTGCCGTCGGCTCCCGCGTTGGTCGACGGTCATCACGAACATGGAACCAGCCTAGGCTCTTGTTGGTGTGACTACAACCCTCAGGACTTGTTCTCACTGAGAGCGGCGAGTGCCAGCCGGTAGGAGTCGAACCCGAACCCGGCGACCGTCCCCGTCGCGACCGGGCCGATCACCGAGTGGTGACGGAACTCCTCACGCGCGTACGGGTTCGTCAGGTGCACCTCGACCAGACGCAGGTGCGCCCCGGTCACCTGCGCGGCGGCGTCGCGCAGGGCGTACGAGTAGTGCGTGAACGCCGCGGGGTTCAGCACGACGTCGCTGCGCGAGTCGACCGCCTCGTGGAGCCAGCCGATCAGCTCCGACTCGTCGTCGGTCTGCCGCACCTCGGCGTCCAGCCCCAGGTCAGCCGCCCAGCGCCGCACCGCGGACGTGAGGTCGGCCAGCGTCGCAGAGCCGTAGACGTCGGGTTCGCGGGCGCCCAACCGGGCCAGGTTCGGGCCGTTGAGCACCAGCACGCGTGTCATTCCGCCAGCCTAGTCAGCGAGGGGGCCACCGACGGCCACGCGGCGAGCGACACGCACAGGGCCAGGCGTGGCTACAGCGTGACCGCCGACGACGGGGCAGCACCCTCGGCGATCTCCGCGTAGGCCGCCGCGAGCAGCGTCGGGTCCGGCCCCTCGAGCCGCACGGGCTTGCCGATGTCCTCCAGCACGACGAACCGCAGCAGGTCCCCGCGCGTCTTCTTGTCCCGACGCATCGCGGTGACCAGCCGGTCCCAGCGGTCCGGCCGGTAGGTCGTCGGGAGCCCCAGCGCGGACAGCACCGAGCGGTGCCTCGCCACGACGTCCTCCGACAGGCGACTCGCGAGCCGCGCGAGCTCGGCGGCGTACACCATCCCGACCGACACCGCGGCGCCGTGCCGCCACTGGTAGCGCTCGACGTGCTCGATCGCGTGCCCGAAGGTGTGGCCGTAGTTGAGGATCTCTCGCAGGCCCGCCTCCTTGAGGTCCTCACCGACGACCCGCGCCTTGACGACCACCGCCCGCTCGATCAGCTCGAGCAGCACCTCCGAGCGCGCGGCTGCCGCCGGGTCCTGCAGCAGCTCGACGTGCGCCTCGACGAGCTCGAGGATCCGGGGGTCCGCGATGAACCCCGCCTTGACGACCTCCGCGAGTCCCGCGACGAAGTCGAACCGCTGCATCGACTCGAGCGCCACCAGGTCGCACAGCACGGCGCGCGGCGGGTGGAACGCCCCCACGAGGTTCTTGCCCTCGGCGGTGTTGATGCCGGTCTTGCCCCCGACGGCCGCGTCGACCATGGCGAGCACCGTCGTCGGGACCTGCACCACCTGGATCCCGCGCAGCCAGGTGGCCGCGACGAACCCGCCGAGATCCGTGGTGGCCCCGCCGCCGACGGCGACGACCGCGTCCGACCGGGTGAAGTCCGCCTGACCGAGCACCCCCCACAAGAACGCGGCGACCTGGGCGGTCTTGGCCTCCTCGGCGTCCGGGACCTCGGCGCCGAACGTCTCGTAGCCGTGCGCCCGCAGGTCCTCGATGATGACGTCCGCGGTCGTCGCCAACGCCGCGGGGTGCACGACCAGCACCCGGCGCACCGAGCTCCCCAGCGACGCCGGCAGCTCACCGAGCAGGTTGCGGCCGATCACCACGTCGTACGGGTGCTCACCCGTCACGGTCACGCGCCGCCGCTCGCTCACTGGTCCACCTCGTTCGTCGTCGTCGGCGCGGCCGGCTCGTCGGTCGCGCCTGCCACCCGCAGCGCGGCGAGCGCGGTCTCGACGGCCTCGGCCACGTCGGCCGGCCGCAGCCCGTCCGTCAGCACCCGCACCGTCGCGACGCGCTCGTACACGGGCCGACGCGCCTCCATGAGGGCCTGCCACTGCGCGCGCGGGTTGCCGAGCAGCAACGGTCGCGACTGGTTGAAGCCCACCCGGGGTGCGGCGTGCGTGAGCGTCACGTCGAGGAACACCACGACTCCGCCCTCGCTCTCGTAGTCGGCCAGCACCTGCTGGGTCCGCTCGTCGAGGACCGCGCCGCCGCCGAGCGCGAGCACGCCGTCGTGCTCGGTGACGGCTGCCGCCACGGCCTCACGCTCGAGCGCGCGGAACGCGGGTTCGCCGTCGTCGAAGAAGATCTCGGGGATCGTCTTGCCCGCGACGGCCTCGACGTCGCTGTCCGTGTCCCGCAGGGCCAGCTGCCAGCGCTCGGCGAGCGCGGCCCCGACCGTGGACTTGCCCGATCCGGGCGGTCCGACGAGCACGACTCGGGGTCCGGAGCGGTCGCTGGGGTGCACCCGGCGAGCCTAGTCGAGCCGGGGCGTCCACCGACGCCCCGTCCGCGAGTCGGCGCGCGTCCCGGCCTCGCCGGACCTCCTGGTCACGGCCGTTCGCGCCGCTCCTCGGGCGTCCGAGCACCCTGCCGGGCGACCGGGCGTGGGCTGTTCGGGTCGTCGTCGGCCCGATGTGGGCGCACGACCTCAACTCGGGCCCCCGACGTGCCGAGTACCGACTGACTCATCGACCCGAACCCGGAGGAACCGTGCTGCGTCGCACGCTCGCCGTCCTCGTCTCCACCAGCCTCGTCGTGACCGCTCTGGCCGTGGCAGCGCCTGCGGCGACGGCCGCGCCGCTCGCCCCGGTCACCAACACCGCCGTGGTGGACCAGGACGGGGACGTCCTGCTCACCTGGGCGCCGGCGGACGGCGCGAGCGCCTACTCGCTGCAGGTCGCGACGGACCCGAGCTTCTCGTCGACCGCGCTCCTGACGACCGTGGCGACGTACAACGTGAGCTGGGTGGTGCCCACGTCCTTCAGCACCGCCGAGGACCGCACGCTCTACTGGCGGGTCGCCTCGTACGGGAGCGCCACGACGAGCTCGACGCTCGGCGCCTACTCCGCGCCGACGCAGCTCGACGTCGCCGCGGTACCGACGCCGTCGCTGCTCGGCCCCGGCAGCGAGCTCGGTGGCGTCGTGACGTACCCCGAGCCGGTGGTGTTCTCCTGGGAGCCGGTCCCCGGCGCGCAGCTCTACCGCGTGCAGTACGCGTCGGACGCGGCGTTCTCCACCGACGTCAAGACGTACACGACGACCGCCACCACCTACACGCCCGCCGTCCCGCTGGCCCGCGAGTCGGGCGGCGCACCGATCACGTGGCACTGGCGGGTGCAGGCCGTGCTCTACACGGGGCAGACGGCCGGCACCACAGGGCCCTACTCCGAGCCGTTCACGTTCCAGGTGCAGTGGCCGGCGTCGGCATCGCAGCCCCAGCTGATGTCCCCGGCGAACTGGGTCAGCGGTGCGCCCGGGATCTCCGACATCAAGCTCACGTGGACGCCCGTCGCGGGCGCCTCGAAGTATGACGTCGTGATCGGCACCTCGCGCAGCGACGACGGCCAGAGCGTCACGAGCCGGATCACGGGCGCGAGCGGGACGACACCGTTCACCACGTGGGTCCCCTCGGTCGCGTTCACCGACCGCAACCTGTTCTGGCAGGTCATCGCGTACGACACGGCGGGCAACCCCGGCGTGCCCTCCGAGGTCCGCCAGTTCCGCAAGCTCTGGGGTGGTCAGACCGGGCCGCAGACGGCGGCCGACGCCGACGCCACCTACCCGCGGCCGCGCGTCGGCGGCTCGCAGAGCGCGCCGACCATGATGTCGATCGACGACCTCGAGCTCTCGTGGGACCCGGTTCCCCGCGCCACGCTGTACGAGGTGGAGCTCGTGCCGACCAACGGCAACCCGCGCCTGACGTGCCGCACGGCCTCGACCTCGGCCACGATCGTCGGTTACGTCGCGGCCGGGACCGGGACGCCCGACGCCCTCGTCGGTCAGAGCACGTGCTTCTGGCACAGCGACGCAAGCAAGCGGGTCCTGCCCGGTGGGACGTACACCTGGCGTGTCCGTGCGGTGGACTACTCCGGCGACGCGACCACCACGATCACGGCGGCGAACCCCACGGGCACGCTCGTCAGCGCGTGGTCGGACCCCGAGGAGAGCGGGGCGAGCGACCGGGAGCGCTGGATCGTGGTCACGCCCCCGCACGCCACCGACGCCATCTCGACCGAGCCCGACACGACCGCGTGGGCCACCGAGAACGTCGTCGCGGGCCAGCCGTCGCCGACGTTCAGCTGGAACACCACGCGGTACTGGCGCAACACGGCCACTGCCGAGGCTCCCGTGCTGGAGCTCACGCCGGTCGACGGCTACGAGGTCGTCGTCGCCCTCAACCCCGACATGACCAACCCCGTCTCCGTGACGCGCACGCCGTCCACCCGGTTGCGCATCAACGGGGTCTTCGGCGACAACGAGACGGGCATGCCGTACTACTGGCAGGTCCGTCCCTTCGTGATCGAGAACGGAAACTGGTCGAAGATCACCTACGTCGCCGGGGGCTCGGCGACGAAGCCGAACTGGACCAAGACCAGCACGGCGACCGCGTTCTACGACGACCAGGGCTCCGCCCGCACGGTGAGCGCCGACGGCACGATCACCTTCGCCTGGCGCCCGCAGGCCGAGACGGCACCCGGCGACGGCGGCTCGCGCGGCTACCTCGTGACCGTGACGACCACCGGCGGCACGCTCATCGGTACCAAGAAGGTCGAGTACCCGTACTTCGTCGCGGTCAACCCGAAGACCGGCCAGCCGCTGGCCCCGGGGACGTACAAGCTCACCGTCTCTCCCCTCGACGCCAACGGGACGCCCGGACGCCCCAGTCCCACGATCGAGTTCTCGACGGTCGCGCCCGCGCCACGCGTCGCGGCGAACCCGACGACGGCTGGCGGGGCCACTCTGTCCTGGCAGACGACCGCGACCGCCTCCCGCTTCGAGGTGCAGCACTGGACCCCGGGCGGGACACCGGTCACGACGACGAAGCTGGGCTCCGACGTGCTCGCCCAGAGCGCCGTGACGATCTCCGACCTGTCCGCCGGCACGTACGGCTGGCGCGTGCGATCCCTCGACGCGGCGGGTAACGCCTCCGCGTGGAGCACCGACGCGACGTTCACGGTCGACGAGCGACGGCCCGTCCTGCGCACACCGCTCGACGACGTGCTCACCACGACCACGCGGGTGCTCGACTGGGCCCCGGTCGAGGGCGCCTCGCGCTACCTGGTCCAGGTCGCGACATCCTCGGGCGCGCTGGCCTCGGCCGCGGTCGTCGAGACGAACGCGAGTGCCTACGCCCCGACGACCGCCGCGGCCTACGGCACGACGTACTACTGGCGGGTGCGGGCCGTGGGTGAGAAGTACGCGGCGTCCCCCCGGGCGGTCCTGGGTGAGTCGACCGAGGGTCGCTACTTCACCCGCACGGCACCGAGCGCACCGACGGCGTCCACGCCCACCGTCAGCGCAGGCGGTCTCACGTTCTCGTGGACGGCGTTGACCCCGGTCGCCGCCGGGTCCGACGACGTCGTGCAGTACGTGGTGCGCTACCGCGTCAAGCAGTCCCCCGAGGCTGAGTGGACATACCTGGAGGCGATCGCCGGGACGACCGTGGCGGTCAGCGGGCTGGCATCGAGCACGCCGTACCAGTTCGAGGTGGCGGGGCGCACGAGCGAGGGTCAGGGACCGTGGTCGAAGGCCGCAGAGAAGACGACGGCCTCGGTGCCGTCCGCTCCGGCGTCGATCACGCTGACGTCCAAGCTGCGATCGCTCGACGTGGCCTGGTCGCGGCCCGTCGCGTCGGGCGCGCCCCTGACCGCCGTCACGCTGCGCTACCGCTCGACCTCGTCCTCCACGTGGACGAGCGTCGCGCTGCCCGCGACGGCGACGAAGTACACGATCACCGGGCTGACCGGCCTCAAGAAGTACCGGGTGGAGGTCTCGGGCCAGAACGCCGTCGGCACGGGCCTGCCGGCCACCGCCGAGCAGGTCGCGCTCGGCCTGGCCAGCGCCCCGCGCTCGCTGGCCGCCAAGCGGGGCGACCGCAAGGTCAGCCTGACCTGGAGCACCCCGAGCTCGCTCGGAGGGGACCAGCTCTCGAGCTACGTGGTGCAGATGCGCACGTACTCCTCGTCGAGCAAGACGTGGTCGAGCTGGGTCACGAAGGTGACGACACCGTCGCGCTCGGCGACGATCTCGTCGCTCACCAACGGCACGAAGTACCAGTTCCGGGTGTTCGCGCGCACGCTCGTGGCGAAGGACGGCACCGCCTCGTCCGCCGTCTCGGCCGTCCCGGCAGGCAAGCCACTGGCCCCCACGGGAGTCAAGGCTGCGGCCACCGGGTCCAGGAAGATCCAGGTGAGCTGGAACAAGGCGAACGCCAACGGCTCGACGATCTCCGGGTACAGCGTGCAGTACTCGACCAACGGCTCGACGTGGACGTCCCTCAAGACGACCACCTCGAGCGCGACGAGCTGGACGTGGTCGAGCGCGACCAAGGGCAAGACGTACTACTTCCGCGTCGTCGCCAAGAGCAACCTCGGCAACAGCCCGGCCAGCGCCCAGGTGCGCGTGGTCGCCCGCTGACAGCGTGAACGACGAAGGTCCGGCGCCCTGGCGGGTGGCCGGACCTTCGTCGTCAGCGGGCTGGGCGGCGCCTCAGCGCAGCAGCTCGGGGATGGCGTCGACGTAGGCGGCCAGGTTGCGCCGGACCTCGGCGACGGAGTCTCCCCCCGTCTTCTCGAGCAGCGCGTCCGCCAGCACGAGCGCCACCATCGCCTCCGCGACGACCGCGGCGGGCGGGACCGCGCAGACGTCCGAGCGCTGGTGCTGGGCGCTGGCCGCCTCCCCCGTGCTCGTGTCGATCGTCGCCAGGGCACGCGGCACCGTGGAGATGGGCTTCATCGCGGCGCGCACGCGCAGGACCTCGCCGTTGGTCATCCCGCCCTCGAGCCCGCCCGCGCGGTTCGAGCGCCGCTGCACGCGGCCGTCGACCCGGTCGATCTCGTCGTGCGCCTGCGAGCCACGGCGGGTCGCGGTGCGGAAGCCGTCGCCGACCTCGACGCCCTTGATCGCCTGGATGCCCATGAGCGCTCCCGCGAGCCGGGCGTCAAGCCTGCGGTCACCGTGGACGTAGGAGCCCAGGCCCGACGGCACGTCGTAGGCGAGCACCTCCACGACGCCGCCGAGGGTGTCGCCCGCCTTGTGGCAGTCGTCGATCTCCGCCACCATCGCGGCCGACGAGGCGGCGTCGAAGCAGCGCACGGGGTCGGCGTCGAGCGCCGCGACGTCCTCGGGCGTGGGCAGCGGCGCGTCGTCGGGGACCGCGACCGGACCGATGCCGACCACGTGCGACACGAGGCGGATGCCGGCGGCCTGCTCGAGGAGCTTGGCGGCCACCACGCCGAGCGCGACCCGCGTGGCGGTCTCGCGCGCGGACGCACGCTCGAGCACCGGTCGCGCGTCGTCGAACGCGTACTTGCGCATGCCGACGAGGTCCGCGTGACCGGGCCGCGGTCGGGTGAGCGGGGCGTTGCGTGCCCGCTGCAGGACGGCAGGGTCCTGCACCGGGTCGGACGCCATGACGTCCACCCACTTGGGCCACTCCGTGTTGCCCACCTCGATCGCGACCGGGCCGCCCTGCGTCAGTCCGTGCCGGACACCCCCCACGAGCCGGACCTCGTCCTGCTCGAACTTCATCCGGGCGCCGCGGCCGTAGCCGAGGCGTCGACGGGCCAGGGAGTCGGCGATGTCGTCGGAGGTGACCCGCACGTGGGCGGGCAGCCCCTCCAGGATCGCGACCAGGGAGGGGCCGTGGGACTCTCCCGCGGTGAGCCAGCGCAGCATGGGCTGAAGTCTGTCACGCCCCGCCGACGGCCTCGCGCCGGTCACGCCGTCGCGAGATAGCCGCCCACCGCGACGCCCATCAGGGCGCCGGCGAGCAGGAACGGCCCGAAGGGCAGCGGCTCGCGCAGCGCCGTGCGGTCCCGGCGCCGCAGCGCCCGGGCGACCGCCACCGCCGAGAAGGCCACGAAAGCGCCGTAGACGCCGACGAGCACCGCCGCCCAGCCGAGGTAGCCGAGGGCGAAGCCGACCAGGGCCGCCAGGCGGACGTCGCCGTAGCCCATGCCGTCGGGGCGGAGCCACCACAGCGCGTGGAAGCCCAGGAACGACGCGCCTCCGGCGAGCGCCCCGCGCAGCAGACTCTCCGGCTCCTGCTCGAGCAGCGCCGCGACCCCGGCGAGGACCACCGCGGCGCCGAGCCCGGGCCAGATCAGCCGGGTGGGCAGCAGGTGGGTGTGTGCGTCGACCAGGCCCAGCGCCACGCCGAGCGGCACCAGCGGCAGCAGGAGCAGCAGCGCCCAGTGC
>JAEYUL010000022.1 GCA_023432565.1 Actinomycetes bacterium | reverse complement strand
ACGAGCACGCGGTCGGCGCGGGCGGCCGCCTCGAGGTCGTGGGTGACGACGACGACCTGCTGGTCGAGACCGGCGAGCAGCGCGTCGACGTGGGTGCGCCAGCGCAGGTCGAGCAGGGTCGTCGGCGCGTCGCACACGAGCACCTCGGGTGCGGTCGCGAGCACCGTCGCCAGCGCGAGGAGCTGGCGCTGCCCGCCCGACAGCGTGTGGACGGGCACGTGCGCGTGCCCGCCGAGGCCGACTCGCTCGAGCGCCGCACGAGCCTGCCGCTCCCGCTCGCCACGGTCGGGGACGTGGCGCCGCAGCGACAGCGTGACGTCCTCGAGCGGGGTCGGCATGACGAGCTGTGCGGCGGGATCGGTGAAGACGAACCCGACCCGACGGCGCACCGCCGCCCCGTCGCGGACGGTGTCGAGCCCACCGACCCGCACGTGCCCCGCCGAGGGCAGGACGAGCCCGTTGAGCAGGCGTGCGAGCGTCGACTTGCCCGAGCCGTTCGCACCCACGACCGCGACGCGACGCTCGGTGAGGCGCAGGGTCACCGGTCCGAGCAGGCGCACCACGCGGTCGGGCCCGCCCGCGGCGTCGGGGGACCAGGCGGTGACCTCGGCGGCCTCGAGCTCGATCACCGTCGCCGCAGGTCCGGGTAGGCGCGCAGCACGGCGAGCGTGACGAGGGCCGCGAGGACGTTCTTGACGACGTCCCCCGGCCAGTACACGGCGTCGACCGCGACCGCGGCCGGCACGTCGAGCCCGAGACGCCACACGAGGCCGGCCACCCCGGCCGGGTGGATCGTCGCGAAGGAAGCACCTAGCCCGGCGGCGACGAGCGCCACGAGGCGGACCGCCGGCGCTGCGCGTGCGACGACCCGGCGCAGGCGTGAGGCGTCGGCCCCGGGCACCGGCCGGCGGGCGGGCAGGCGCAGGGCGAGCGTCCCGAACGCGCCCGCGACGGCCGCCGCGGCGGGGAACGCGAGCAGGTAGCCGACCGACGGCTTGCCGAGGACACCGAGCCCACCGGTCATCTCGGCGAAGACCGGCACACCCGCGAGCCCGACGACGAGGTAGAGCGTGACGGCGAGGAACCCCCGCAGCGGGCCGAGCACGAGGCCGGCGAGCACCACCCCGAAGGTCTGGAGCGTGATCGGCACGCCCGACCCCGTGGGGATGGCCGGGACGAGCGCGCACGCGGCGACGAACGCGGCGAACGTCGCGACGAGCGCCACGTCGGTGCCACGGTGGTGGGCGGTGCGAGGTGCCGGCAGAGCGGTGACCCCGGTGCGTGCACCCTGCGCAGCACCGGACGTCGGCGCGGACGCGAGCGGGGTGGTCGGTGTGCCGTCGTCGGGGAAAGTCCTGGACATGCGGTGCTCCCGCCGGTGAGGTGTGTGGTGACGCGCGTCCCGGCGGGCGTCGCGTGCCCGTCCGGGACGTGCGTCCGCGCGCCGGTGACCGGCCGCTCGTCACGCTAGCGGTCGGTACGATGGACGGCGTTTGTGCCGGCCGCCAGAACCTGCCGCACGAAGTCGTAGGAACTCTCCCCACGGAAGACCGAGGAACCCACCCCGTGATCACCGCCTCGGGCGTCGAGCTGCGCGTCGGCGCCCGCGTCCTGCTGGAACCGACGACCTTCCGCATCGCCTCCGGCGACCGCATCGGGCTCGTCGGCCGCAACGGCGCGGGCAAGACGACCCTGACGAAGACGCTCGCGGGGGAGACCCAGCCGACGGGCGGGACGATCTCGCGCGGCGGTGACGTGGGGTACCTCCCGCAGGACCCCGCGGCGGGCGACCTCACGCAGCTCGCGATGAACCGCGTGCTGTCGGCGCGCGGGCTGGACGCCGTCCTCGCCTCGATGCGTGAGACCGAGGGCGCCATGGCGTCCGCGGACGACGCGACGCGCGAGAAGGCCATGGACCGCTACACGCGGCTCGAGGCGCGCTTCACCGCCGCCGGGGGGTACGCCGCCGAGAGCGAGGCACACCGCATCCCCCCCGCGCTGGGCCTCCACGACCGGGTCCTCGGCCAGGAGCTGCGGACGCTGTCCGGTGGTCAGCGACGCCGCGTCGAGCTCGCCCGCATCCTCTTCTCGGGTGCCGACACGCTGCTGCTCGACGAGCCGACGAACCACCTCGACGCCGACTCGATCGTCTGGCTGCGCGACTACCTCAAGTCGTACCCGGGCGGGTTCGTCGTCATCAGCCACGACGTCGAGCTGCTGCGCGCCACCGTCAACAAGGTGTTCCACCTCGACGCGAACCGCTCGGCGCTCGACCAGTACAACCTCGGGTGGGACGCCTACCTGCTGCAGCGGGAGACCGACGAGAAGCGCCGACGCCGGGAGCGGGCGAACGCCGAGAAGAAGGCAGCGACGCTGCTGGCGCAGGCCGACAAGATGCGCGCGAAGGCCACCAAGGCGGTCGCCGCGCAGAACATGGCACGTCGTGCCGAGCGGATGCTGTCGGGTCTCGACGCGGTGCGCGTCAACGACAAGGTCGCCAGGCTGCGGTTCCCCGACCCGGCGCCCTGCGGTCGCACGCCGCTGACGGCCGAGGGGCTGTCGAAGTCGTACGGCTCGCAGGAGGTCTTCACCGACGTCTCGCTCGCGATCGACCGGGGCAGCAAGGTCGTCGTGCTCGGTCGCAACGGGGCCGGCAAGACGACGCTGCTGCGGATGCTCGGCGGTCTGCAGGAGCCGGACACGGGCGAGGTGAAGGCCGGGCACGGCCTCAAGCTCGGGTACTACGCGCAGGAGCACGAGACGCTCGACCTGTCCCGCACCGTCGTGGAGAACCTGCGCACCGCCGCACCCGACCTCACCGACACGCAGGTGCGCTCGGTGCTCGGGTCGTTCCTGTTCTCCGGCGACGACGCCGACAAGCCCGCGCGCGTGCTGTCCGGCGGGGAGAAGACGCGGCTCGCGCTGGCCACCCTCGTGGTGTCGAGCGCCAACGTGCTGCTCCTCGACGAGCCGACGAACAACCTCGACCCGGCCTCGCGCGAGGAGATCCTCGCGGCGCTGCGCGGCTACCAGGGCGCGGTCGTGCTCGTCAGCCACGACGAGGGTGCCGTCGCCGCGCTCGAGCCCGAGCGGGTCCTCCTGCTGCCCGACGGCGACGAGGACCTGTGGAGCCAGGACTACCTCGACCTCATCGCGCTCGCGTAGCGGCGGGACGGACGGCCGCCGGGCGGCCGCACGTCAGCGGGACGAGGTGAGCTGGGAGTCGATCTCGGCGTCCTCGTCGAGCTCGTCGCGGCCGCGTGCCCGGCGCGGGCGCGGCGGGACGACGGCGGCCGTGCGGCCGTCGGGCGCGACCGTGACGGAGCGCCACTCGCGCCACGCGGCGACCGACAGCGCGAGGAAGCCGCCGAGGGCGAAGACCCACCACTGGAACGCGTACGACAGGTGCGAGCCGGGGTCCAGGTCGGGAGCGGGCAGCGCACCGAGCGTCGTGCTCGCCGCGGGGTCCTCGCTCACGAGCTGGCCGTACACGTGCAGGTACGGGCTGGCGTCGTCGAGCCCGGCGGCGGCCAGCACCTGCTCCGGCGCGAGGGCCTGCACCCAGCCCGCGGGCGCGCCACGGCTCGAGGGGTTCTCGGCGCGCCGGATCCGGGCGACGAGCCGGACGTCTCCCGCGGGCGGTTCGGCGACCTCGACGTCCGCGCTGGCGTCCTCACCGGTCGGCACCCAGCCGCGGTCGACGACGAACAGCTCGTCCGTGCCCGTCACCTGGAACGGCACGAGCACGTGGTAGGACGGCCTGCCCTCGACCGGGCGGTTGCGCAGCAGCACGGTCGCCTCCGGCACGTAGCGGCCCTCCAGGGCGACCTGGCGCCACTCGTCGTCGTCGGCGAGCGGGGCCGCCGGGCCCGCCAGCACGTCGCCGATCGCGACGGGGGCGGCGTCGTAGTTGCGCTCGACGGTCGCGATCTGCGTGTCGCGCCACTCGTGGCGGTGCCACTGCCACCGGCCGAGGAACGTGCACGCGACCGCCAGGACCAGGCCGACGACCACGAGGCCGGCGGCGCGCCGCCGGGCGGGCGTCACGTCTCGTCCGCCGCGGCGAGCTGCGCCACGGGCACGGTGTCCTTGAGGAAGCCCCGCACGTCGAGGAACTGCGTGAGGTGCTCGAGGTGGTCGTCGCACGCGAGCCACACCTTGCGGCGCTCGGGCGTGTGCAGCTTCGGGTTGTTCCACAGCAGGGCCCACGTCGCGTCCTGGCTGCACCTGCGGGCGCTGCAGATGGGCTCGTCGACAGGATCGGGGACGGGCACCGTCACCGCTGGCTCCCTTCGTCGGGGTCGGGGTGGGGGTGGGGCTCGAGCCGTGGTGCGGGGATGCCCGGACCGATCTCGCGGGGGTCGACGAAGGGCTCGAGCACGTCGCGCCGCTCGCGCCCGGCGTTGGCGAACAGCACGGCGACGTACGGCAGCACCACGGCGGCGCCCAGCAGGATGAGCGAGACGAACCGCGGGACGTGCGCCCACGTGAGGATCGCCGCGAGGAAGCACACGAGGCGCACGGCCATCTGCGCGAGGTAGCGGCGCTGCCGCCGGCCGACGTCCTGCGCGAGCGGCTCGGGCGCAGCCGTGATGCTGTGCACCTCCGGCCCGCGACGTCGTGTCCTCACCACCCGATCGTACGTTCCCGCGTCGTCCGATCCGCCGTCGCTGTCGCTTGTGGGCCTCCCACAACGTCGAGGTGTCAACGTGTGCGGTGCCGGTGCCGCGACGAGCGCGTCTGCTCGGCTAGCGTCGTGTCTCGTGCCTGAGACTTCCGACAACTCCAGCGTCCAGCCGCGCGTCGTCCTCGTGACCGGCGCCAACCGCGGCATCGGTCGGGCGATCGCCGAGCGGTTCGTCGCGGCGGGCGACAAGGTGGCCACGATCTACCGGTCCGGAGAGCTCCCGGCGGGCGTGCTCGGCGTCGTCGGTGACGTGCGGGACACGGCCTCGGTCGACGCCGCGTTCACCGCCGTCGAGGCCGAGCTCGGCCCGGTCGAGGTCCTCGTCGCGAACGCCGGGGTGACGCGCGACCAGCTCGTGATGCGGATGTCCGACGAGGAGTTCGACGAGGTCCTGGACGTCAACCTCAAGGGCGCGTTCCGCTGCGTCCGCCGCGCGAGCAAGGGCATGATCCGGCTGCGCCGCGGGCGCATCGTGCTCATCTCGTCGGTCGTCGGTCTGTACGGCGCCCCGGGGCAGGTCAACTACGCCGCGTCGAAGGCTGCGCTCGTCGGCATGGCGCGCTCCCTCACGCGTGAGCTCGGTGGGCGGGGGATCACCGCGAACGTCGTCGCTCCCGGCTTCATCGACACCGACATGACCCGTGCGCTCCCGGAGGCGACGGCGGCGTCCTACCGGGCGGCGATCCCGCTCGGCCGGTTCGCCCGGCCCGACGAGGTCGCGGCCGCCGTCGAGTTCCTCGCCTCGCCCGCCGCTGCCTACGTCACCGGCGCCGTGCTGCCGGTGGACGGCGGCCTCGGCATGGGCCACTGACCCTCAACGGCCACTGACCCTCAACCCCTCCAGCAGAGAGAGACCACCATGGGCCTGCTCACCGGCAAGAAGCTCCTCGTCACCGGCGTCCTGACCGACGGTTCGATCGCGTTCCACGTCGCGCGTCTGGCTCAGGAGGAGGGTGCCCAGGTGGTGCTGACCTCGTTCGGGCGCCAGTTCCGCCTGACGCAGGTGATCGCCCGGCGGCTGCCCGTCGAGGCACCCGTGGTCCAGCTCGACGTCACGGACGCCGAGGACCTGGGCGCGCTCGCGGACCGCGTCCGTGAGGCGGGCCTCGACTCGCTCGACGGCGTCGTGCACTCCATCGGGTTCGCGCCGCAGTCCGTCATGGGGGGCAACTTCCTGGCCGGCGAGTGGGCGGACGTGGCCACCGCGCTCGAGGTCTCGGCCTACTCGCTGAAGTCGCTCGCCGTCGCGACGCAGCCGCTGCTGACCGGCGGCGGCTCGATCGTCGGCCTGACGTTCGACGCCAAGTTCGCGTGGCCGGTCTACGACTGGATGGGTGTGGCCAAGGCTGCGTTCGAGTCGACGTCGCGCTACCTGGCGCGGGACCTCGGCCCGTCCGGGGTGCGCGTCAACCTCGTCTCGGCCGGACCGATCCGGACCACGGCCGCCAAGTCCATCCCCGGGTTCGAGGCCATGGAGGCGAACTGGAGCACGCGCGCCCCGCTCGGCTGGGACGTGACGGACCCGGAGCCGACGGCCCGCGCGGTCGCTGCGCTGCTGTCGGACTGGTTCCCCGCCACGACCGGCGAGATCGTGCACGTCGACGGTGGCGTGCACGCGATGGGTCAGTAGCCGGTCGGCGCGATATCGGGATCTTCCTGCACCGAAGGTTCAGGTCGGGCCCGCTCGTGCCGATGGGGTGAGGGTCCGGTCCTACCAAGGGGGGAATGACATGGACCCACGTACGCACGATCCGGCGACGCTCGTCGAGACGGCGGCACGTGCGTTGTTCGAGCGGCGTGCCGAGCACACCGGCCTGCGGTTCGACGCGCTGCCCATGTGGGCGATGTGGGTGCGCGAGAGCTACCTGGCCGACGCGCGCGCGGTGCTCGAGGCGGTGGGCATGCTGCCCGGACCGCAGCGCCCGACGGGCGACCGGTACGAGCGGCTCGCCGAGGTCGCGCTGCGTGCGTCGTCGCGGCTGCCCGCGTCCGCGGTGCGGCTGAACGAGCCGCGCGACCCGCTCAGCGTCGCCGAGCGCGTGCCGGCGCCCCGCACCGAGGAGCTCGAGGCCCTGCTGCTGGAGCCCGCCGACGTCGTCGCGCTCGGTCACAGCGGAGTGGCGAGCTCGCTGGAGTGGGACCCGACCGGCCTCGGCAGGAGGTCGGCCTCGCAGAACTGAGGCGGACACCACGTCCGGGCCCGTTGGTCCGGCCGTGCGCGGGATGGCACGCTGGAGCGTGTGACGACGAGCCGACGCCTGGTCCTGCTGCGACATGCGAAGGCCGAGCATCCCGTCGGGCTGCCCGACCACGCGCGTCCGCTCGCCCTCGCGGGCCGTCGCCAGTCGCCGCTGGTCGGTGCGGCCATGTCCGAGGCCGGCATCGAGCCGGACCTCGTGTGGTGCTCCTCGAGCGTGCGCACGCGCCAGACGTGGGAGCTCGTGCGCGGGACGCTGGGGCTCGAGCCGGTCGTCGAGTACCTCGACGACGTCTACGACGCCGGGACACGGTCGCTGCTCGCGCTCGTCGCGGGCGCGCCGCACGACGTCCGCACTCTCGTCGTGGTGGGCCACGAGCCCACGATGTCCCACACCGCGGCGACGCTCGCCGGGCCGGACTCCGATCCCGCCCTGGTCTCCCGCGTGCAGCTCGGCGTGCCGACCGCGGCGTGGTCGTGGCTCGAGCTGGACGGACCGTGGAGCGCGATCGAGCCGCGGGCCGCACGGCTCGTGCAGCTCGTCACCCCGGGCTGAACCGCGCCGTCAGTCGACGAACGGGGCGAGGGCCAGCGCCTCGTCGAGCCGGCCGCTGATGGTCGCGTCCGCCTGCGCGGCGACCACCGGCTTGGCGTTGTAGGCGATCCCCAGGCCGGCGGCAGCGAGCATGTCCAGGTCGTTCGCGCCGTCGCCGATCGCCACCGTGGCCGCGAGATCCGCGCCGATCGCGGCGGCGTAGTCACGCAGCGCCTGCGCCTTGGCCGCGCGGTCGATCACCGGACCCGTGACGCGTCCCGTCAGCCGACCGTCGGCGACCTCGAGCGCGTTCGCGCGGTAGAGCGTGATGCCGAGCGACTCGGCCAGCGGCCCCACGAGCTCGACGAAGCCGCCCGAGACCAGCCCGACCGTCCACCCGCGCGCCTGGACCTGCGCGATGAGCTCGCGCGCGCCCGGCGAGAGCTCGAGCTGCGCGTGCACCTCGTCCAGCACGGCCACGGGCAGCCCGGCGAGCGTCGCGACGCGCTCGTGCAGCGACGCGGCGAAGTCGATCTCGCCGCGCATCGCGCGCTCGGTGATCGCGGCGACGAGCTCGAGGGATCCCGCGTGCGCAGCGAGCATCTCGATCACCTCGCCCGTGATGAGCGTGGAGTCGACATCCATGACGAGCAGACGAGCGGTCACGGCGTGCAGGGTAGCGAGATCGCGGCGTCGTGCCCCCGACCGTCCACGTGCCACCGCGGCACCCCGTCGGCAGGCGGTCAGCCCGTGATGATCGTGCCCTTGGGGACGACCGTCAGGCCCGACTCGGTGACCGTGAAGCCCCGCGCCCGGTCGTGCTCGTGGTCCAGGCCGATGCGTGCGCGCTCGGGGACGACCACGTTCTTGTCCAGGATCGAGCGGTGCACCTGCGCGTAGCGGTTCACCTGGACCCCGTCCATGAGCACCGAGTCGGTGACCTGGGCCCAGGAGTGCAGGCGGACGCCCGGGGAGAGCACCGAGCCGGACACGGTGGCGCCGGAGACCACGACCCCGGGGGAGACGATGGAGTCCGCGGCGTGCCCGAGGCGGCCGGCACCGGCGTGCACGAACTTCGCGGGCGGGAGCCCCGTGTAGCCCGTCAGGAGCGGCCACTCGTCGTTGTAGAGGTTGAAGACCGGCTCGATCGCGATGAGGTCGATGTTGGCCTCGTAGTACGCGTCGAGCGTCCCGACGTCACGCCAGTAGTCGCGGTCGCGGGGAGTCGACCCGGGCACGTCGTTGCGGATGAAGTCGTAGACCGCAGCGGTCCCGCGCTCGACGAACGCCGGCACGATGTCGCCACCCATGTCGTGTCGGCTGTTGACGTTCTCGGCGTCCTGGGTCACCGCGCGGATCAGGGAATCGGCGTCGATGACGTAGTTGCCCATGGACGCCAGCACCTCGCCGGGGGAGTCCGCGAGCCCGATCGCGTCCTTGGGCTTCTCCCGGAAGGCCTTGATCCGCGTGGGGTCGCTCGCGTCAGTCTCGATGACGCCGAACTGGTCCGCCTCGGCGAGCGGCTGCCGGATGCCGGCGACGGTGAGCTCGGCGCCCGAGTCGATGTGCGCCTGCACCATCTGGGAGAAGTCCATCCGGTACACGTGGTCGGCACCCACGACGACGACGATGTCGGGGCGCTCGTCGTCGATGATGTTCAGGCACTGGTAGATCGCGTCGGCGCTGCCGAGGTACCAGTGCTTGCCGACGCGCTGCTGGGCCGGGACCGCGGCGACGTAGTTGCCCAGCAGCGGCGACATGCGCCACGTCTTGGACACGTGGCGGTCCAGGCTGTGCGACTTGTACTGCGTCAGCACGATCACGTGCAGGTAGTGCGAGTTGATGACGTTCGAGAGGGCGAAGTCGACGAGTCGGTAGATCCCACCGAACGGCACCGCGGGCTTGGCGCGGTGCGTGGTCAGGGGCATGAGTCGCTTGCCCTCGCCACCTGCGAGGACGATGGCCAGGACGCGCGGTTGTGCCATGCCCTGACCCTAGGCCCGACGAGCGCCAGGAGCGAGGTCAGGCCGCGAAGAGCGCTAGCGTGTCGCGCATCACGGCCCACCCGGGTCCGCCCCGCCACCGTCCACGGAGGTCCTCAGTGCGCGTCGACATGCTCACCCGCGAGTACCCGCCTCACGTCTACGGGGGTGCGGGCGTGCACGTGGCGGAGCTCGCCGCGGTGCTGCGGGGCATCGTCGACGTCCGGGTGCACTGCTTCGAGGGCCCGCGGGACGAGCCCGGCGTGCGCGGCTACGACGTCCCGAGCGAGCTGCTCGGGAGCAACGCCGCGCTGCAGACGCTCGGGGTCGACCTCGAGATCGTGGCCGGTGTCGGTGCGCCCGACGACGGGCCGCGCACCGACCTCGTGCACTCCCACACCTGGTACGCCAACCTCGCCGGGCACCTGGCGAGCCTGCTGCACGACGTGCCGCACGTCCTGACCGCGCACAGCCTCGAGCCGTTGCGGCCGTGGAAGTCCGAGCAGCTCGGCGGTGGCTACGCGTTGTCGAGCTGGGTCGAGCGGACCGCGTACGAGGCCGCTGCCGCGGTCATCGCGGTCTCGGGTGGCATGCGCCAGGACATCCTGCGCAGCTATCCCGCGGTGGACCCCGCTCGGGTGCACGTCGTGCACAACGGCATCGACCTCGAGGGCTGGCGCCGTCCGGACGACGACGAGTCGCTCGCCGCGGCCGAGCGCACGGTGCGTTCCCTGGGGCTGGACCCGAGCAGGCCTGCGGTCGTGTTCGTCGGCCGCATCACCCGCCAGAAGGGCCTGCCCTACCTGTTGCGGGCCGCCGAGTCGCTGCCCGCCGACGTCCAGCTCGTGCTGTGCGCGGGCGCCCCGGACACCCCGGAGATCGCGGCCGAGGTCGCGGGGCTCGTCGAGCGGCTGCGCGAGCGCCGCTCGGGCGTGGTCTGGATCGAGCAGATGCTGCCCCGCCCGGACCTGGTCGCCGTGCTCGCGAGCTCGACCGTGTTCGTGTGCCCGTCGGTGTACGAGCCGCTCGGCATCGTCAACCTCGAGGCCATGGCGGTCGGGCTGCCCGTCGTCGGCACCGCGACCGGGGGCATCCCCGAGGTGGTCGACGACGGCGTGACCGGCTGGCTCGTGCCCATCGACCAGGTCCAGGACGGCACGGGGACGCCGCGCGACCCCGCGCGGTTCGTCGCGGACCTGGCTGCGGCGCTCGTGCAGGCCGTGGGGGACGCCGAGCGGGCGGCCCGCTTCGGGCTCGCCGCCCGGCGCCGGGTCGAGGAGCACTTCTCCTGGGCGGCCGTCGCGCAGGAGACGCTGGCGGTCTACCGCAGCGTGCTCGGCTGAGCACGCGGGCCGGCGAGGGTCGCGGCGGCGAGGGCGCGCCGTGCGAGCCGGTCGACGTCACGCAGCGCGGCCGAGCGCTGGTCGGCCTGCCACAGGTTGACGGCCCCGCCGTCGTCGCGGGCCGCGAGGTCGACGATCGCGCGCAGCCGGGCCGCGCTCGCGAGCACCCGCGCGCGGTGCGCGTCGAGGCGGTCCGGCAGTCGCCAGGTCGGCAGGGCGGCGTCGCGCAGGGCGACGACCTGCGCCGCGTGCGCGTCGTCCCAGTGCGCGACGTCGAGCCGGACGAGCGCGTCGGTCACGTCGGTGAGCCCCCGGCGCAGCCCGCGGTCGGCGTCCTCGAGCGAGCCCAGCGCCTGGACCGGCAGGAGCCAGTCCGGCACCGGTGCGAGGTGCCACGTGACCAGGTGACCGGGTTCGAGTGCGGAGCCGAAGGCACTGACCTCGGGCACGAGCGCGTGAGCACCCGCGGTGCTGCTGAGCAGGACGACCTCCTGGGCCGTGAGCGCCGCGTCGGAGACCGAGGGCGGGACGCCCGCCGCGTCGCCGGGGGTGGGGAGCAGGGCGACGACGTCGAGGTCGGTCGCCGTCCACTCCGCGAGCGCCTGGGCGAGCTCGCGGCGCTCACCCGTCGCGGTGTCGAGGACGTCGTGCGGCTCGTCGTCGACCTGGATCCCGCGCAGCGCGGCGGCGGACGTGGCACGGGTGCGGCCGGCTGCGAGCCACAGCGCGAGCACCACGGAGCGGGGCAGGTCGAGGTCGGGCACACGCCCACGGTACGTGCCCGTCGCGTGCCGCCGACGCGGCTGGGCGCCGCACCGCCGCCGTACGCGCGTCGGTGCGGGCGTCCGCCGTGGGCGTGTGCCCCGGCACTCGGCCGCGAACGTTAGGGTCGTGCCATGACCGACGTGCTCGACCTCCAGGACGTGACGATCCGACGGGGGACGACGACGATCCTGGACGGCGTGTCCTGGCGCATCCGCGAGGGTGAGCGCTGGGTGGTCCTGGGACGCAACGGCGCGGGCAAGACGACGCTGCTGCAGGTCGCGTCCGGACGCATGCACCCGACGGGCGGCACCGCCGAGCTCCTGGGCAACCGGCTCGGCCACGTCGACGTGTTCGAGCTGCGCCCCCGCATCGGGCTGTCGAGCGCGTCCTTGGCGGACAAGATCCCGACGGGTGAGCTCGTCCGTGACGTCGTCCTGACGGCCGCGTACGGCGTCACGGGTCGCTGGCGCGAGGCGTACGACGAGCTCGACGAGACGCGCGCGAGCGACCTCCTGCGCGCGTTCGGCGTCGAGCACCTCGCTGACCGGTACTTCGGGACGCTCAGCGAGGGAGAGCGCAAGCGCGTCCAGATCGCGCGGGCGCTCATGGCGGACCCGGAGCTGCTCCTGCTCGACGAGCCCGCGGCGGGGCTCGACCTCGGGGGGCGTGAGGAGCTCGTCGCGGCGCTCGCCGAGCTCGCCGACGACCCGCGGTCCCCTGTGCTCGTGCTGGTCACCCACCACGTCGAGGAGATCCCGCCCGGCTTCACGCACCTGCTGCTCCTGCGTGACGGCAAGGTCCACGCCTCGGGTCCGATCGAGGAGGTCCTGACCGCCGAGCAGCTCTCGGGCGCGTTCGGGCTGGACCTGGTGCTCGACCGTCGCGAGGACCGCTGGAGCGCGCGGTCCGCGTCGCGCGCGTAGACCGGTCTCCGCACCGCGCTGCCGAGGCGCCGCGCCTGGCTCGTGAGGCGTCGCACGAAGCGGTGAAACCTCACGAGTCCGTCAAGGCTGTGCCTAGGATGGGCCAACGACGAAGATGCGGGGGTCTGCGGTGCACTGGCTGTGGTGGGTCGGCGGAGCGCTCGCGCTGGGCATCCTGGAGATGCTCTCGCTCGAGCTCGTGTTCATCATGGCTGCGGGCGGCGCGCTGGCCGGGGGGATCGCCTCGGCCGCTGGTGCACCGCCGTGGGCCCAGATCCTCATCGCCGCGGTCGTGTCCGTCCTGCTGCTGGTGACGCTGCGTCCCTGGCTGCTGCGGCACCTCAAGAAGCGCACGCCGCTCGTCGAGACCAACGCCTACGCGCTCGTCGGCCGTCCCGCCGTGGTGCTCTCGACCGTCACCGCCGACACGGGGCGGGTCAAGCTCGCGGGCGAGGTGTGGAGCGCACGCACGACGGCGGGCTCGGCGCTGCCGCCCGGCACGGAGGTCACCGTCGACCGGATCGACGGCGCCACCGCCGTGGTCGTCCCGGTGCCGGCCGCCTGACGCCCGGCGCGAGAACCCATCCGCACGTCCCGACCAAGGAGGCTCCATGCCGGAGGACACCACGAACGTCGGCCAGATCGCGCTGATCGTCGTCCTCGCGCTCGTCCTGCTGTTCGTCATCATCGCGCTGTTCCGCTCCGTGCGGATCGTCCCGCAGACGGTGGCGGTGATCGTCGAGCGCCTCGGCCGGTACTCCCGGACCCTGGACGCCGGCCTGCACCTGCTCATCCCGTTCGTCGACCGCGTGCGCGCGGGCGTCGACCTGCGCGAGCAGGTCGTCTCGTTCCCGCCGCAGCCCGTGATCACCTCCGACAACCTCGTCGTGAGCATCGACACCGTCATCTACTTCCAGGTCACGGACCCGAAGTCGGCGGTGTACGAGATCGCCAACTACATCACCGGCATCGAGCAGCTCACGGTCACGACCCTGCGCAACGTGATCGGCTCGATGGACCTCGAGCAGACGCTGACGAGCCGCGACCAGATCAACGGTCAGCTGCGCGGCGTGCTCGACGAGGCGACCGGCAAGTGGGGCATCCGCGTCAACCGGGTCGAGCTCAAGGCGATCGACCCGCCCGCCTCTGTGCAGGGCTCGATGGAGCAGCAGATGCGGGCCGAGCGGGACCGCCGCGCCGCGATCCTCACGGCCGAGGGCGTCAAGCAGTCGCAGATCCTCACCGCCGAGGGCGAGAAGCAGTCGGCGATCCTGCGGGCCGAGGGCGAGGCGCAGTCCGCGATCCTGCGGGCCGAGGGTGAGGCGCGCGCGATCCTGCAGGTGTTCGACGCGGTGCACCGTGGCGACGCCGACCCGAAGCTGCTCGCGTACCAGTACCTGCAGACGCTGCCGAAGATCGCCGCGTACCCGTCGAACAAGATGTGGTTCCTGCCGTCGGAGCTGACCAGCGCCCTCGGACAGATGGCCCAGGGCTTCGGCGGTCTGGTGGCACCCTCCGGCGATGCCGGCTCCCGCCCTGCGGGGACCTCGCCGCTCGGCGAGGACCTGCCGCCCGTGACGTTGACCGACCCGGCCGAGGCGTTGGCGGAGGCCAAGCGCGAGTCCGCTGCGGCCACGGCCGACGCCACGAGCGCGGGCACGCTGTCCGGCCGGCCGTTCGACCCCGCAGCCGAGCTCGGCCAGCACCCGGGCGCGGCCGCGGTCCCGTCGCGACCGGCCGCGCCGCCGCAGCAGCCGGTCCGCCCTGACGTCCCGCCGCCGCCTGCACCGTCCGGCGACGCGGCGTCGGACCAGCCGCCCTACGACCGCTGAGGGACGCCGGCCGAGCACGCCCACGCTGCTCGGCCGGCCGTTTACCCAGGGGCACGTGCATCACGGATCGCACGTCGGACGAACGGCGCGGTAACGGGTTGCCGGGTGGGCGCTGAGCGACCTATGGTGCCCGAGCCCTCGGCGCTCCGCGTCGTCGTGCGTCACGCCGCACGCGGCCCAGCAGGCGGCAGATCCGGTGCGCGGACCGTCCCGCGGCAGCGAGGAGGCAGGGATGCTCACGCGGCTCTTGAGGGAGCACCTGGCGCCGTACTCGCGCGCGGTGACGGCGGTCGTGCTGCTCCAGCTCGTGCAGGTGCTGGCGACGCTCTATCTGCCCAGCCTGAACGCGCGGATCATCGACGACGGCGTGGCCGTGGGGGACACGGACCAGATCCTGCGGCTCGGTGCGGTGATGCTCGCGGTCAGCCTGGTGCAGGTCGCCGCTGCGGTCGCGGCCGTCTGGTACGGCTCGTACGCGGCCATGGCGTTCGGCCGGGACGTGCGGCGCCGCCTGTTCGCGCACGTGCAGACGTTCTCGGCCCGCGAGCTCGGTCAGTTCGGTGCACCCACGCTCATCACGCGGACGACGAACGACGTCCAGCAGGTCCAGATGGTCGCGCTGATGACGTTCACGTTCGTCGTGATGGCCCCGATCATGCTGGTCGGCGGTGTCGTCATGGCACTGCGCGAGGACGCGGGGCTGTCGGTCGTGCTGCTGGTCGCGGTGCCGGTGCTGGGGATCGTGATCGCGGCGATCGTCTCGCGGATGATCCCGTACTTCCGGGTCATGCAGCAGCGGATCGACGCGATCAACCGGGTCATGCGCGAGCAGATCGCGGGCATCCGGGTGGTGCGTGCCTTCGTCCGTGAGGAGCGCGAGGCGCAGCGGTTCGACGTGGCGAACCGCGCCCTGTACGACACGTCGTTGCGCGCCGGTCAGCTGATGGCGCTGATGTTCCCAGCGGTCATGCTCGTCGTGAACCTCACGAGCACCTCCGTGCTGTGGTCCGGGGGACACCGCGTCGCCGACGGCGAGATGCAGATCGGCCAGCTCACGGCGTTCCTGTCCTACCTGGCCTACATCCTCATGGCCGTGATGATGAGCACGATGATGTTCGTGCTGTTCCCGCGCGCGGTCGTCGCGGCGGGACGCATCGGCGAGGTGCTCGAGACGCAGACCAGCGTGCTGCCGCCGGTCGAGCCGCTGCCACTGCCCGCGGACCCCGCCCGGCGAGCGCGGCTCGAGCTGCGCGGCGTCGAGTTCCGGTACCCGGGGGCTGAGCGAGCCGTGCTCGAGGGCGTCGACCTCGTCGTCGAGCCCGGCCGGACCACCGCGATCATCGGGTCGACCGGCTCGGGCAAGTCGACGCTGCTCAACCTCGTGCCACGTCTCTACGACGTGACCGCGGGGCAGGTGCTGCTCGGCGGCGTCGACGTGCGCGACGTCGCACAGCGCGAGCTGTGGTCGCAGCTCGGGCTCGTGCCGCAGAAGCCGTACCTGTTCTCCGGGACGGTGCGCTCGAACCTCGAGTACGGCGCTCCCGGCGCGAGCGACGACGACCTGTGGCACGCGCTGGAGGTCGCGCAGGCGCGCGACTTCGTCGCGGAGATGGGCGAGGGGCTCGACGCCACCATCGAGCAGGGTGGTGCCAACCTGTCCGGAGGGCAGCGTCAGCGGCTGGCGATCGCCCGTGCGCTCGCCCGACGACCGCGCGTGTACCTGTTCGACGACTCGTTCTCGGCGCTCGACTACGCGACCGACGCGGCGTTGCGGGCCGCGCTCGTGCCCGAGACGCGCGATGCGGGCGTCCTCGTCGTCGCCCAGCGCGTCGCGACGATCCGGCACGCCGACCGGATCGTCGTCCTGGACGCCGGACGCGTCGTGGGGCAGGGGACGCACGAGGAGCTGCTCGCGAGCAACCCCACCTACCACGAGATCGTGTACTCCCAGCTCAGCGCCCAGGAGGCGGCGTGAGCACCGCGCACCGACCCCAGCCGCGTCAAGAGCCCGGCGCAGGCCCCGCCGCACCCGCACCTGCACCGGCGCGCGTGCGGCGCGGTCCCGGCGGCGGGCACGGCCCCATGGGCGCGATGGGCATGCCGGGCGAGAAGTCCATGAACTTCCGGGAGTCCGGTACGAGGTTCCTGCGCGAGCTGCGACCCGAGCGGCTGCGCATCACCGTGATCGTGCTCCTCGGCGTCGCGAGCGTCGTCCTGGCCGTGATCGGTCCGAAGCTGCTCGGCAACGCCACGGACGTGCTGTTCGAGGGCGTCGCGGGAGCCTTCCTGCCCGCCGGCGTGAGCAAGGCCGAGGCGATCGAGGGGTTGCGCGCCCAGGGCCAGGACCGGGTCGCGGACATGCTGTCTGCGATGGACGTGGTGCCCGGGCAGGGTGTCGACTTCGACCGGCTGGCCCAGATCCTGCTCGTCGTCGCGCTCGTCTACGTCGGGTCCTTCCTGTTCGGCTGGATCCAGGGGCGCATGACCGCCGGCGTGGTGCAGGGCGCGGTGCTGCGGTTGCGCGCCCAGGTCGAGGCCAAGCTCGCGCGGGTCCCGCTGCGCTACGTCGACTCGCAGCCGCGCGGCGAGCTGTTGTCCCGCGTGACCAACGACATCGACAACGTCGCCCAGACCCTGCAGCAGACCCTGAGCCAGGTCATCACGTCGGTCCTGACGGTCGTCGGCGTGCTCGGGATGATGTTCTGGATCTCCCCGCTGCTCGCCCTGGTCGCGTTGATCACGGTCCCGCTGTCGATGCTGGTGGCCGCCCTGATCGCCAAGCGCTCGCGGCCGCGGTTCATCGACCAGTGGGCGTACACGGGTCAGGTCAACGCGCACATCGAGGAGATGTTCACCGGCCACACGCTGGTGCAGGTCTACAACCGCTCGGACGACGCCCTCGAGACGTTCACCGACCGCAACGAGGCGCTCTACGACTCGAGCCGTCGCGCGCAGTTCATCTCGGGGATCATCCAGCCGGCGCTCGGCTTCATCTCGAACCTCACCTACGTGGTCATCGCGGTCGTCGGTGGCCTCCGGGTGGCGTCGGGGGCGATGACGCTCGGCGACGTCCAGGCGTTCATCCAGTACAGCCGGCAGTTCGCGCAGCCGATCACCCAGCTGGCCAGCATGGCGAACCTCCTCCAGTCCGGTGTCGCCTCGATCGAGCGGGTCTTCGACCTGCTCGACGCACCTGAGCAGGAACCCGATCCGGAGCCCGCCGCGGCGCTCGACCGGCCGGTGCGGGGCCGGGTCGCGTTCGAGCACGTCGCGTTCTCCTACCGCGAGGACCAGCCGCTCATCGAGGACTTGTCGCTGGTCGCCGAGCCCGGGCACACCATCGCGATCGTCGGACCGACCGGTGCCGGCAAGACGACGCTGGTGAACCTGCTCATGCGCTTCTACGAGGTCGACGCGGGCCGGATCACCCTCGACGGCGTCGACATCCGCACGCTCACCCGCGACGAGCTGCGCCGCACGACGGGCATGGTGCTGCAGGACACGTGGCTGTTCGGCGGGACGATCGAGGAGAACATCGCCTACGGCGTCGACTCCGCGACGCACGAGCAGGTCGTCGCAGCGGCCGAGGCGACGTACGTGGACCGCTTCGTGCGCACGCTGCCCGACGGCTACGACACCGTGATCGACGACGAGGGCACGGGCGTCTCGGCGGGGGAGAAGCAGCTGCTGACGATCGCGCGTGCCTTCCTGTCCGACCCCGCGATCCTCATCCTCGACGAGGCGACGTCCTCGGTCGACACCCGGACCGAGGTGCTGGTGCAGCACGCGATGAACGCCCTGCGCGCCAACCGGACGTCCTTCGTCATCGCCCACCGGCTGTCGACGATCCGCGACGCGGACACCATCCTCGTGATGGAGCACGGCTCGATCGTCGAGCAGGGCACGCACGACGACCTCCTGGCGGCCGACGGCGCGTATGCCCGCCTCTACCGCAGCCAGTTCGCCGCCGCCGTCACCGACGACGCGTGACCTGCTCCCGGACAAGGCCCGGACGTCCCCCTGCCGCCGGCTGAACCGTTTCGCCTGTTGTCGCCCGGGGCGCCCGGTGTGGACGGTGGAGGCTCTCGCCTGCGCGGGGACGCGTCCGCAACGAGGCGGACCGGCCGTGCGCGGGCACCTGACCCCCGGGAGGAACCCATGCGAACGTCCGCACGACCTGCTCGACCAGGCCTGATGCGCCGCGTGCGCCGCGCGCTGCTCGCGGTCCCGCTGAGCCTGGCCCTGGGACTCGGCGCGATGACGGTGCTCGCGCCCTCCGCCAGCGCGCACGGCTCGGTCACCGACCCGCCCACCCGCAACTACGGCTGCTGGGAGCGATGGGGCGGCGACCACCTCAACCCCCAGATGGCCACTCTCGACCCGATGTGCTGGCAGGCGTTCCAGGACAACCCGAACGCGATGTGGAACTGGAACGGGCTGTTCCGCGAGGGTGTGGGCGGCCAGCACGAGGCCGTCATCCCCGACGGTCAGCTCTGCTCCGGCGGCCGCACCCAGAACGGTCTGTACAAGTCGATGGACACCGTGGGTGCCTGGAAGGCCAAGCAGGTCCCGAACACCTTCACCCTCACGCTCACCGACTCCGCCAAGCACGGCGCGGACTACCTGAAGATCTACGTCACGAAGCCGGGGTTCGACCCGACCACGCAGCCGCTGACGTGGGGCTCGCTGGACCTGGTGAAGACGACCGGCAGGTACCCGACGACCGGCCTCTACCAGACCGACATCTCGCTGCCCGGCCGGAGCGGACGTGCGGTGCTGTACACGATCTGGCAGGCGAGCCACCTCGACCAGCCGTACTACCTGTGCAGCGACATCACGATCGGCTCGGGCACGGAGCCCACCGAGGAGCCGACCGAGGAGCCCACCCAGACCCCGACCGAGGAGCCCACCGAGGAGCCGACCGAGGAGCCCACCCAGACTCCGACCGAGGAGCCCACCCAGACGCCGACCGGTGCGTGCACCGCGACCGTGAAGGTCAACTCGAGCTGGTCCGGCGGCTACGTCGCCGACGTCGTGGTGACCGCAGGGTCCAGCGGCGTCAGCGGCTGGAAGGTGACGGTCGGCGGCGCGACCATCACGCAGGCGTGGGGGAGCACGCAGAGCGGGAACGTGCTGACCAACGCGTCGTGGAACGGCACGCTCCGGGCCGGAGGCACGGCCACGGCCGGCTTCATCGGCTCGGGGAGCCCGACCGGGCTGACGGCGAGCTGCGCCGGAGCCTGACGCCCCAGGCAGGACACGCCCGGGGTGCGCGAGCTGCGCACCCCGGGCGTCGTCGTGCCGCGGCCCTGTCCGCCCGTGGCCCCGCACCGGGGAGAGCAGAGCAGGCGGGCCGTGTGCACGGTCCCGGCCACCGCGCTGGACGCAACCGGGACGAAACGGGCTGGCGGACGCGCTGGTCGCATCGCTAGGTTCGTCGCCAGGAAGCGGTCAGGGGCGCCCGCGTTCGCAGGGGAGGTCGGCCATGTCGTGGCGGCGAGGCGGTGCTCCGGGGCGCGCCGAGGACGAGAACGACGTCCTGGAGCTCAGGGTGCACGGGGTGGCGAGCACGCCACCGGCCGCGATGCTCGACGTCCGTCCCGAGCAGGTCGAGCAGGTCGACGGCGACGACCTCGGCAGCTTCTGGACCGCCACGTCCGCGGCCGCGGCCGCGCCACGCAGGCCCTCGGACCCGCGCGTCGTCCCCCGCGGGGTCCGGCGCGAGGCCTACTCCTGGGGCGCGATGGCGAGGTTCTCCACCCTCCCGGGGCTCGGGCGGGCCAGCGGGCTGGTGGCGGGCGTCGTCCGGGTCCTGTGGGTGGTGATCGTGCCGTTCGGACTCGCGAACGTCGCGTACTGGGCTCGCGACGCCGACGAGCCGCCCGGGCGTCGGTCGTCGGCCGGCGGCGGGCTCGTGCGCCTGTTCGGCCTGGCTCTCACGCTGCTGTGGGTGACGACGACGGCCACGATCACCCTCGGCGTCGTCGCCGCCCAGTGCTACGGCCCGCGCACTGAGCTGGTGCCCGGCGCGGGGGACTCGGTCCAGTTCGTGCAGGTGTGCGCGGCGCTCCCGGAGGCGGCCGACGTCGCGGCGCGGTGGTCGACGGGTGGGCGCACCGCCGTCGCCGTCGCGCTGACCGCGTTGCTGGTGGTCGCGCTGGGCGCGGTCGGCTCGACCGGGCGGCTGCGCTACGAGCGACGCATGTCGACGACGAAGGCGCGCCAGCCGCTGACGCCGCGCGGCCGGCGGGCAGCACCAGGCCCCGAGCAGGGTGCCGCCGGTCGCTCAGCGGTGTGGCCGATGCTCGCGCGCCGGGGCTTCTGGACGCACGCGGACCGCTCGTCGCTGCAGTGGTTCCAGCACCTGGCCGCCGCGTTCGCGACCCTCGCCGGACTCGTGGCCTGGCACTACCTGTACCGCGACGTCCCGGGATGTGCGCGTGCCGAGGGCTTCGGCGCGCGGGGCTGCCTGTCCCCGCGCGTGTGGGGCGCGGACGGTCGGCTGCCGTGGGCGTTGCTGCTGCTCGCCGCCGTGGTCGTCGTCCTGCTCGCGACGGTACGCACGGGCAGCTTCCGGCTGGAGCCCCCGCCCCCGGCGGAGCCCGACGAGCGCCGCGCCCCCCGCGTCTCGCGCGCCCGCGACGCCGCCCTGCTCGTCGCTGCGCTCGGCGTGCTGCTGGCCGTGGTGCTCGCGGTCGCGCGCGCCGGGGACGACCCGCTGCGCCCCGCGGACGCATCGGCGCCGCCGCTGCTGGGGCTGCACGCGGTACCGCGCGCGCTCGTCGCGACGATGGTCCTGCTCGTGATCGCGGCAGTCGGGATCCGCGCACGGCTGCGTGCCCGGGCGTGGGTGCCTCTCGTCCTGCTGGTGCTCGCGGGGGCCGCGGTGAGCATCCTGTGGCCGGGCGGCTCGTGGGGCGTCGTGTGGCGCTCGATCGCCGGTCTGGGGCTGGTCGCGCTCGTCGTCGCGGCGTGGACGGCGAACCGCAGGCACGCGGGACGGCGGCGCGAGGGGTGGTCGGGACGCGGGCCCGCGGTCCTGCTGAGCTGTGCGGCAGGGGTCGCGATGGTCCTCAGCGCGGCGGCCGTCCTCGGGACGGTCGCGTGGCTGGACGCGCCGGCCGCCGCGGAGAACCAGCGACTGTCCGCACAGGCCAGGGCCGTGCTCGAGCAGGCCGCGGCGGCCGAGCCGCTGCGGGACCCGGTCGTCGTGCGGGTCCCTGCCCCGGAACGGCTCGAGGTGCCACCCGGCTACGAGCAGTTCGCGGTCGCAAGCGTCGCGGTGCTCGCCCTGCTGCTCGCCCTCGTGCTCGTGCTCGTGGTGCGCATGGGTGTGCTGCGCAGGACCTTCATCCCTGTCGTCCCCGGTGACCGGGGGACGGCCCCGCAGCGGCAGGAGGACCTCGCGGTGCAGACCGGGCGGCGGCACGCCGCGCTCGCCCAGCGTGCCGAGCGGGTCATCGGCGCGCTGGGGCTGCTGTTCTTCCTCGCGCTGCTCGGCACGCTCGCGCTGCCCGACCCGCACGCGTCCTACGGCGGCCCGCTCGGTGGGCTGTGGACGCTCGGCGTGGAGCTGTCGCGCAGCGCGGTGGTCGCCGGCGTCGGCCTGATCGTCGCGAGCGTGGTCGTCGCGGGCTCGAAGCAGCCGCTGGCCCGCCCCTGGGGTCTGCTGTGGGACCTCATGTGCTTCCTTCCCCGCGCGGCGCACCCGTTCGCCCCGCCGTGCTACGCCGAACGCGTCGTGCCCGAGCTGCGCTCGCGGATCGACGCGTGGCTCGGTGACGACGGCACGCCGGTCCCGCCGACGCAGCGGGGTGCACGCCGGGTCCTGCTGTCCGCGCACAGCCTCGGGGCAGTGGTGTGCGTGGCCACGCTCATGGCGCGCTGGGACGGTCCCGCGGGGCCGTACGACCACCGCGTCGGGCTGCTCACCTACGGCACGCAACTGCGCGCGTACTTCGGCCGGTTCTTCCCCGAGCTGTTCGGCCCGCAGGTGCTCGGAACCCGTCCGAGCGCGGGTGCGCGGCTGTGGGCGCCCGACCCGTGGGACGGGCCCACCCCGGCCGGGGTCGAGCCCGAGGGGCCGACGCTGCAGGACTCGCTGACCGCACCCGGAGCCGCAGGCCCCACGCCGGTGCCGCGCTGGCGAAGCCTGTGGCGGCGGACGGACTACATCGGGTTCCCCGTCGACGCGTACGCCGGCAGCGAGATCGACGCGACCGCGAGCGAGGTCGACGCGGACGCGTACCTGCTCGCGGTCGCCGCGCACAGCGGCTACCCGCGCGCGCCCGAGTACCGCGAGGCGCTCGACCTGCTCGTCGCGCGCCTTCGCGCGAGCCGACCACGGTCGGAGCGAGCACGGACCGGGCGAACGTGGACGAGTCGACCGCGCGGCGGTCGAGTGCCGGCGGGATGACTGCGGACACGTGGGAAAGCGCACGTCAGGCGGGGTCCCGTGACGGTCGACGGTCCCGCGGAGAGACCCTGGCGAGGACGTATCCTCACCTGATGCACCGCGACCGTCTGACCTGGACTCTCTACGGGTCGTTCGTCGTCTGGGGCTGGTTCCTCTACAGCTTCAACCCGAGCGTTCCTCTGCTCGCCGAGGAGTTCGGGGTCTCCGCCGCACAGGCCGGTCTGCACGGGACCGCGATGGCCGTCGGCGCGGTGCTGGCGAGCTGGGCAGCGCCCGCCCTCATCGCCGGGCGCGGTCGTCGCGCCGCGATCGTCGTCGCGCTCGGCCTCGTCGCGGCCGGTGTGATCGGCCTCGTGCTGGCCCCGTCGCTGTGGGTGAGCCTGCCGTCGGTGGCGCTCATGGCCGTGGGCGGCAACGTCTCGATCGCTGCGTCCACCGCGGGGCTCGCGCGTCACCACGGCCTCGCCGCGTCGGCCGCGGTGACCGAGGCCAACGGCGTCGGCTCGTCCGTCGGGCTCGTCGGCCCGCTCGCTGCGGGCGTGTGCGTCGCGATCGGGTGGGGTTGGCGTCCGGCTGTTGCCGTCACCGTGATCCTCGCGGGCGTCGTCGCGTGGCGCGCGATGCGGATCCCGGTCGGGGGCGCGATGACGCCCCCGACGCGCGGGCGTCGCGCTGCGAGCGTCGAACCATCCGCCGGCCCGGTGGCCCGGCTCGACGGGCCGCAGGGCGTGGAGCCCGTGATCGGCTCCCTCGAGGCCACGGCCGTCACGGTCGTCGAACCGCTCGAGGAGGCACCGACCGGCGCCGCGGCGCCGCCTCCCGACGCACGCACGCGCGGTCGCAGGCTCGCCGCCTGGTGCTTCCTCGGCAGCCTCGTCGCCGCGATCGCGCTCGAGAACGTCACGACGTACTGGTCGACCGACCTCGTGCGCGAGCAGACCGCCGCAGGCGCGGGCATCGCGACGGCCACCACCGCCGGGTTCGTGGCAGGGCTGTCCGCCGTGCGCTTCGTCGTCGGGCCGATGTCGCTGCGCGTGCGCCCCGCGATGCTGCTCGCCGCCTCGTTCGTCGTGACCGTCGTGGGCTGGGCCGTGCTGTGGACCGCGACGTCGCCGACGATCGCCGTCGCCGGTCTCGTCGTCGCCGGTGCGGGCTGCGGTGCGCAGTACCCGCTGTCGGTCGCGCTGCTGCTGTCCACCGCCCCCGGGGCGCAGGACGCGGCGCAGGCACGCGCGACCTTGGCGGGTGGTCTCGCGATCGGTCTGGCACCGTTCGTGCTCGGAGCGCTCGCGGACGCCCTCGGCGTGCACACCGCGTTCCTGGTCGTTCCCGTGATCGCCGTCGTCGGAGGCCTGATCTCCGTGCTCGGCGGCCGTGCGCTGATGTCCGGCCGTGCGCCGGTCGCGTCCTCCGGACGCCTGACACCCTGAGGAGAACCGTGTCCCGTCTCGATCACCGCACCGCGCGGACAGTCGTCACCGTGCTCGACCAGCACGGAGCGCCGCTGGCCGAGACGGACGTCACCGTCGCGCAGCGGCGCCACGCGTTCGGGTTCGGTTGCACCGGCTTCGAGTTCGTCGGCCTCGCCCCGGACGCCGCGGCGCCGCTCGAGGACCTCTGGTTCGGCCTCTTCGACACCGCGACGCTGCCGTTCTACTGGCGCCGGTTCGAGCCCGAGCGCGGCCGCCCGTACACCGAGCCGCTGCGCCAGGCCGCGCAGCGGCTCGTGGCGCGCGGCGTCCGGGTCAAGGGCCACCCCCTCATGTGGCACACGCTCGCGCCGACCTGGCTGCTGGACCTGCCGACCGACGAGGTCGAGCGGCTGCAGCGCGAGCGCATCACGCGCGAGGTCAGCGACATGGCCGGGATCGTCGACACGTGGGACGCGATCAACGAGGTCGTGATCATGCCGGTGTTCCGTGCTGAGGAGAACGCGATCACGCGCCTGGCGTGGGAGCGGGGCCGCATCGAGACGATCCGGCTCGCGTTCGAGACCGCGCGCGCGGCGAACCCGCACGTCACGCTCCTGCTCAACGACTTCGACATGTCCACCGCGTACGAGTGCCTCATCGAGGGCGTGCTCGAGGCGGGGATCGAGATCGACGCTCTCGGCCTGCAGAGCCACATGCACCAGGGCTGGTGGGGCGAGGAGAAGACCGCTCGCGTGCTCGAGCGGTTCTCGCGGTACGGGCTGCCGTTGCACTTCACCGAGACCACGCTCGTCTCGGGCGACCTCATGCCGCCCGAGATCGTGGACCTCAACGACTACCAGGTCGACGAGTGGCCCTCGACGCCCGAGGGTGAGCAGCGGCAGGCCGAGCAGCTCGTGCGGCACTACGAGCTGCTCGCCGAGCACCCCGCGGTGCAGTCGGTCACGTACTGGGGGCTGGGCGACCAGGGCGCGTGGCTGGGTGCACCCGCGGGGCTGGTGCGCGCGGACGGGACGCCCAAGCCGGCGTACACCGCGCTGCGTGACCTCGTGCGCGGGCAGTGGTGGCACGAGCCGCGCGTGGTGCGGACGGACGCCGCGGGCCGCGTGGCGGTCGAGGGCTGGCTGGGTGACTACGAGGTGCGGTCCGGTGAGTCGTCCTCGGCCTTCGCGCTCGGCGACGAGCAGGTCAGCGTCCGCCTGGCGTGAGCGTGTCGCCGGCGTCCGTCTGCTCGTCCGGGCAGGGTCCGTCCGCCTGGGAGGATGCCTGACGTGCGCCCTCTCGACCTGCAGCCCGTGACCGACCCCGGGGACGACCGGCTCGCCGACTACGTCTCACTGACCGACGTCGCGCTGCGCTCCAGGCACGAGCCGGCCAAGGGCCTGTACATCGCCGAGAGCTCGACCGTGCTGGAGCGCGCGCTGCGCGCGGGGCACCGCCCGCGGTCGGTCCTGCTGGCACCGCGGTGGGTCCCGGACCTCGAACGCATGATGGCCGGCCTGCCCCCGAGCGACGACGGTCTCGGGCCGGTCACCGTCTTCGTCGCCGACGAGCCCGTGCTGGAGGCCATCACGGGCTTCCACGTGCACCGCGGGGCGCTCGCGGCGATGCACCGGCCGGCGTTGCCGGCGGTCGCGGACCTGCTCGCGGGCGCGCGCCGCGTGGCGGTGCTCGAGGACATCGTCGACCACACGAACGTCGGCGCGGCCTTCCGCTCGGCCGCCGCGCTCGGGGTCGACGCCGTGCTGGTGACGCCGCGGTGCGCGGACCCGCTGTACCGGCGTTCGGTGCGCGTCTCGATGGGCACCGTGTTCCAGGTGCCGTGGACACGGGTCGACCCGTGGCCGGACGGCGTCGTGACGCTGCGCGAGGCCGGGTTCGTCTCGGCGGCTCTCGCGCTGTCCGACGACGCGATCACGCTCGACGAGCTCGTCGCGGCGCCACCGCAGCGGCTGGCGCTCGTGCTCGGCGCCGAGGGGCACGGGCTGAAGCCGACCACGGTCGCGGCATGCGACCTCGTCGTGCGCATCCCGATGTCCGGGGGAGTGGACTCGCTCAACGTCGCCGCTGCCGCGGCCGTCGCGTTCTGGGCGACCCGCGTGGGGTGAGCGGGGTCAGCTCGCGCGCGCGCAGCGCCGACCAGAGGGCCGGGCCGGCGCACCGCCGGAAGGCGGATCAGTCCCAGAAGGGCGGCAGGTCGTCGTCGAGAGCGCGCGCGGCCGCGAGGAAGGTCGTCTCGACGGCCTCGTCGGACAGGTCGGTGGTCAGGGTCTGAAGGTCGACGGGATCGGCAACGAGCTGGTACATGGCATCGATGTTCGGCCGGTGCGCCAGCGGCCGTCAGGGACGTCAGTCCCACTTTCGGACGAGGTCGCGACCGACCGTCACGCGGGCCCCTCAGCAGGGTCATCGCGCCACCAAGGGCGCCTGTTGGCGGCGCCAAGAGTGTCAAGACAGTGCGAGCGCCTCGACCACGTGCGCACCCGGCAGACGACCCAGCAGCGCGCCCGGGAGGGCGATCTTGGAGCGGCGCAGGCCGCTGCCGATGACGACCAGCGTCCCGCTCTCGTCGGGCTCGGTGACACGCGCGTCGACCAGCACGCGATACCCGCCGGGGAGCCCGACGGGGGTGATGCCGCCGTACTCCATGCCGGACTCCGCCGTCGCCCGGTCCATCGGCAGGAAGGATGCCTTGCGCACGTCGAGCAGCCGCTTGACGGCGTTGTTCACGTCGGCCCGCGTGGTCGCCCGCACCACCGCCGCGGCAGTGCGTTCGACGCCCTCGCGGCGTCCGGCGACGAGCACGCAGTTCGCGGACGCCGACGGCGGCAGGTCGTACGCCTGCGTGAGCGCGGCGGTGTCCGCGAGCTCCGGGTCGATCTCGGCGACGAGCGTTGCGCGCGCGACCTCGTCGTCCTGCGCCGCCCACGCGACCAGCGCGGCCGCCGTGCTCGGCGCGAGCAGGTCGAGGCGCTCGAGCGCCGGCTGCCAGCTCAGGGTCCCGACCGTCACGCATGCAGCGTACCGACGCGTCCCGCGGCGGGACCGGCTCGGTCTCGGTGCCCGGACGGGCGAGCGAGGCGTCAGCGCTGGTACGTGCCGACCAGGACGCCGCGCGCGAGCGTGTGGAAGACCAGCGCGCAGCTCGCCGCACCGGGCGGGGTGTCGGCCGTCAGTCCGAGGTCGTCCGTGTCCAGCGCGTGCACGGCGAGGTGGTAGCGGTGCACCTGGTCACCGGGGGGCGGCGCGCAGCCGATGTAGCCGACCGCGCCGTCGTCGTTGCGGAGCTGGAACGCGCCGGCGGGCAGTGCGGCGCCGTCGGGCGTGCCCACGCCCGTGACCAGAGAGGAGATCGAGGCGTCGAGCCCGAGGACGGTCCAGTGGAACCACCCCGCGACGCCTGGTGCGTCGGGGTCGAACACGCTCACGGCGAACCCGCGCGTGCCCTCGGGTGCGCCGGACCAGGACACGTGGGGGGAGACGTTGCGGCCGACGTCGGTGTTCGTGTGCACGTCCGGGACGCGCTCGCCGTGGATCCAGTCGTCGCTCGTGACGACCAGGGGTGGCACTGCGGGAAGCAGGTCGTACGGGTCCGGTGCGACGGGACGGCTGATCGAGGGCACGGCTCCTCCGAGGTCGTCAGTGCGGGTGCCGCGTGAGCGCGGCCGCGTCCATCGTGGCCCGGTCGCGGCGCACGTGCGAGCGAGCGTGCTCGAGCGCCGTGCCGAGGTCGTCGAAGAGGTGCCGCTCGTGCGCGAGCGCGTCGAGCACGCCGACCGACTCCACGACACGGCGGTGCTGCGGGCGCAGGCCCTTGAGCAGGACGACGATCCCGCGGTGCTGCAGGTCGGCGACGATCTGCGCGAGCGCGTGCGCGCCGCTGGTGTCCAGCATGGTCACGCTCGACAGGCGCAGCACCACCACACGCACGTCGGTGACCAGCGCGAGCTCGTCGAGGAAGCGTCGCACGTCGGCGAAGAACAGGGCCCCGTCGATGCGGTAGACCGCGATGTGCTCGTGCAGCAGCGCGTGCTCCTCGTCGGCAGGCAGCACCTCGTCGGGCGCGTCCTCGCGGTGCAGGCCGCTCGCGCGTGCCACCGCGCGCAGGGCCAGGACCGCCGCCACGGCCACGCCGACCTCGACCGCGAGCACCAGGTCGAACGCGACGGTCACGGCCAGGGTCGTGGCGAAGACCGCCGCACCCGAGCGCCCCGAGCGGCAGATCGCGACCGCGGTGGAGACGTCGACCATGCGCGCGGCGGTGACGAGCAGCACCGCGGCGAGCGCCGCGAGGGGGATGCGGCCGACCCAGGGCGCGGCGACGTACACGACGCCTGCGAGGATCACCGCGTGGCTCAGCGCCGCGAGCCGGGTCCGCGCCCCGGAGCGCACGTTCACGGCGGTGCGGGCGATCGCGCCGGTCGCGGGCAGCCCGCCGAACAAGCCCGAGCACACGTTCGCCAGGCCCTGCCCGACGAGCTCGCGGTTGGGCTTGGTGCGCGGCAGGTCGTCGGCCATGCCGTCGGCGACGTGCGCCGACAGCAGCGACTCCAGCGCCGCGAGCGCGGCGACGGCGAGCGCGGACGAGAACAGCGCGCTCGTCGTCTGGGCGTCCACGACCGGCAGGTGCGGTGCCGGCAGCGCGCTGGGCAGGGCCCCGATCCGGTCGACGTCCAGGTCCGCGAGCTCGGCGACGAGAGTGGCGGCCACGACGGCGACGAGAGAGGCGGGCAGCCCGCGGCGGACACGAGGCAGGACGACCATGAGGACGACGGACACGGCGACGAGCCCGAGCGGCGCCACCGCCGCGGCCCAGTCGACCGCGCCGATGGTCTGCACGGCGACGACCGCGGCGTTCGTGCCCGCGGCGGCGGGCGTGTCCAGCGCGAGCGGGACCTGCTGCAGCGCGATCACGACACCGATGCCGACGGTGAACCCCTCGACGACCGGCCACGGGATGTAGGCGACGAGCCTGCCCAGCCCGAGCACGCCCGCGAGCACGACGATGCCGCCGGCCATGATCGCCACGACCGGGACCGACTCCGGGCCGAACCGTGCGACGACCGGGAGCAGGACGACCGTCATCGCGCCCGTCGGCCCGCTGACCTGCAGGTGCGACCCGCCGAGGAGCGCCGCGACGGTGCCCGCGACGACGGCCGTCACGAGTCCCGCTGCCGCGCCGAGGCCCGAGGAGACCCCGAAGCCGAGGGCGAGGGGCAGTGCGACGATCGCGACCGTGAGCCCCGCGAGCAGGTCACGGCGCCAGGACCGGGAGGCTCCCGCGTAGTCGTCGCGGTGCGGCGCCAGGGCGGTCACGCGGCGGCGTGCTGCGACGAGGAGAGCGCCGGGGTACGCCTGTCCGAAGGTGACGTCGGGCATCGGCGCCCGGTCGCTCACGAGTCGGCGTCCGTGAGGAGCCCGTGGCGCCGGGCGGCGGCGTCGACGAGCACGGCCCGCGCGGCGGCGAGCATGTCGGCCACGGCGGGCAGCGCGAGGGCGTAGTGCACCGCGTTGCCGGTGCGGTGCGCGGTGACGACCCCGGCACGGCGCAGCACGCCGAGGTGCTGCGACAGGTGCGACGCCTCGAGGTCGAGCTCGACGAGCAGCTCGGCGACCTGGCGGTCACGCTCGACGAGCAGCTCCAGGGTGCGTACGCGCACGGGGTGGGCGAGAGCCTTGAACAGGTCGGCCTTGACGTCCGCGAGGGGGCGGTCGAGGCCGTGGGCGCGCAGCGGCACGGGGTCTCCGGCAGGGAGTGCAGAGTCTTGATGGATTGATCAAGTCGTCAAACCATAGCGCTGCGTGAGGCGTCCCCTGGGTCACAGGTCCCGGTGGAGGTCCGCGGTCCGCGGGGGCACCGGCGGAGTTGACAGTGACGCGCCGTGCGGCGTGTACTTGAGTGATCGAACATGCGTTCGAACGGGATCGTCTTCGTCGACCTCTGCTCGACGACGTGCGCAGACGTGCGTGACGAGGGCGCCCGCGGCAGGCACGAGCACAGGGACGGTCATGGCGGTCGAGGTGCTGACCCGGCAGGAGAGAGTCGCCCGCGCTCGCCTCGCCCTGGCGCACGCCGAGCTGCGCACCGGCGCGCGCAGCGTGCACCTGCACGCGGCGCACGCACCGGCGGAGCAGCCGTCGTCCGCACCGCCTGACGCCGGGTGTCGTCCCGGGACGGCGAGGCCGTCGCACGAGGTCCACCCGTCGCCGGAGGCCACGCTCGCCGAGCTCGGCGCCGCCCACGCGACCGTGCCGCAGACGCTCCGAGTCCCTCGGCCGGACGTCCTGACCACGGCACTGCTCACCACCGAGCGCCCCCCGTTGCGGGTCCCGCCCGCACTGGCCCCGCTCCTTCCCGACGGGCTGCGCCGCGGCGCGACCACCTCCGTGCTGGGGTCGACCTCTCTCGCGGTCGGGCTGCTCGCCGCGGCGAGCGCCGGCGGGGCCTGGGTGGCGGTCGTGGGTCAGCCCTCGTTCGGTCTGCTCGCCGCGGCGCAGGCGGGCGTCGACCTGACCCGCCTGGCTGTGGTCCCGTCGCCCGGGGCGGACGCAGCCGCCGTGCTCGGGGCGCTCGTGGACGGCATGGACGCCGTGGTCGTCGGGCCGCAGGTCGCGCTCGTCGACGCCGACCGGCGTCGTCTGTCCGCACGCGCGCGCGAGCGTGGCGCGGCGCTGCTGCCGACCGTCGCCTGGCCCGGCGCGGACGTGGTCCTGAGCGCGGAACCCGTCGGCGACCACGGGGGATGGCACGGCGTGGGGGCCGGCCGCGGGCGTCTGCGCATGCAGCAGGTGCGCGTGGCACGCACCGGCCGGCGCAGCGCGGCGGTGCCCTTGTCGCTCGTGCTCGCGCTGCCGCTGACCCCCTCCGACGGCCTCCCGCAGGATCCGCACCGCCAGCCCGCCCCGGGGCGTGCGGAGAGCGTCGGCCGGCCCGACCTGCGACTCGTCGGATGAGCACGCGCACCACCGTCCTGTGGGTGCCCGACTGGCCCGTCGTCGCGGCCGCCGCGGCACTCGAGGTCCCCGCGCACCTGCCGGCAGCCGTGCTCACGGGTCAGCGTGTGAGCACGGTCAACGCGCTGGCCCGGGTCGAGGGCGTGCGCCGCGGGATGCGCAGGCGTCAGGCTCAGGGGTGCTGCCCCGAGCTGGAGCTGCTGCCGGCCGACGACGCGCGCGACGTGCGGATGTTCGAACCCGTCGCCGTGGCCGCCGAGACCGTGGTGGCCGGGCTCGAGGTCGTCCGGCCGGGGCTGCTCCTGCTGCCTGCCGGCGGAGCCAGCCGGTACCACGGCTCCGAGGACGCGCTCGCCGAACGGCTCGTCGAGGCCGTCGCGCAGGGCACAGGGCACGAGTGCGCCGTCGGGACGGCCGACGGGCTGCTCGCCGCCGTCGTGGCGGCCCGCACCGGGGAGCAGGTCCCGCCCGGGGCCTCACCGCAGTTCCTCGCCCCCCGGCCGATGACCGAGCTCTCCTTCGCGGCACTCACGGACGAGACCGCGAGCCAGGTCGACGAGCTCGTCGACCTGCTGCACCGGTTGGGCCTGCGCCGGCTCGGCCAGCTCGCGGCGCTGCCGGCGGCGGACGTGCACGCGAGGTTCGGCAGGCTCGGGACGTGGGCGCACCTGCTCGCCCGCGGTGACGACGAACGACCGCCGGTGCGACGCCGGCCGGAGGCGGACCTCGAGGTGGGCACCGAGCTGGACCCGCCGGTGGACCGGGTGGACACCGCGACCTTCGCGGGCCGCCGCCTGGCCGAGGACCTGCACGCGATGCTCGTCGCCCGCGGGCTGACGTGCGGGCGCCTCGAGATCGCGGCCCGCACCGACGAGGGCACGGACCTGGTCCGCGTGTGGCGCACCGATCTCGGTGGGTGGGGCGGCTTGTCGCCCGCCCGCATCACCGACCGCATCCGCTGGCAGCTCGAGAGCTGGCTCACGACCACGGCCGTGGCCACCGCGCGCTCCCGTCGGCTCGACGCGCGTGCCGGCCGAACGCCGACCACCACGGACCGGGCGGGGGGCGACGCCGAGGTCTCGCAGTGGGACCTGCACCCTGAGGACACGCCGCCGGTCACGCTCGTCCGGCTGTCCGTCACCGCGCTCGACGTCGCTCCCGCCGGTACCGAGCAGGGCCGGTTGTGGGGCGGGCCGTCCGGTGGCGACCTTCGCGCGCACCGCGCCCTGGACCGCGTGCAGAGCATCGTCGGCGGTCCCGGGCTGCTCACCGCGACGTTGCAGGGCGGACGCGACGTCCGGGAGCAGGTGCACCTGCGCCCCTGGGGGGACCAGAGCGAGCCGCCGCGGCCGCTCGACCGGCCGTGGCCCGGCCGGCTGCCGCCGCCCGCGCCCGCCACCGTGCTGCCCGAGCCCGAGCCCGTGCAGGTGCTCGACGAGGACGGCTCACCCGTGGTGCTCGACGTGCGGTCGGGGCTCAGCGGTCCGCCCGCCTGGGTGGCGTGGGGTGCGGGCAGGCGCTCCCGGGTGCGCGGGTGGGCAGGGCCGTGGCTGGTCACGAGCCGCTGGTGGGCGCAGTCCGCGTCAGGTCCACCCGCGGTGCGTGGGCACGTGCAGATGACGTTCGCCGACGAGCCCGCGGCACTGCTCACCGCGACCTCGACGGGGTGGGCGTGCGAGGCGCGCTATGACTGAACGGCACCGGTCGCGCGCACCGCGGTACGCCGAGCTGCACGCGCACTCGGCGTTCAGCTTTCTCGACGGCGCCAGCCAGCCCGAGGAGCTGGCGGCCGAGGCCGCGCGTCTCGGGCTGAGTGCGCTCGCGCTCACCGACCACGACGGTCTCTACGGTGTGGTGCGGTTCTCCGAGGCTGCGCGTCGCGTCGGTGTCGCCACGGTGTTCGGTGCCGAGCTGCACCTGCCGGCACCCGACGGGCGTCGGCACGGCCGTGAGCCCGCCGCGGTGCCGGGACCGCCGGTGCTCGACGAGCCGACCGGGGTCCCGGACCCGCGCTCGACGCACCTGCTCGTGCTCGCGCGGGGGCCGGACGGCTACCGGGCGCTGTCCCGCGCCATCGCTCAGGGGCACCTGGACACCGGGCGCAAAGGAGCCGCGGAGTACCACCTGGAGTCGCTGGCCCAGGCCGCCGCGGGGCAGTGGCTCGTGCTGACGGGGTGCCGCAAGGGCGCCGTGCGGCGTGCGCTCGCGGGAGGAGACCCGTCCGGGGTCGTCCCGGTGGCGCCCGGAGGGATGGACGCGGCGGCGCGCGAGCTCGACCGGCTCGTCGCGCTGTTCGGGCGGGACAACGTCGCGGTCGAGCTGACGGCCGCGGGGGACGCGTACGACGACGAGCGCGCCGACGCGCTGGCCACGCTCGCGCGCGACGCCCGCCTGCCGCTGGTGGCGACCACCGCCGCGCATCAGGCCACCCCGCGCGACGCCGACCTGGCAGCCGCGCTCGCGGCGGTGCGCGCTCGTTCGTCGTTGCAGGACCTCGACGGCTGGCTGCCCGCGGGGCCGGGGGCGCACCTGCGCTCGGCCACGGAGATGCTGCGGCTGCACCGGCGGTACCCCCAGGCGGTGGCCACCGCCGCGGACCTCGCGGCGCAGTGCGCGTTCGACCTGGCGCTCGTCGCCCCGTCGCTGCCCCCGTACCCGGTGCCGCCGGGGCACACCGAGGCCACGTGGCTGCGTGAGCTCGTGTGGCAGGGCGCGCTCGAGCTGTACGGGCCACGCGAGCACGAGCGCGTGCCCGGGGCGTACGCGCAGCTCGAGCACGAGCTGCGCGTCATCGAGGAGCTCGGCTTCCCGGGGTACTTCCTGGTGGTCTACGACCTGGTCAGGTTCTGCCGCGAGAACGGGATCATGGCGCAGGGCCGTGGCTCGGCCGCGAACTCCGCGGTCTGCTACGCGCTGCGCGTGACGGCCGTCGACGCGGTGCACCACGGCCTGCTCTTCGAGCGCTTCCTGGCTCCCGAGCGGGACGGCCCGCCGGACATCGACGTCGACATCGAGTCCGCGCGGCGCGAGGAGGTCATCCAGCACGTCTACGCCAAGCACGGCCGCGAGCACGCCGCTCAGGTGGCCAACGTGATCTCCTACCGACCTCGCTCGGCGGTGCGCGACGCGGCTCGTGCGCTGGGCTACGACGCGGGCCAGCAGGATGCGTGGGCGAAGTCCGTCGAGCGCTGGGGGAGCCTGCGCGCCGCGCCGCCGGCCGAGCGCGACCTGACGAGCCCGCCGACCGCCACCGCGCGCGACGAGCGTCCGCACACCGGGCACGCGGGACCGGCTCCGGTGGTCACCGGCCGACGGCTGCGCGCCGAGGCGCGCGGCGCACAGTGGGTGTCGGGCACGCCGGGAGTCGGGTCCTCGTCGTCCGCGCCCTCGTCGTCCGGGTCCTCGTGGCGCTCGTCGGCGGCGCCGGTGCGAGGACGCAGGGGTGAGGAGATCCCCGGACTGGCCACGGCCGACGGGCACGACGTGGTCCCGACGAGACTGCCTCCCTCGGCCGACGCGGAGGGGGAGATCCCCGAGCAGGTGATCGACCTCGCGGAGCGGTTCCTGCGACTGCCGCGCCACCTGGGGATCCACTCGGGCGGCATGGTCATGTGCGACCGCCCGGTGATCGAGGTCTGCCCCGTCGAGTGGGCGCGCATGCCGGGCCGCACGGTGCTGCAGTGGGACAAGGAGGACTGCGCCGACGCCGGGCTGGTCAAGTTCGACCTGCTGGGTCTCGGCATGCTCACCGCGCTGCGGATCGCGTTCGACTTCGTGCGCGAGCACGGTGGGCCGGACCTGGACCTGCACGCGCTGCCGCAGGACGACCCGCTGGTCTACGAGCTGCTGAGCGCGGCGGACACGGTGGGCGTGTTCCAGGTCGAGTCGCGTGCGCAGATGGGCACGCTGCCGCGCCTGCGGCCCCGGACGTTCTACGACATCGTCATCGAGGTCGCCCTGATCCGCCCCGGCCCGATCCAGGGCAACTCCGTGCACCCGTACATCGAGCGGGCGCGCGGCCGCCAGAAGGTGACCTACCTGCACCCGCTGCTCGAGCCCTCGTTGAGCAAGACGCTCGGGGTGCCGCTGTTCCAGGAGCAGCTCATGCAGATGGCCATCGACGTCGCGGACTTCACGCCCGCCGAGGCCGACCAGCTGCGCCGGGCGATGGGGTCCAAGCGCTCGACCGAGCGGATGCTCGCGCTCAAGGAGCGCCTCATGACCGGCATGGCGTCGCACGGGATCTCACGTGAGGTCGGTGAGCAGATCTTCGACAAGCTCAAGGCGTTCGCCGACTTCGGGTTCCCCGAGTCGCACGCGTACTCGTTCGCGTTCCTGGTGTACGCGAGCGCGTGGCTCAAGGTGCACCACCCCGCGGCGTTCTACGCGGGGATCCTCGCGGCGCAGCCGATGG
>JAEYUL010000195.1 GCA_023432565.1 Actinomycetes bacterium | reverse complement strand
GCGCGGGCTCGACCGGGGACGGCGAGTCGAGCGCGGTCTGGCGCTCGGCCGGTGCGCCGCCCAGGGCCAGCTCGGCCTCGATGCGGTCCCAGACGTGCGGGGCGGGCGCGACCAGCGCGTCCTGACCGCCGCGCGCGGCACCGACGACCTCGCCGAGCGCCGCGAGCTCGCGCGAGCACCAGGCGCACTGCGCGACGTGCGCACGCTCGTCGTTGGTGCCGACGTCCTCACCGAGGGCGAGGAGGGCCAGCACGTCGTCGTCCACGTGGGACTCATCCAACGGCACCGTCCACCTCCCATCGGTTGCGCAGCCGGGCGAGACTACGCCTGACGTGGCTCTTCACGGTGCCGAGCGGCAGGTCGAGCCGGTTCGCGATCTGGTCGTGCGTGAGGTCGTCGTAGAAGGCGAGCCGCAGGATGGTGCGCTGCGGGTCGCCCAGGCGCTCGAGCTCGTCGGCGACGACGACGCTCGCGACCACGCGGTCGTCGGCGGCACCCTCGTGCTCCGCGCGCGGCTCGGCACCGGCGACCAGACGCCGGTCACGCGACCGGCGCTCGTGCGCGTCCGCGACGGCGTGCCGGGTGATCCCGATGAGCCACGCGGGCAGGCGCGCGCGTGAGGGGTCGAACCTGTGCCGTCCCCGCCACGCGTCGACGAACACCTGCTGCGTGACCTCCTCGGCGTCCGCGACGTTGCCGAGCGAGCGCAAAGCGATCGTGTGCACGAGCGACGACCAGCGCCGGTAGGCCTCACGGACGGCGTCCTCGTCGCCCGCGGCGAACGCGGCGCCGAGAGCGTCGACGTCCTCCTCGTCGGGGTGCAGACGCTGCCGGGTCTCGTCGGGTGGCGCGACCGAGCGCAACGGAGCGTCCGACCGCTCCCGGCCGCTACCGGTCACCCGGCCCTCCTCGTGCCTCGTCGTCCAGGTCCTCGCGGGTGCCGGCGGCACCCGGAGCACGGCCGCGCCCGACATGGTCAGTCACCCGTCGGCTCAGCGGTGACGACGACGTTGTCGGCGTAGTGCCCGATGTCAGCCTGCCACGCTCCGCCGCACGTGACGAGCACAAGCTTCGGCGCTCCCGTGCGGGCGAACCACACGTCGAGCGGCGCCTGGTCCTTGGCGATCTTCTCGACGGACGCCACGCGGTACTCCAGCCGGTGGCCGTCGTCGGCCGTGACGAGCACCGAGGCGCCGACCTCGACGTCGCGCAGCGCGGCGAACGGCCCGATGCCGCTGCGCCGGGAGTCGACGTGCGCGGCGAGCAGGGCGTTGCCGGTGCTCGCGCCGGGCGCGGGGCCGAACCGGTACCACCCGACCTCGGTCGCGTCCGGCGGCAGCTCCATCGTGCCGTCGTCGGCGACGCCGACGGGCACCACGGGCATGTCGATGTCCTGGCTGGGGATCGCGAGCCGCACCGGCGCCGCGGTGGCGTCCGGCGCCGGTGCGGTCGCGTCCTGGACCGGGACCGCGGGCAGCACCGGGGCGGAGCTGGCGGTAGCCGGTCCGGGAGGCGACGACGACGCGGTCGCGGCGGGCTGTGGCGTGCTGCTGGAGGAACAGCCGCCGAGCAGCGCCGCGACCAGCCCGCCGACCAGGGCGCCCTGGATCGCCCTGGTCGGCGTGCGGTGTCGTCGTGCCATGGTCGGTCAGCGGCCCGCGCGTGCGTGCCGGACGCTGGTGGCGCCGAAGGCGGCGAGGCCGACGACGACGAGCGCGCCGAGCGCGTACGGCCACACCGGCGACGAGCCGTCGTCGGCGACGAGGCCGAGCTCGCCCGCCTGGACGGCGCTCGGGTCGCTGTGCAGGCCGTCGATGACCTGCGTGGCCAGCGCGAGCGTCGACGGGTCGGACGTCGCGTTGCCCCACGCGTACAGGATCGTGTTCGTGCCCTCGGCGACGTTCACGTCCGCCGGGCCCAGGAGCGCGGGCTCGGTGGTGCCGGCGGCGACGACCGACGCGGAGACGGTGCCGGCGGGCAGGTTCAGGACCTTCTCGTCGGGGTTCGCCAGGTTGGTGATGACGGCGTCCCCACCCGCGAGGACGTCCACCGCGGGGGCGGCGGCGACGTGGCGGACGGTCAGGCGGCCCTCACCGGCCTTGGTCGCCGCGATGTCGTTGTCGAACAGCGTCGCGGTGGGCTTGCCGTCGACGTCGAGGTGGGCGACCGCGGTGTAGTTCTTGCCCGCGGCGAGCGTCAGGTCGACGGGTCCGATCGCCGGGTCGGAGTCGTCGCTGGCGTCGGCCGCGGTGATCGCGACCGTGTACGTGCCGGCCGGCAGGTCCAGCGGACCGGCGAGCTTGCCGGGCTGGAAGTCGTCGAGGGTGCGCTCGCCGTTGACCCAGACGTCGACCGTGAGGTCCGGCACGCCGTGCAGCACGGAGAGCTTGGCGTCGTCGGCGGCGGAGGCGGGCCCGGCGGCGAGAGCGACGGTGGCGAGGCCGAGGGCGCCGGCTGCGGCGCCGGCGAGAAGTCGAGTGCGCATGGTGCGTCCTTCCGGGAAGCAGCGCCGGGATGGCGCCTGACGAACCCTCTTCCCTGCGGGCGCGCCGTTTGGATGCACCTGCATCGACTTTCCTGCGAGGGCGTGCGGCGCCCGGGCCGCCCGACGAGATCCGGCGGTCCACGGCGGGCGAGGTCCCGAGCTCTCGGCGGGCACGAGCGGCGGGCTCGCAGCATCACGGCGAGCACGTCTTCCCCGATCGAGAGGTGAGCCCCGTGGAGCACTGGACCATCGCGACCGTGGCCGAGCAGAGCCCCGACTTCCGGCGCGTGCTGTGGACCGGCAAGCACAGCCAGCTCGTCATCATGACGATCCCCGTCGGCGGTGAGATCGGCGAGGAGGTGCACGAGGACGTCGACCAGATCCTCACGTTCGTGTCCGGCACCGGGAAGGCGATCGTCTCGGGGCAGGAGCGCACCGTCACGCAGGGGGACCTGGTCGCGGTACCGGCCGGCCGCACCCACAACTTCGTGAACACGGGTGAGAACCCGTTGATCCTCTACACGGTGTACGGGCCGCCGGAGCACGCCGAGGGCGCCGTGCACCACACCAAGGAGGAGGCCGACGCCGCGGAGGAGTCGGGTCAGGACGAGCCGCCGACCGAGTGAACGACGCGCTCGGCTGAGGCAGCGACGGTCGTCGCCCTCAGCCGGGCGCACCGTCAGCCGGGCGCACCGTCGGCCGAGCGCACCGTCAGCCGAGGGCGTCGACGACCTCCTGCGCGAGCGGCCACGCGCCGTCGGAGGTGTTCGACACGACGGTCCACGTGGTGCCCGACGAGGCCGAGTGCCGGCTGCAGAACGAGACGCCCGCGTCGGCGCCCTCGAGCCGCAGCTCGTCGCCGCTCTCGGCCAGCCAGAACCCGAGCCCGTAGCGCGCGTCCTCCTCGGGGACGTCGCTGTACGGGGTCGTCATCGCCGCGACCGTCTGAGTGGAGACGATCCGCCCGGCGAGCAGCGCGGTCCAGAACCGGTGCAGGTCAGCGACCGTGGAGTAGGCGCCACCGTCGCCCGAGGCCAGGACCGGCAGGTGCAGCACGTTGGTCCGCACCTCGCCGTCGACCTCGACGTAGCCGACCGCCGCGTCGCCGGGCAGGTCGTCGCCGCGCAGGAAGTCGGTCGCGGTCATGCCGGCGGGGGCGAGCACGCGCTGACGGACCAGGTCGTGGTAGCTCACCCCGCTCGCGCGCTCGGCGAGCAGGGCCAGCACGACGTACCCGCCGTTGCAGTAGGCGAACCGCTCACCCGGGGGGAACGACTGCGGGTGACCGTCGAGGACCGCGAGGAACTGCTCGGTGGTCGCGAGCAGGTGCACGGGGACGGTCATGAGGTAGTCGCCGGAGTCCGCGTCGTCGTCCAGGTAGTCGCCGATCCCGGACCGGTGCGCGAGCAGGTGCTCGACGGTGACCTCGTCGTCGACGAGCGGCAGGTCCGAGCCCAGCAGCGAGCGCGCGGTCGTCGTCAGGCTCAGCAGGCCCTCCTCGACGAGCGACATCACGGCCAGCGCGGTGAACGCCTTCGACCCGCTGGCGATCCCGAGCCGGGTGTCGGGTGTCATCGGCACGCCGTACCCGCGGTGCGCCAGCCCGAACGCCCGCACCAGCGGCGGCTCGCCGAGCCGGTCGACCCGCACCACCCCGGAGAAGTCGGTCTGTGCGGCGGCGGTCGTCAGGGCGTCGTCGAGGCTGGTCATCCCACGACCTTAGGTCGGGCGCTCGGCGCGTGACGATCGCTTTGCCCCGCCCGCCTGCACCGACCGACCGGCTCGCGTCGGGGGCTCACCACTGCGAGCGCGCGTAGTCCTTGAGGAAGCAGCCGTACAGGTCCTCGCCGGCCTCGCCGCGCACGATCGGGTCGTAGACCCGCGCGGCGCCGTCGACCAGGTCGAGCGGTGCGTGGAAGCCCTCCTCGGCGAGCCGCACCTTGGTGGGGTGCGGACGCTCGTCGGTGATCCACCCGGTGTCCACGGCCGTCATGAGGATGCCGTCGGAGAACATCTGCGCGGCGCTCGTGCGCGTGAGCATGTTGAGCGCGGCCTTGCTCATGTTCGTGTGCGGGTGCCCGGGGCCCTTGTAGCCGCGGGAGAACACGCCCTCCATCGCGGACACGTTGACGATGTACGTGCGTCGCGCGGGCGAGGCCGCCAGCGCCGAGCGCAGCCGGCTGATGAGGATGAAAGGCGCGGTCTGGTTGCACAGCTGCACCTCGAGCAGCTCCATCGGGTCGACCTGCTCGACCGTGGCGACCCAGCTGTTCGTCTCGGCCGCGTCGGGGATCAGGCCGCCGGCGTCGATCGACGTGCCGGCCACGAGCCGTTCGAGGCTCGCGGCCTGCGCCGTCAGGGACTGCGCGGTGAGCTCGTCGGCGGCGGCGCGGGCCGCACGCTCGATCGCCAGCGCGGGGCTGGACAGCTCGCTGACCGACCCGGCGAGCGCACGCGGGTGCGCGTCGCTCGTGTGCCCGAACGTCGTGATCATGCGCGCACCGTCGTCGGGCAGCGGTGCGAGCTCCGCCTCCGCGATCCGCGCGTACGCGCCCGGGGAGCGGCGCACGGTCTGCGCGGCGTTGTTGATGAGGACGTCCAGCGGCCCCTGCGCGGCGACGTGGTCCGCGAGCGAGACGACCTGCGCCGGGTCACGCAGGTCGATCCCGACGACGTGCAGCCGGTCGATCCAGTCGGCGCAGTCCGGCATCGCGCTGAACCGGCGCACCGCGTCCCGCGGGAAGCGCGTCGTGATCGTCAGGTCCGCGCCGTCGCGCAGCAGCCGCAGCGCGATGTACATGCCGATCTTCGCGCGCCCGCCGGTCAGGAGCGCGCGGCGGCCGGTCAGGTCCGTCCGGGCGGCACGCTTGGCGTGGTGCAGCGCGGCGCAGTCCGGGCAGAGCTGGTGGTAGAACGCGTCGACGACCGTGTACAGCTCCTTGCACACGTAGCAGGGCCGCGCACGCAGCAGCGTCCCGGCGATCGCGTCGGTCGCCGTGGACCGCAGCGGCAGGCCGTTGGTCTCGTCGTCGATCCGGCCGGGGCTCCCGGTGGCGGTCGCGGCGACGACCGCGGCGTCCGCCTGCGCGATCGCGCGTCGCTTCTCCTCGCGCCGGTGCTTCTTGGCGGCCTTGAACAGCGCGGACGACGCGCGTCGAGCGGCCGCGTGTTGCGGGTGCGTCTGCGGCAGCACAGCGACCTGGTCCATGACCCGCAGGAACGTCGCGAAGTCGGTGGGGTCGACGCCGGGCTGCTCGGGCGTCTGGTCGCCCGCGACGTCCGCGGGCGTGGTGGTCTGCGCGCTCATGCGCCGTCCGTCCTGCAAGGTGGGGGGGAGGCCCGTCGCGGTGCCGCGGGCCCGCAGGATCCTACGTGCCGGCCCGGCTACGGCGTGCGACGGAACGGGGCCAGGGTCGTGCGGACCGCGTCCGCGGCGCCCCAGTCGCGCTCGAACTGGGCGATCACGGCCAGGTGCTGACGCAGCTGCAGGACCGGCATGCGCTCGCGCCAGCCCGCGTCCAGAGCGGTGAGGTCGGCGTACCGGTCGAAGAACGCGCCCGCCTCGGGTGGTGGCGCGGTGGTCCACACGTGCGCGAGGTCGACCTCGGCCCACGTGTACGAGACCGCGGGATCGATCAGCGCGGGACGTCCGTCGGCCGTCGCCAGGACGTTCTGCGTCCACAGGTCGCCGTGCGTGAGGCACGCGGGCCGCTGCGGGAGCAGCTCGGGCAGGCGCGCGCACAACCGTTCGAGGGCCGCGCGGTCGGCGGCGTCGAGCGCCTCGACGACCCGCGGCTCGTCGAGCCAGCGCAGCAGACGGTGCTCGGCGAAGAACGCGAACCCGTCGTCGTGCCAGGTGTTGACCTGCCGGCGCCGCCCCAGCCAGTTGTCGCGGTGCCACCCGAACCGCGGGTGCGTCGTGGCGGTGTGCAGGTGCGCCAGCTCGTCGGCGAGCCGCAGCCAGAACGCCGCGTCCTGCGGCCGGGGGTGCAGCGCCTCGAGCACCAGCACGTCGGCGGTCGCGGCGACGACGTGCGGGGTCGCGACGCCGCCGAGCGTGCGCAGCGCGGTCAGCCCCTCGGCCTCGCAGGCGAACGCGTCGGGCGACGGCGCGACGTCGAACGCCTTGACGAACAGCGACGAACCGTCGGCGCGGCGCGCGAGCCCCGCGGTGGCCGCGAGCCCGCCGGTCGCGGGCACGAGCTCGACGACGTCGTCGATCCCGGCGGCGTGCAGGCGCTCACGCAGCAACGGCGGCCCTTCCTCGCGCTCGAGCTGGTCGGCGGCGATCATCGCGCGAGCCGCTCGACGATCGCGCCGTACACGCCGGGCAGCGCCGTCGCCGCCGGGACGATCGCGCGGCGCGCCGGGGAGGTCGCGGCGGCGACGAGACCCGAGGTCAGCACCCGGTAGTCGCGCGTGGCACGCTCCCACGCGCGTTCGTAGCCGGCCGGGTCGTCGAGGTGGGCCACGGCCGCGGCGGCCTGCGCGAGCCCGACGCGCAGGCCCTCGCCGGTCAGGGCGTCGACGTAGCCCG
>JAEYUL010000189.1 GCA_023432565.1 Actinomycetes bacterium | reverse complement strand
CCCCCCCCCCCCCCCCCCCGGGGGGGGGGGGGGGGGGCGGCCCGTTCCCCGCGAAGGAGACCGTCGTGACCAACGAAGGCATCGGTACCTGGATCAGCCGTCGCGCCCGGCGGTCCTTCGACGACGTCGCGGTGACCTACCGCGACCGCACCCTCGGGTACCGCGAGCTCGCCGGCCGCATCCGCCGCCTCGCCACCGCCCTGGCCGACCGAGGCGTGCAGGCGGGCGACCGCGTCGCCTACCTCGGCAACAACCACCCGTCCTTCCTCGAGACCCTGTTCGCCACCGCGACGCTCGGCGCGATCTTCGTCCCGCTGAACACCCGCCTGGCAGCGCCCGAGATCGAGTTCGCACTGGAGGACTCCGGGGCGACCACCCTCGTCTTCCACGCCGACCTGCGCGACCTCGCACGGGCGGGCGCCTGGTCGACCGCCGTGACCCGACGGATCATCGTCGGCGGCGACGCCTACCCGGCGGTCGAGGCATACGACGACGTGGTGGCCTCCGGCGCGGACGACGAGCCGCAGGTCGCCGTCTCGATGGCCGACCCCGCGATCATCCTCTACACCTCCGGCACGACCGGGCACCCCAAGGGTGCCGTGCTCACCCACGGCAACATCACCTGGAACTGCTTCAACGCCGTCGTCGACTACGGCGTGCGTGCGGGCGAGCGGGTGCTGCTGATCTCCCCCATGTTCCACGTCGCCTCGCTGAACATGGGCGCCCTGCCCGTCCTGCTGCAGGGCGGGCAGGTCATCCTGCACGAGCGGTTCGAGCCCGGCGAGGTGCTGCGCACCATCGCCGCCGACCGCGTCACGATGCTCTCGGGCGTCCCCACGACCTTCCAGATGCTCCAGGAGCACCCCGACTGGGACACCACCGACCTCAGCAGCCTCGAACACCTCACGTGCGGCGGCTCCACCATGCCGGAGCGGATGCTGACCGCCTACGAGGAGCGGGGTCTGTCGTTCTCGTGCGGCTACGGCATGACCGAGACCTCCCCCGGCGCCACCGCCATGCCCCCGCGCATGTCGAAGGAGAAGATGGGCTCGTCCGGCATCACCCACTTCTTCACCGACGTGAAGGTGGTCGACGAGGCGGGCGAGCAGGTACCCACCGGCACGATGGGGGAGATCTGGGTGCGCGGCCCCAACGTCATCACCGAGTACTGGAGCCGGCCCGAGGCGACCGCATCCGCGTTCGTGGACGGCTGGTTCCGTTCCGGCGACCTCGGCAGCCTCGACGAAGACGGGTACCTGCGCATCTCCGACCGGCTGAAGGACATGATCATCTCCGGCGGCGAGAACATCTACTCCGCCGAGGTGGAGAACGTGATCATGGAGATCCCCGCGATCTCCTCCGTCGCCCTCATCGGCGTCCCCGACGAGCGCTGGGGCGAGGTGCCCCTCGCGGTCGTGAGCCTGAAGCCCGGGGCGACGCTCGAGCCCGAGGAGATCACCCGGCACCTCACCGGGCGCCTCGCCAAGTACAAGATCCCCAAGCAGGTCGTGTTCGCCGACGAACTGCCCCGCACCGCGAGCGGCAAGGTCCGCAAGGCCGACCTGCGCGCACGATACGGCTCCGGCGCCGTGCTGAGCTGACCCGGACGCTCCGACAGGAAGAGGTCGACGATGACCATCGCCCCACCCGGCGACCAGACGGTGACCACCACCGTCGCCATCGCCAGAGCGCGCGCACGCCGCCGCTTCCGACCACGCACGGCGCTGCTGGGTATCGCCGGCATCGTGCTGTTCCTGGTGTTCTGGGAGATCGCGTCCCGCACCGGGCTCGTGAACGCCCAGTACCTGCCACCGCCCACGATCGTCCTGCCGCAGCTGGTGCAGATCGCCGCATACCCGGACTTCTGGGCCGCCGTGGGTCAGACCCTCCTCGCCTGGGGGCTCGGCGTCCTCATCGCGCTGGTGCTCGCCTGCGTCCTCGGCGTCGTGATCGGCCTGTCGCCGTTCCTGCGGCGGGCGACGAACTCCACGGTCGAGTTCCTGCGGCCGATCCCGTCGGTGGCGCTCATCCCCCTGGCGGTGCTGCTGTTCGGCACCCGCATCGAGTCGACGCTGCTGCTGGTGGTCTACGCCGCGTTCTGGCAGATCTTCATCCAGGTGCTGTACGGCGTCGCGGACGTCGACCAGGTCGCCATGAGCACGGCGCGCAGCTACGGCTTCTCGAAGTGGCAGCGCATCCGCGACGTCGTCTTCCCGACGGCGCTGCCGTACCTCATGACCGGGGTGCGGCTGGCATCCGCGATCGCGCTCATCCTGGCCGTCACCGCGCAGCTGATCATCGGCACGCCGGGCCTCGGGTACGAGATCGCGTTCGCGCAGAACGCCGGCAACTACGCCACCATGTACGCGCTGTCCATCGCGACCGGCCTGCTCGGCGTCCTCATCAACCTGGGGGCGCGGGCGCTGGAGCGCCGGCTGCTGTCCTGGCACACCTCGGTGCGCGGGGAGGTGGCGGCATGAAGAAGGTCCTCGCCTCCATCGGGTTCACCCTGGGGCTGCCCGTCATCCTGGTGGCGCTGTGGTGGATCAGCACCGCGACCTCACCGAATTTCTTCGTGCCCGAGCCGCCCGAGCTCATCCAGGAGTTCTTCGCCCTCTGGTTCGGGCCACGGCTGTGGGCGGACGTGCTGCCGAGCCTCGGCCGGTTCGCGGCGGGCGTCGCCCTCGCGATCGTCCTCGGCATCGCGCTCGGGCTGCTCATCGGCCTGAACCGGGTGCTGCGGGATCTCACCGAGCCGTTGTTCGAGTTCTTCCGCGCCCTGCCCGCGCCGGTGCTCGTGCCGCCGCTCCTGCTGATCCTCGGGCCCACCGACCTCATGAAGGTCGTCGTGATCACCCTGGCCGCAGTGTGGCCGGTGCTGCTGAACACGGTGGAGGGCGTCCGCGCTGCCGATCCGGTGCAGACCGACACCAGCCGGTCCTACGGCATCTCCGGCTTCGCCCGGGTGCGCTACCAGGTCCTGCCCTCGGCAGCGCCCCAGATCATGACGGGCGTCCGGCAGAGCCTGCCGATCGGACTGATCCTCATGGTCATCTCCGAGATGTTCGCCCCCACCGGTGGCCTGGGCGCGGCCATCATCCGGTTCCAGCGCACGTTCGCGATCCCCGAGATGTGGTCGGGCATCCTGCTGCTGGGCATCATCGGCTTCCTCGTCGCGGTCCTCTTCCGCGTCGTGGAACGCCGCATCCTCCGCTGGTACTACGGACTGAAGGATCTCGAGAATGCTGTCTGACACCTCCGCCCCGCTCGACTCGGTCCCCTACGGCCGTACGCTCGACCCCGCCGACACGCTGCTCTCCGTCCGGAACCTGAAGAAGGTGTACACCACGGACGGCGGCGACATCGAAGCGGTCCGCGACCTCACCTTCGATCTCGGCAAGAACGAGCTCACGTGCCTGGTCGGCCCCTCCGGATCCGGCAAGACGACGCTCCTGAAGTGCATCGCGGGCCTGCTCGCACCCACGAGCGGTGAGGTCGTCCTCGACGGCAAGAAGGTCACCTCCCCGCCGAAGAAGATGGCCGTCGTGTTCCAGGAGTACGGCCGGTCGCTGTTCCCGTGGCTGCGGGTGGCGGAGAACGTCGAGCTGCCGCTGAAGAACGCCGGCATCCCCCGCGACGAGCGGAAAGCCCTCGTCGAGGAGGCGTTGCAGAACGTCGGCCTCGACCACGTGCCGCGCTCCTACCCCTGGCAGCTGTCGGGCGGCATGCAGCAGCGCGTCGCGATCGCCCGCGCCGTGGCCTACCAGCCCGAGATCCTCGTCATGGACGAGCCGTTCGCAGCCGTGGACGCCCAGACCCGCGCCGACCTGGAGGACCTGGTCCGCCGCGTGTGGCGGGACCTCGGCGTCACCGTCCTGTTCGTCACGCACGACATCGACGAGTCGGTCTACCTGGGTGAGCGCGTGCTGATGCTGTCCAGCTCACCGACGGTCGTGCAGGAGGACCTGGCGATCGACCTGCCCGACGACCGCGACCAGCTCACCACCCGTGCGATGCCCCGCTTCACCGAGCTGCGCACGCACGTCTACGAGCAGATCCAGCGCGCCAAGCGCGGCGCTTCCGTCCCGGCCCCGTCCTAGTACACAGGGGCCCGACGAGCGCGAACGCCTCCGGGCAGTATGTCCGGCATGTACCTGGCGTACGTCGACGACTCCGGCGACTCGAAGCGCGGGACGACCTTGACCGCCCTGCTCGTCGAGTCAGAGCACTGGACCGGGCTCCTCGACGCGTGGCTGGGCGGCAGGCGCGAGATCCACCGGCAGTTCGGCGTCCGGAAGCACGCCGAGCTCCATGCGGCGGCGCTCTACTAGGGCCGCGGGAGATTCTGCGAGACGCCTGAGCAAGAAAGGAAGTTCGGGACAGACCTGAGGGCGGCATCCGGCCGCATCGTCCTCAGCCACCTGTCGCGGTTCGACCACTTCCGCGTGCTCACCGTGGGAAGCGCGGTGACCTCCAAACCGACTCTCTACGCGATGTTCGTCGCGCATCTGGAGGACTGGGCCGCACGGCACGAGACGCAGCTCTTGATCTTGTACGACGGTCAGCAGGGTCTCCCCCACGCCGGGGCCGACCCCACACCTCAGGAGCAGGCTGAGATGTGGGTGCGCGCGGTCCGCGAGGCGGCGCCCTACCGCAGGGTGCACCGCGAGCTGGACCTCGGGCGACGTCGGGTGGTGGAGGACGTGATCATGCAGGACAGCCGCTACAGCCAGCTGATCCAAGCAGTCGACCTCATCGCATACGGCGCGTACCACCGTCACCGCCAGGAGAACCCTGAGATCTGGGGGACCGACGTCGCACCCGTGCCCCACGCCATCAGGGCCTACATGGCGACCAGAGCGCACTGGGTCCACGAGCAGGACAGCAGCGGGGTGGTCTGGCTGTCTGACAACGCAAGAACCCCCAGCTGAGGCTGGGGGTCCGCGAGGTGCAAGACCCCTTGGGAACCCACGTGGGGCACATGGGGCCGTGCGGTCACCATCTTAGCCACGCCAGGCCGCCGCAGGCTATGTCCCCGGCGCCGCGGGTGCGTCTCCGACGATCTTGGTCAGCAGCGTCTGGAGCGTCACACGCTCCTGGGGCGTCAGAGCGGACGTCAGGACGTCGTCGACGTGCGCGGCTGAGGCGACGACGCTGCGGAGCAGGTCGAGGCCGTCGGGGGTGAGGCGGACGACGTTGCGGCGGCGGTCGGTGGTGGCGCGGACGCGGGCGACGAGCCCGCGCGCCTCGAGGCGGGCGACGAGGCCGGCGACGGTCGAGCGGTCGAGGTCCAACGCGTCGCACAGCTCGCGCTGCGAGGCCTCCCCCAGCCGGTGCAGCACGTTGAGCACGCCGAACTGCACGTTCGTGAGCTGCGGGCCGACCTCCTGGGCCCAGGCGGCCAGGTGCACCTGCTGGGCGCGGCGCACCAGGAAGCCGGTGTGCCGGGCGAGGTCGAGCGGCAGGGGGTCGGTCACGACGTCATGGTGCCAGCGCTCACAGCCAGCGCGGCGGCGGCGGGACGGGCGCGCCGTCGGCAGCGGTCAGCAGGCTCCCGCCTCCCCGGCCCGTCGCCCACTGCGCGAGGTCGGCCGCACGCCCACGCAGGTGCGGCCGCCGCTCGTCGCCGTCCTGACGCGCACCGCCCTCGCCCACCGCCGCCGGGCGGTCCGTGGGCTCGAGCAGCGGGACCACGAAGCCCTCCGCGTCCGCCCTCGCGCGCCAGGTGCGGGTCACGTCGGCCAGCAGGGCGTCGACGAGCTCGGCGGGCAGCTGCCGGAACGACGCGCCGTTGTCGAGGTCGACCGCGTGCACCCAGACCTCGCGCGTGCGCATCCAGACCGTCTCGCTCGCCGGCACCAGTCGGCCCTGGGCGGTGCGCACCTGCGCGTTCCAGGCGTCGTCGGACAGGTCGCGCCACTCGACGTTGAGGTGCACCGCCGCGTGCGCGGACAGGTTGCGCAGAGCCCGGGCCGGCAGGGTCGCGCCGTACTCGATCTCCGCGTCGCGCTCCTCGCGCGAGGCGTACATCGGGGTCTCGACGCCCGTGGCCGCCCACTCCGTCAGGCGGGTCAGGGCGCGCGCGTTCAGCCCGACGTGCGCGACGACGTGGCGACGGGTCCAGCCAGGCACGAGGGACGGGGCGTCGAGCTCGTCGTTGCGCAGCTCGTTGAGCTTGCGGGAGAAGTACGCCTGCCCCCGCCGGGCAAGCAGCAACGACGCGAGCAGCTTCGGGTCGGTGGTCTTGTCGGTGCGGCCCGCCACGTCAGACCTCCGCGACGACGTCGTTGCGCAGCGCGCCGAGCCCGGTGACGGTCGTCGTGAGGGTGTTCCCCGGGCGCAGGTAGCGCGGGGGTGTGCGCGCGTGGCCGACCCCACCTGGCGTGCCGGTCGCGATGACGTCGCCCGGCTGGAGCGTCACGATCTGCGAGACGTAGGCGACCAGGGCGGCGGGGCCGAAGACCATGTCCTCGACCGCGGTGTGCTGGACCTGCTCGCCGTCGACGAGCGTGCTCAGCTCGCCCGCGAGCGCGCGGTCGTCGTCGCCCGCGGACCCGGTGGCGCCGGTGACCGTGAGCCACGGGCCGAACGGCGTGGTCGCCTCGAACGTCTTGCCCTGCAGCCACTGCGGCGTGCGGTACTGGTAGTCGCGCATGGTCACGTCGTTGAGCACCGCGTAGCCCGCGATCGCCGCGCGTGCGGCGGTCTCGTCGAGCCGCCGGGCCCGTGTCCCGACGACGACCGCGACCTCACCCTCCCAGTCGACGGCGTCGGCCGCGTGGGCGGGCAGCACGATCGGGTCGTACGGGCCGATCAGCGCCTCGGGGTACTTGGCGAACAACGTGGGGTGGGTGGGCAGCTCCCGGCCCATCTCGAGGATGTGGTTGCGGTAGTTGAGCCCGACGCAGACGATCTTCGACGGGCGCAGCACGGGTGGGGCCCACGCGCGCGGCTCCAGGTCCGCGAGCGCGTGCCGTGGCCCGTCGGCCGCCGCCGCGCGCTCGCGCCAGAGGGGGTCGGCCAGCAGCGCGCCGACGTCCGCGGCGTCGCCGATCTCGACCGCGGTCTCGTCGTCCACCCGCACCGCGACCGTCGCGCGCCCGGTGGGGCTGTCCGCCGCCGAGCCGCCGAGCCGCAGCGTGCCGAGCCTCACGCGAGGTCCTCGTTGCGCCGGCCGGGCACGTAGGTGCGCGTGAACTGCAGGCGGTCGATGATCGGGCCGTCGTTGAACCGGAACAGGTCGAACTGCGTCTGCGCGTGCAGCGACCACGGCACCCAGCTCGGGACGGCGAACAGGTCACCCGTCTCGACGCGGTGCTCGGTACCGCCGAGGACGACCGTGCCCTCGCCCTCGAACACCTGCCAGACCGACGAGCCGACCTCGTGCCGCGTGGGCGTGTCCGCACCCGCGCGCAGCCGGTGGAACTCGCAGCGCAGCGTCGGCATCACGTCGCCGCCGGTCGTGGGGTTCGTGTACCGGATCGCGGCGTGGCCCTGCTCGACGGTCGCCGGGTACCCCTCGTCCTCGAGCCGCAGCTGTTCGGTCAGCGCGCGGTCCGTGTGCTCCCAGCGGTAGGCGGACAACGGCGAGCTGGTCTGGTCCTCCAGGCCGGACAGCGGGCGCAGGCCGGGGTGTGCCCACAGCCGCTCGGCGCGGGAGACGTCCGGTGAGGCCTCGTCGGTGACGCGCTCGGAGCCGAACTCGAAGAACCCGACGTCGGCGTAGTGCGAGAACGGGACGTCGAGGCCGTCGATCCAGGCCATCGGCTGGTCGGTGTCGTTGTGGTGGCCGTGGTAGTTCCAGCCGGGGGTCAGCAGCAGGTCCCCGCGCCGCATCGCGACGGGGTCGCCGTTGACCACGGTCCAGACCCCCTCACCCTCGACGACGAACCGGAAGGCGTTCTGGCTGTGCCGGTGCTCCGGCGCGGTCTCGTGGCCGCCGAGGTACTGGATCGCGCACCACAGGGTCGGCGTCGCGTACGCGGTGCCCGGCAGCCCGGGGTTGGCCAGCCCGATCGCGCGGCGCTCGCCACCGCGTCCGACCGGGACCAGCTCGCCGGAGCGCTCGGCGATGTCGAACAGCGTCTTCCAGCGCCAGACGAACGGGATGGCCTTCGGGGCCGGCGCCATGGGCATGAGGTCGTCCCGCTGCGTCCACAGCGGGGCCAGGTTGCTCGCCTCGAAGTCGGCGTAGAGCTGCTTGAGCTCGGGGGTGTCGGCGGTGCCGTCCATCTGGTCCACGGTGCGCTCCTCGATGACGTCGTCGTCAGTCGTTGGTACGCCAACGATAGCGGGCGTCCGTTCTGCGAGGAAGGGGAGATCCGCGCCCCGCACACGCGCACCCCTGGCGACGTCGACGGGCGGTTCCTAGAGTGGGCCCGCGCCCGGTCCGTCCGAGTCCGACCGCGCGCTCTCGGGGGGTGACGGCGGGGGCCCGCACCCGATGGGAGGGACGACCCCGCCACAGGGGGACCTCCGATGCGCACCAGACTCACGACCTCGCTCGCCGCCGCAGTCACGGCGCTCACGCTGCTGACCGCCGTCCCGGCGGCCGCGCAGGGCCCCGGCCAGCACAGCCCCGGCCACCAGGCTCCCGGCACGCACGCGCCAGGCGCGCACGGTCCGGGCCGCCCCGGACCCCACCCCGGGCACCACCACCGTCCGACGACGTACCTGCTGGACCCGGTGGGTCCAGCGGCGGACGACGTCTACCCCGAGGGCGTGGCCGCACGCGGCAACCAGTTCTACGTCAGCAGCACCACCGACGGGACCATCTACCGCGGCGACCTCGACGAGCCGACGGCCACGCCGTTCCTGCCCGGCGGGCAGGACGGGCGCACGATGGCGGTCGGGCTCAAGGTGGACGGCCGCACCCTGCTCGTCGCCGGCGGCATGACCGGCCGGGTGTGGGCGTACGACCTGCGCACGCGCGCACTGACCGGGTCGTGGCAGGTCGTGCAGGACGGCACGCCGACGTTCGTCAACGACCTGGCGATCAGCCCGCGCGGCGACATCTACGTCACGGACTCGATGCGCCCGGTGCTCTACCGGATCGACGCCCGCGAGAAGCGGACGACGAGCACCGAGCTGCTCGAGCCCGTCGTGTCGTTCGAAGGCACCGAGTTCACCTACGACCAGGACGTCAACGCCAACGGCCTGGTGATCTCGCGCGACGGGAAGACCGCGATCGTCGCCAAGACGCGCACCGGGCAGCTGTTCCGCGTAGGGCTGACCGATGGCAGCGTCTCGGTCGTCGACCTGCACGGTGGCTCCGTCCAGGGTGACGGCCTGCTGCTCGACGGCCACCGACTGCTCGCGGCCGAGTGGACGGCCGGCACCCCGCAGTCCGTCGTGGTCGTGGACCTCGACCGGGACCTGACCTCGGGGACGGTCGTCTCACGCACGTCGGACCCGTCTTTCGACGACCCCACGACCATCGCGCGGGCGGGACGCGACCTGCTCGTCGTGAACAGCCAGTTCGAGACGAGGAGCGCGGGCGGGACGCCGGATCCGTTCACGGTCTCGCGCATCCCCGTCCCCTGACGCGGTCCGGGACGTGGGGCCCCGTCGCCCCGGCGGGGCCCCACGTCTGCGGGAGCTCGAGTGTCCTGCGGCTTCGAGCGGCGGGTGGGGTCGAACGTGTCGGACGGCGCTGCCATGCTGGCGCGGTGGAGCTCCGGCTGCGTGGCGAGGTGATCTGGTGGCGCGGGCCCGCGCCGCACCACTTCGTCGTGCTCCCCGAGCCTGAGGCGGCCCGGCTGCGTGCCGTCGCGTCGCGGGTGACCTACGGCTGGGGCTGCATCCCGGCCACCGTGACGCTGGGCTGCACGACATTCACGACCGCGATCTTTCCCAAGGACGGCGGGTTCCGTGTGCCGCTCAAGGCGGCGGCCCGTCGGGCGGAGGGTGTCGAGCTGGGCGACGACGTCGACCTCGTGGTCGTCGTGCCCGACCCCGACGGCCGGCCGAGCGAGCCGGACGACGAGCCGGCGCCCACGCCGCCCTCAGGACCGCACCACGACCCTGCGGACGACGACGACTACTACGACCCCGCCCGCGTGACGCCCCGGTAGGGTTCGGTGCCCGAGCCCCGGGGAGGACAGGTGCTGGCACTGACGCCACCGCAGCTGCGGCCGTTCTGCACGCTCACGGTCGAGCTCGCGCCCGTCCTCGACGTGGGCGCGGCCCGGCTCGGGACGCGGCGCGTCGTCCCGATCGCGGGTGGGCGCGTCACCGGCCGGATCAGCGGGACCATCCTGGACGTGGGTGCGGACTGGCAGACCGTCGACGACGACGGCGTGGCCGAGATGGACGCGCGCTACGCGTTCCGGACGGACGACGGCGCGCTCGTCGAGATCCTCAACCAGGGCTTCCGGTACGGACCGCCGGACGTCATGACGCAGCTCGCGTCGGGCGCCCCGACGTCACCCGACGCGTACTCGATGCTGTCGACCGCCCGCCTCGAGAGCGGCCACCCGGACTACCGGTGGGTCAACCGGCTCGTGCTCGTCGGGACCGGTGCGCGCCACGGCAGCACCGTGCAGGTCGACCTCTACACCCTCGAGGACCTGCACACCCTCGACGTCCGGCAGACCTTCGACGACCGACAGGCCTTCGACGGCCGACAGAGCCTGAACCACACCGACCCCCTGGAACGAGGGCCGCAGACGTGACCGAAGAGCGAGTCCTGATCGCAGGCGGGGGCATCGGCGGGCTCGCCGTCGCGCTCACGCTGCACCAGCTCGGCGTGCCCTTCACCGTGCTCGAAGGTGCGCGCGAGCTCGCCCCGCTCGGCGTGGGGATCAACCTGCAGCCCAACGCGGTGCGCGAGCTCGGGGACCTGGGCATCGGCACCGACGTGCTCGACGGCATCGGCGTGGCGACGCACGAGTGGGCGCTCGTCGGACGCAACGGCAACGACATCTACTCCGAGCCGCGCGGCCTGCGCGCGGGGTACCGCTGGCCGCAGTACGCCGTGCACCGCGGGCGCCTGCAGCTGCTCCTGGCGCAGACGCTGCGCGAGCGCGCAGGCGACGACGCGATGCTGCTCGGCCACCGCGTCACGGGATACGACAAGCACGCCGACGGCACCGTCACGGCGCTCGGGGAACGGGCCGACGGGAGCACGTTCCGCGAGAGCGGCACTCTGCTGCTCGGCGCGGACGGCATCCACTCGGCGGTACGCGCGCAGATGCACCCCGACCAGCCGCCGATCCACTGGGGCGGCACGATCATGTGGCGCGGAACCACGCAGGCACGGCCCATCCGCACGGGCGCCTCGTTCGTCGGCCTGGGCTCGGCCCGGCACCGCGTCGTGATCTACCCGATCTCTCCCGCGGACCCCGGCACAGGGCTGGCGACCATCAACTGGATCGCCGAGATCAGGGTCGACGAGGTCGACGACCGCGCGGCGAGCGGCTGGTTCCGGCGTGTGCAGGTCGAGGAGTTCGCGCACCACTTCGCCGACTGGACCTACGACTGGCTCGACGTGCCGGACCTGCTGGCCCGAGCCGACGTCGCCTACGAGAACCCGATGATCGACCGCGACCCGGTACCGACGTGGCAGGACGGGCCCGTGCTGCTCGTCGGCGACGCGGCGCACGCGATGTATCCCACGGGGTCGAACGGCGCGAGCCAGGCGATCATGGACGCCCGCCTCCTGGGTGCGGCGATGCTCGAGCACGGCGTGACGCCCGACGCGCTCGCCGCGTTCGACGCCCAGCTGTGCGGCCCGATCTCCGAGCTCGTCCTGCGCAACCGAGGCGACGGCCCGTTCGGCCTGCTCGACCTCGTCGACGAGCGGTGCGGCGGGCAGTTCGACGACATCGACGAGGTCGTCCCCGAGCTCGAGCGCAACGCGTTCATGGCGGGCTACAAGGCCGCCGCGGGCTTCGCGGTCGAACAGCTGAACTCCGCCCGGCCGACGATCGCGCCCGGCGCGAGCCTCACCGTGCGCATCGACGCGTAGGACCGGCCGACGCCGGGGAGCGCGGCGCCGTTCGAGATGCCGAGTCGGCGGTCCGTTGCCACCCTGACGCCATGGACATCACGACAGCCACCACCGCCGGTGCGGCCACCACCCAGGACCGCGTACGCCAGGTGACCGTCCTCGTGGGTGCCGTCGTGGCGATCGTCGGCGCCACGATCGGCTCGGGCGCGTTCGGCGGGCAGCCGATCGCCGAGGCCGCCGACGGCGCGCTGTCCGCGACCGCGACGCCCGTCGCCCCCGACAGCCCCGCGTTCGCGATCTGGTCCGTGATCTACACGGGCCTGGCGGTCTTCGCGGTCGTGCAGGCGCTGCCCCGCAACGCCACCGACCCTCGGCTGCGCGCCGTCTCGTGGTGGGTACTCGCCTCCATGCTGCTCAACGCGCTATGGATCGGCGTGGTGCAGGCCGGGTCGGTCGGGGCCAGCGTCGCGGTGATCGTCGTGCTGCTCGCGGTCCTGGCACGGATGTTCGTCACGCTCGTCCACCTGGCGCACACCGGCGCGGTGGCCTCCACGGTCACCGACGTCACCGTCGGGCTGTACCTGGGCTGGGTCAGCATCGCGACGCTCGCCAACACCGCCGCGTTCCTCGCCGTCGCCGACGTGGGTGAGCTCGGGCTCGGCGCGACCACCTGGTCCGTGATCCTCGTCTCCGCGGGGGCCCTGCTGTCCCTCGCGTACGCGCTGCACGGCCGCAGCTCCCCGACGGTCGTCGTCCCGGTCGGGCTGGCGATGGCGTGGGGGCTGATGTGGATCGGCATCGGCCGGACGAACGGCCCGCTGCTCGACGAGACGGTGGCGACCGCCGCGTTCGTCGCCGCCGGCGTCGCCCTGCTCGCCCCGATCGTCACGGTGGCGGCCGCCCGTCACCGCTGAGCACGGCCCGGACGCCGTCGCCGGCCTGTCAGGCGTGCCTCTCCTTGCTGGAGATCCACGCGCGGATGACGTATCAGTGAAGTATGCGTGGGTTCGTGGCGCGCCTCGCCGCGTACCCGGTCGTCATCGCGACGCTCGCGGCCGGGCTCGTCACCGGGGCGCTCGATCTGGCCGGACAGGACCAGGCTGCCCGGTGGGTGGCGTCCGTCTTCGCGGTCGCCGTGGCGCTCCTGCAGGTGCGCGGCATGATCGCCGACCTGCGGGCCGGCAGCTACGGGATCGACCTGCTCGCGGTGACCGCGATCGTCTCGACGGTGGCGGTCGGCCAGTTCTGGGCGGCGCTCGTCGTGTGCCTCATGCTCACCGGGGGTGAGGCGCTCGAGGACTACGCCGCCGGACGCGCGTCGCGCTCGCTGACGGGGCTGCTCCAGAACGCCCCACGCACGGCGCACCGCCTGGACGGCGACAGGCAGCCGACCGACGTGCCCGTCGACGACGTGGCGATCGGGGACCGGCTGCTCGTGCGGCCGTTCGAGGTCGTCCCCGTCGACGGCGTGCTCGAGTCCGCGAGCGCGACGCTCGACGAGTCGTCGCTCACCGGTGAGTCGCTACCGGTCGAGCGCATGCGCGGAGACGAGCTGCTGTCCGGGGCGGTCAACGGTGCCGAGGCGATCGAGATCCGCGCGACCAGTGCCGCGGCGGACTCGCAGTACCAGCGCATCATCGCGCTCGTGCGTCAGGCCCAGGACTCCAAGGCGCCGTTCGTGCGGCTCGCCGACCGGGTCGCGGTGCCGTTCACCCTGGGCGCGCTCGCCCTGGCGATCGGCGCGTGGCTGATCTCCGGCGAGCCCACCAGGTTCGCCGAGGTGCTCGTCGTCGCGACCCCCTGCCCGCTGATCATCGCGGCGCCCGTCGCGTTCATGGGCGGCATGTCCCGTGCCGCGCGCGCCGGGGTCATCGTCAAGAGCAGCGGCATGCTCGAGCAGCTGGCACGGGCCCGGACCGCCGCGTTCGACAAGACCGGGACGCTCACGTACGGCCGCCCGCAGGTCACGCAGGTCCACGCGGACGGCATCGCGCCCGAGGAGCTGCTGCTCCTGGCCGCGGCGGTCGAGCAGTACTCCGGGCACCCGCTGGCGGAGGCTGTCGTCGCGCACGCCCGCGACGAGGTGGGCGACGTCCCGGCGGCCGACGACGTCGCCGAGGTCCCGGCGCACGGCGTGCGCGGGGTCGTCGACGGGCACGTGGTCGTCGTCGGCAACGCCCGGCACGTCGCGAGCCGGACGGGCGCCGACCCCGACGCCATGCCCCGTCCCGAGGCCGCGACCGCCGTCCACGTCGCGGTCGACGGCAGGTACGTCGGGTACCTGGCCCTGGCCGACGAGCTGCGCACCGAGACCCGCGCGACGATGGCCTCGCTGCACCGCGCGGGCATCCGCACGACGATGATGCTCACCGGTGACGCCCAGGACGTCGCCGCGCACGTCGCGGCGCGCGCCGGGATCGACGACGTGCGCGCCGAGCTGCTGCCGCAGGACAAGGTCGAGGCGATCCGCACCGCACCCGAGCGGCCGGTCATGATGGTCGGCGACGGCGTGAACGACGCCCCCGTCCTGGCCGCGGCGGACGTCGGCATCGCGATGGGCGCACGCGGCTCCAGCGCGGCGAGCGAGTCCGCCGACGTCGTCATCACCGTCGACGACCTGTCCCGTGCCGCGCGCGCGGTGTTCGTCGGCAAGCGCACCATGCGGGTCGCGTGGCAGGCGATCGGGATCGGGCTCGCCCTCTCGGTCGTGCTCATGCTCATCGCCGCCGGCGGCATGCTCCCTGCGCTGGCCGGGGCGTGGCTCCAGGAAGCCGTCGACCTGACGTCGATCCTGTGGGCGCTGCTGGCGGTGCGGCCCAGCCGTTCCGAGCGCGCCGAGGCGCAGCAGATGACCGCCGAGCTCGCGTCGCCGCGCGGGACCGAGCCCGCGGCCCGCGTCGCCGGCTGAGCCGGACCGCCGGCCGCGTCACCTCAGGTGGCGGTCGGCAGCGAGCACAGGACGCTGCACGCGAACGTCGGCGGGCACCTCGGCACACCCGCGTTCGAGCTCGAGGACACGTGCCGGTTCTACGACCCGGCGAAGAGACCGATCGCCGCGACCCGCGGCTCGCTCGCCGCGAGCAGGACGCCGAGCGCCGCCCAGCCGGAGTACCCGACGGGGCCGGCGACCTCGGGCAGCGTGAGCACGGCGTCCAGGGCGGTCCGCCACTCGGGCGCGACGCGCTCGACCAGCGGACCGACGAGCGCCTCGAGGACCTCGTCGAGCGGCTCGCCCGCCCGCGCCGCGCGGCGCACCTCGGCGCGAGCCTCGTCGTCGGCGGCGACCCGTGGCCGCACGCCGCAGCCGGAGCCGTCGATGGTGGCGACCGCGTAGCCGCGTGCCGCCGTGCAGCGGGCCCGCGCCACGAGGCGCGGGTCGGTCCGGGGCAGGCCGTTGTTGTGCGCCATGAGGATCAGCGGCGCGGGGGTGTCCGTGGGCGTCCAGACGGTCGCGGGGATCTCGCCGACGAGGAGCTCGCGCTCCAGGACGCCGTCGGTGAGGTGCTCGGAGACGAGGAGCATGGTGGTGCACCTCCTGCCTGACTCGCACGGCCACCAGCACGCTACGACGAGCGCTGCGGGTGCACCACGGGATATCCCCGGGCGTACCCGCACGGACGTCAGCTCGCCTCGACCGGCAGCCAGAGCTCGACGGTCGCGATGCTGAAGTCCTCGGCGCGGTCGGTCACCGCCACGACCTCCGGCCCGGTGCGCAGCCGCCACGGGTTGGCCGGGAACCACTCGGTGGCGGTCGCGGCCCACACCGACTGCAGGGTGTCCGGGTAGGGACCGGTCGCCCGGAAGACGGCCCACGCCCCTGGCTCGACGCTGATGACGTCGAGGTCGTCGGGGACGTCCACGGCGCTCGTGACGGCCACACCGTGCAGGTACGTCAGCTCGGTCCCCTCGCGACGGTCGGGGTCGATGTCGGCGCTCACCGCGAGCAGACCCCGCGGCTCGGCGTCCCCCAGGGCCTTGAGCCGCTGGTGCTCCTGCGGCTCGATCGCGGCCACATGCCTCTGGATGGCGGCGTTGAGCCCGCGGTGCACGAGCGGGACCCGTGCGGCGTGACCCACGAGGCGCAGGTCGGGCAGGGAGACGATGCGGACGTCCATGGGGAGTGCTCCTTCGACGGTCAGGCGGAACCGCAGACGCGGCTGGGTGCGAAGGGGGCCGCCGTCGCGCCGGGCCTGCCCCGGGCTGACGCCGTGCACCGCCTGGCACGCCCGGCCGAACGCCTCGGCCGAGCCGTAGCCGTGGCGTACCGCCACGGTCAGCAGGTCCGCGGAACCGGTGAGCACGTCGGCGGCCGCCACCGTCATGCGCCTGCGGCGCACGTACTGCGACAGCGGCATCCCCGCGAGCGCGGAGAACATGCGACGCAGGTGGTACTCGGTGGTGCCGCACGCGGCGGCGAGCCGGGCGACGTCGAGGTCCTCGTCGAGGGTCTCCTCCACGAGGTCCACGAGCCGGTTGAGCCAGGTGATCACGGTGCCTCCTTCGACTCCGAGCCTGGTGGGCGGGAGGGCCGTCCCGCCCGATCATCGCGGACCGGTGCGATCAGTCGGTGCCGCCGCCCTGGCGCCGCCGCCCTGGCTGTCGATCTCGGGGCTCGTCGGGCGTCATGTGGACGAGGAGACCGACTGACGAAGGGGGAGCGCGATGCAGCTCATGGTGATCACCAAGGCCACCGCCGACAGCGAGGCGGGTGTCATGCCCACCACGGAGGACTTCGAGGCGATGGGCGCCTTCATCCAGGAACTCGTCGATGCGGGGGTCCTGCGCGCGGCCGAGGGCCTCCTGCCGAGCAGCGCCGGCGTGCGCATCTACGTCGACGAGGACGACGAGCGGACCGTCGTCGAGGGCCCGTTCGCCGAGACGACCGAGCTCGTCGCGGGGTTCTTCCTGGTCGAGATGGCCTCGCTCGCCGAGTGCGTCGAGCTGTTCTCGCGCTGCCCCGTCCCGCGCCCGGCGGACGGGACGGCGACCCACCTCGAGATCCGTCCGCTGCCGAGTCCGGAGGACTTCGGGGAGAGCTTCACCGAGGAGCAGCAGGAGGCCGTGGCGCGGCGCCGCGCCCAGGTCGCCGCGCAGGGCTGACCGGGGCCGAGCCGACGTGCTCCCGGGCACGTGGCGAGGTCGCGTGCCAGGGTGAGCGGCATGACCGCCACGAGGACCGCCGCCGCCCTGCTGCGGGCCTCGCACCTGCCCCCGACGCTCGCGGTCACCGCGTTCGCGTTCGCGTACGCGTGGGGCGTCGGGGCGTCGACAGGCCTGGCCGCGCGGGTCGCCCTCGCCGTGCTCGCGGGGCAGCTGTCGGTGGGGTGGTCGAACGACTGGATCGACGCCTCACGCGACAGCGCCGTCGGCCGACCCGACAAGCCGGTCGCGACGGGGGCGCTGCGCACGACGACGGTGCGGACCGCGGCGTTCGTCGCCGCGGTCGCCTGCGTCGTCCTGTCGTTCCTGCTCGGGCCCGGCGCCGGTGCCGTGCACGTGGTCGCGGTCGCCTCGGCGTGGGCGTACAACGCCTGGCTGAAGGCCACGCCGTGGTCCTGGGCCCCGTACGCCCTGTCGTTCGGGCTGCTGCCGTCGGTCGCGACGCTCGCGCTCGACGACCCGTACGTCACCCCGCTGACGACGACGCTCGCGGCCGGCCTGCTGGGCGTGGGCGCGCACCTGGCGAACGTGCTGCCGGACCTCGAGGACGACGCGGCCACGGGCGTCGTCGGCCTGCCCCACCGGCTGGGCCGGCGCGGCACGACGGTCGGCGCGGTCGCGCTGCTGCTCGCGGCGGCGGCGCTCGTCGTGCTC
>JAEYUL010000183.1 GCA_023432565.1 Actinomycetes bacterium | reverse complement strand
CCTCCGCCGCGAGCACCTCCGCCGCGACGGCCCTGCGCACCACGACGGCCGCCGCTCCCGGGACGGGTCCGTCCGTTCCGCGGACGCCGATCGCCGTCGCGGCCGCTCGCGCCAGGCGACACGCCGGGCGCGACGACAGCCGGCACGGCCGCGGTGGCAGCCCGACGGGCGGTCTGGTCGTGGCCGACGTGCTCGCGGGCTCCGGGGCGCACAAGGACGCCGGGACGGGCCCGCACGAGGCGCTCGCCTCTGCGGACGAGACGATCCGGTTCTGCCTGCTGCTCGGCGAGGCGATGATCGACACGGCGGCGCCCGTCGTCCAGGTGCAGGACGCCCTCGCGCGCCTCGCCGACGCGAACGGCATCCCGGACGTCGAGGTCGTCGCCCTGCCGACCGCTCTGGTGCTGTCGACACCGCGGCAGGACCAGCCGCGCACGGTCGCGGTCGGCGCGGGCTCCCGGTCGCTGCGGCTGGACCAGGTCCAGGAGGTGCTCGAGGTCGCCGACCTCGCGCGTGCGGGCGCCGTCGGACCCGTCGAGGGTCTCGAGCGCGTCGGCGCCGCGATGGAGCGCAGGTCGCCGTACACGGTCTGGCAGCAGGCGCTCGGCTACGTGCTGTCCGCCATCGGCCTCGCGCTGGTGCTCGGGGGGTCGCTGACCGACGTCGCCCTGGCGGGCCTGCTCGGCGGGGTCGTCGTCGGGGTCGAGAGGACGACGGCGCGCTGGGCCGTGCCGTACCAGGCCATCGTCGTGCTCGTCTGCGCGTTCGTCGTCGCGACGGCGGTGTTCTCGCTGTCGCGTACGGGACTCGACGTCTCCCTGCTACCGGCGCTCATGGCACCGCTCGTCACGTTCCTGCCCGGTGCGCAGCTGACGACCGGGGTCATCGACCTGGCCACGCGGCAGATGATCGCGGGCTCGGCCAGGCTCGCGGCCGGGGTGATGACGCTCGTGCTGCTCGCCCTCGGCATCGTCTCGGCGGCGAACCTCGTGGGGATCCCTGCCTCGGCGATCACCTCCGGGGGAGGGCAGGCGCTCGGCTGGGCCGGCGCGTGGGCGGGTGTGGGGATCTTCGGCGTCGGTGTGACGATCCGGCACAGCGCACAACGACGAGCGGTGCGGTGGATCATGCTCGTCCTGGTCGTCGCCTACGCGGGTCAGCTCCTGGGTGGCGCTCTGCTCGGCACGCAGGTCTCGGCGTTCGTCGGGGCGCTCGCGATGACCCCGGTGGCGCTCGCCGTCGCGCGGTACGCGGACGGACCGCCGGCGATGGTCAGCCTGCTGCCGGCGTTCTGGCTGCTGGTCCCCGGGGCGCTCGGGCTCGTGGGCGTCACCTCGGTGCTGGGGGAGTCGACCGGCCAGGGCCTGACCGCCGTGATCACGGCCGGCACGACGATGGTCGCGATCTCGCTCGGTGTGCTCACCGGGCTGGGCGTCGGCTCGTGGGCGCTGGAGGCCCAGGGTTGGTTGCGTCGGCGCACCGAGCACGATCACCCGGACGAATGAGGACTGCGCCGTCGGGGTGCGCTTGCGGGTGACACCTGGTGGGACGGTCCGCAATGCCCCGAATCGGTTGGATACCCTCCGCTCGCACCCACCCTTCAGGGTGCGCACTCGAACAGGGGAGAACACAGCATGACCGTGCAGTCTCACGTCGCTGCGGGCGGCTCCACGCGCGCGCGTCTGGTCGCCGTCCTCGCGGGCGCCGCACTCGCGGCGTCGGTCGCCGTGGCGGCGCCTGCTGCCGCCTCCGACGCTCAGCCGGCGGCCGTCTCGGTCACCGTCCAGGCCTTCGACAAGCGCAAGTCCGCGACGTCGTGCACGTACGTCTACTGGACCTTCACGGCATCCGGGCTGAGCAGCAGCAAGACCTACTACGCGGACGTCTCGCTGACCCGTTCGGGCGAGTCGATCAACTCCTACACCTCGGCGTCCACGGTCAAGAACGGGACCAACAAGGTCAAGTCCTTCGCCTGCTCGTCGCTGCACAAGGCGGGCACCTGGAAGGCCAAGGTCGCGATCAAGACCGGCGGCTCGGTCGTCGCGACGTCCAAGACGGTCTCGTCGAAGCTGCGCGTCAAGCCTGCGCTCGAGATCGGCAGCGTGTACGGCACGATCGGCGGCACCGCCACGCTGAGCGGCTACGCGGACCCGGGCCTGGACACCAAGGGCAAGAAGGTCAAGGTCTACTTCAAGAAGAAGGGCTCCAAGACCTACAAGCTCATCGGCACGACGACGGTCAGCACGTCGTCCGGCTACTTCACCCTGAAGACGACCAAGCTCGGCCTCGGCTACACGTACGTCAAGATGGAGAAGACGGACTACACCGTCTCCAGCACCTCCAAGTCCGTGCAGCTCGTGAAGTCCTCGTCGGCGCCGGCCGCGCCGCTCTCGCTGGGCTGATCTCCCCTCACCGCGGGCCCGGTGCCGTGGGACGGCGCCGGGCCCGCGGCGTGCCCGACGGCGCACACCTCACCCGTGCTCAGGCCGTGGACCGGGACACCGGGACGAAAGCACCTTGCCTTATCTTGTCGGCGTGACAGCACCCACCGCTCAGCACGAGAACCGCCGCGGCTCCGCACGCCACGAGGTCCCCGAGCCGCTGCGCAACGACGTCCGGGTACTCGGCGAGTTCCTCGGCCGCGTGCTGCGCGAGTCCGGCGGCGAGGACCTGCTGGCCGACGTCGAGCGTCTGCGCGAGCTCGCGATCCGGGCTCACGACGAGCCGGAGAGCGATGCGCTCGCCCTCGCCGAGGAGCTCGTCGCCGGGTTCTCCCTCGACCGCGCCGAGCAGGTCGCACGCGCGTTCACGTGCTACTTCCACCTCGCGAACACCGCGGAGGAGTACCACCGCGTGCGCGTGCTGCGTGAGCGTGAGGCCAGGACCGACCCGCACTCGCTGACCCCCGACGACTCGCTCCCGGCGGCCGTCGAGCGGCTCGCGGCGGAGGTCGGCACCGACGAGGCGCGCCGCCGCCTGCGAGAGGTCGAGTTCCGCCCGGTCCTGACGGCGCACCCCACCGAGGCGCGCCGCCGCGCGGTGTCGCGCTCGATCCGCCGCATCTCCGAGCTGGTCGCCGAGCGCGACGTGCGCTCGTCCGGGGGTGTCTCCCTCGCGGAGAACGACCGACGCCTGCTCGCCGAGATCGACACGCTGTGGCGGACGGCGCCGCTGCGGCAGTCCAAGCCCAGCGTGCTCGACGAGGTCCGCACAGTGCTCGGGGTCTTCGAGTCGACCCTCGCCGACGTGCTGCCGGCGGTCTACCGCCGCCTCGACGACTGGCTGCTCGACGGCGACGCCGGCACCACGCAGCCCGTGGTGCGCCCGTTCGCGCGCCTGGGCTCGTGGATCGGCGGCGACCGTGACGGCAACCCGAACGTCACCGCCGAGATCACCCGCTCCGCGGCCCAGCTCGCGTCCGAGCAGGTGCTTCTCGAGCTCGAGAAGTCCGCGCGGCGCACCGCCGCGGGACTCACGCTCGACGGCGCGGGAACCCCGGCGTCGTCCGAGCTGAACGCGCTGTGGCAGCGCCAGCGCTCGCTGTCCGAGTCGATCGCCTCACGGGTCTCGGCCGAGTCGCCCAACGAGCCGCACCGTCGCGAGCTGCTGTTCGTCGTCGAGCGGCTCGCCGCCACCCGCAGCCGCAACGCGGACCTCGCGTACGCCTCGTCGGGTGAGCTCGAGGCGGACCTGCTCGTCGTGCAGCGCTCGCTGGTGGACGCGGGCGCGACCCGCCAGGCCTACGGCGACCTGCAGCGACTGCTGTGGCAGGTGCAGTCGTTCGGCTTCCACCTGGCCGAGCTCGAGCTGCGCCAGCACTCGCAGGTGCACGCCGCCGCGCTCGCGGACATCGCCGCGCACGGGATCGACGGCGAGCTCGAGCCGCGCACGGTCGAGGTCCTCGACACGTTCCGGACCATCGGCACGATCCAGAAGCGGTTCGGGCCGGACGCGGCGCGCCGCTACATCGTCTCGTTCACCCAGGCGCCCGAGCACCTCGCGGCGGTCTACGAGCTCGCCGAGCTCGCCTACGGCGGCGCCGAGAACGTCCCGGTGATCGACGCCGTGCCGTTGTTCGAGACGTTCGCGGACCTCGAGGCGAGCGTGGACATCCTGGACGCGTCCCTCGCGCTGCCGCAGGTGCGCAAGCGCCTGGCGGAGAACGGGCGCCGCGTCGAGGTCATGCTCGGCTACTCGGACTCGTCCAAGGACGTCGGCCCGGTCTCGGCCACGCTCGCGCTCGACGAGGCCCAGCGCCGCATCACGCAGTGGGCGCGGGACAACGACATCGTGCTCACGCTGTTCCACGGCCGCGGAGGCGCACTCGGCCGCGGTGGCGGCCCCGCCAACCGGGCCCTGCTCGCGCAGCCGCCCGGTTCGGTCGACGGCCGGTTCAAGCTCACCGAGCAGGGCGAGGTCATCTTCGCCCGGTACGGCGACCCGCACATCGCGGGGCGGCACATCGAGCAGGTGGTCGCGGCCACGCTGCTGGCGGGCGCGCCGAGCGTGGAGCGGCACAACGCCGAGGCGGCGCAGCGGTTCCGTCCGCTCGCGGCGCGGCTCGACGAGGCGTCCCGGACCCACTTCCACGAGCTGGTGCGCGCCGACGGCTTCCCGCAGTGGTTCGCCGAGGTCACGCCGCTCGAGGAGATCGGCCTGCTGCCGATCGGCTCGCGCCCGGCGCGGCGCGGGTTGTCGGTCTCGAGCCTCGACGACCTGCGGGCGATCCCGTGGGTGTTCTCGTGGTCCCAGGCGCGGATCAACCTCGCGGGCTGGTACGGGCTCGGCGCTGCGCTCGAGGCCGTCGGCGACCTCACCGAGCTGCAGCAGGCCTACCGCGACTGGCCGCTGTTCTCGACGATCATCGACAACGTCGAGATGTCGTTGGCCAAGACCGACGAGCGGATCGCGGCGCGCTACCTCGCGCTGGGCGACCGGGAGGACCTGGCTCAGCTCGTGCTCGAGGAGATGGCGCGGACGCGCCGCTGGGTGCTCGCGATCACCGAGTCGGACGCCATCCTGTCCCGGCGCCGCATCCTGGGGCGCGCCGTCCAGCTGCGCAGCCCGTACGTCGACGCGCTCTCGCTGCTGCAGCTGCGTGCGCTGCGTGGTCTGCGCACGGGCGACGCGCCGGAGCGTGACGACGACCTGCGACGTCTGCTGCTGCTCACCGTGAACGGTGTCGCCGCGGGCGTCCAGAACACCGGCTGACACCCTCCGCAGGCATCCGCGAGAGGGCTCCGCGCGCCGGGGGAGCCCTCTCGTCGTCCCGCGCCGGCTGCGCGGCTCAGCGCGCCAGCGAGATCACCGCGGGCAGTGCGGTGCCGGCCGCGAGCGACTCCAGCACCAGCCGCTCGTGGGGGACGACCTCGGGGAGCGCCGTGAGCGGGAACCAGGCCATCTCGGCGCTCTTGTCCGGCTCGCGCAGGCGGGGCTCGCCCTGCCAGGTGCGCGCGAGGAAGAAGACGTCGACGCGCTGCTCGACGGGCGGCCCGGACCGCTCGAACCGGTGCAGCACGGTCAGCGGCTCCAGGTCGGCGATCTCGAGCCGCACGCCGCCCTCTTCCTCGGCCTCCCGGACGGCGGCCTCGTGGACCGACTCGCCGGGGTCCACGTGCCCGGCGAGCAGCCCCCACCACCCGTCCATGTACCCGGTGCCCTGGCGCAGCTGCAGCAGCACGTCGTCGCCGCGGCGCAGCACCACGTAGGCGGCGGCGACGAGCAGGGTCCGGTGCCCCAGATGGTCGTCGTTGCGGTAGCGGGTGGTGTCGGTCATCCCTCGAGTCTGCCGTGGGCGCGGCCGTCACGGAGCCGTCGACCCGAGCGTGGACCACGTCAGCAGCCAGCCGCAGCGCCAGGACGCGAGCGATGCCAGGGCGCACGTGCCGAGCGCGACGAGCGCGAGCACCGCGTCGGCCGCGCCGAGCGGCACGGGGCGCAGGACGGTGCGCGGACCCGCGCCGAGCCCTCGCACCTGCAGCGTGATCGACAGGCGCTCGCCCTGGCGCAGGGCGCCGACGAGGAGTGCGAACGCGGCGCGGGCGAGCGAGCCCGGGTCGCGCGGCAGCGGTGCGCCGCGCGTGCGGGTCGGGTCGCGCACGGCCTGCGCGCGTCGGATCGTCGTCCACGACTCGGGCAGTCCCTCGAGCACGCGGTAGCCCGCCAGGACCGCGTACGTGACGGGCGCGGGCAGCCGCGCGTGCTGGTGCAGGCTCGTCATGAGCCGCGGTCCGTCGGTGGTCGCGGTGAACACCACGGTGAGCGCACCGACGACGATCGTGCGCAGCGCCAACGACGCCCCGACGACCAGACCGACGCGCGTCACCTCGAGACCGGCAACGCGTGCCAGCACCTCGCCCTCACGGGTCACGGCGTTCACCGCGAGCAGGGACAGCGCGAACGGCGCGAACGCCGCGGCGGTCGTGGTCAGCGTGCGCACCGGCACGCGTCCGGCGATCGCTGCCGCGGGCACCAGCAGCACGCCGACGAGCGTCGGCGTCGCGACGTCGACCGGGACGAGCAACACGCAGGACACCGCCAGCAGGACGACGAGCTTGACCGTGGGATTGCGTCGGTGCAGCACGGAGTCGTGGCTGAGCGCCTGGCCGAAGCGCACGTGCGACGCGGTGCTCACCGTCGTTCCCTCGGGGCGGCGGCGGTCCGTCCGGCACCGCTCGAGCCGGGGTGGGCCGGTCCTGCCGGTGCCGGGCCCGTGGGGACCAGGCCGGCCGCACGCAGCGGCCCGTCGGGCGCGGCCGGTAGCAGTCCTGCGACCGGACCCTGGGCGAGCACGCGTCCGGCCGCGAGCACGACGAGGTCGTCGGCCAGGTCCGCGACCAGCCCGAGGTCGTGCGTGACGACGACCAGCCCCCGACCGTCGTCCGCCAGCACCCGCAGCAGGTCGGCGGTGGCCCGGGCGGTGCGTCCGTCCTGACCGAAGGTCGGCTCGTCGGCCAGCAGGACGTCGTGGTCGCAGACCGCGGCGGCGACGACCGACAGACGGCGCTGCTGACCGCCCGAGAGCCGGAACGGGTCGTGCGCAGCGAGGTGGGCGAGCCGCACCGCGGCCAGGGCTTGCCGGGCGCGGCCCTGCGGGTCGGGCGCGTGGGCGCGTCGCGGTCCCCACGCCGCCTCGTCGGCGACGGTGCGCGCGAGGAACTGGTGCTCGGGACGCTGGAACACCATCCCGACGCTCCCGCCGCGCACCGTCCCGGTGTGCGGCAGGAGCCCGGCGAGGGCGAGCAGGAGCGTGCTCTTGCCCGAGCCGTTGAGCCCGACGACGGCCGTCACCCGCCCCGCACGGACGTCGAGGTCGACGTCCGTGAGCACGTCGCGCCCGCCCCGGCGCACGCCGAGGCCCCGCGCGCGCAGCACCCCGGTGGCGGGGCCGGCGCTGGAGGGTCTCGGCGCGTCCCGCGGGCCCGGGGCTTCGGCTGGCAGGCGGACGCCGAGCGCGCGCAGCTGGTCGGTGGCGTCCCGCAGCAGCTCGCCGGTCGGGCCGTCGGCCACCAGGCGGCCGTCGTCGTCGAGTACGACCGTGCGTGCCGGCAGGTCGCCCACCTCGTCCAGCCGGTGCTCGACCAGCACCTGCGTGCGACCCGCGGTCCCGAGCAGAGCGCCGACGGCACGCGCGGCCGCCGGGTCGAGCAGCGCGGTCGGCTCGTCGAGCAGCAGCAGGTCCGGCTCCGGTACCAGCGTCGCGGCCAGCGCGACGCGTTGCCCCTCACCTCCCGAGAGCTCGGCCGTACGCCGGTGCCGCAGGTGCGAGGCGCCGACCCGTGCGAGCGCGACCCTGACGGCGGCCTCGATCCGCTCACGTGGCCACGACCGGTTCTCGAGCGGGAACGCGACCTCATCCTCGACGGTCGGCAGGCACAGCTGGTCGGCCGGATCCTGCGTGAGCGTGCCGACGTGGCGGGCGAGGACCGCCGGCGCGGTCGTGGTCGCGTCGTGCCCGGCGACGAGGACGCCGCCGGACACGTCGGCGTCGACGAGCTGCGGCACGACCCCGGCCAGCACCCGCAGCAGCGTGCTCTTGCCCGAGCCCGACGCGCCGAGCAGCAGCACTCGCTCGTCGACCCCGACGTGCAGCGTCAGCTCGCGCAGCACGGGTGCCCGGCCCGGGTACGCGACGCTCAGCGCGCTCGTCGTGATCACGCGACCGGGACCCCGTCGTCGTGCGCGTCCGTGCGCGCCGCGGCCCGGCGCGCGCGACCCAGCGCGGTGCCGTCCAGGACGCCCGTGCGGGCCAGCGCGTCACCCAGCGCGCGGGCGAGCAGCCCGCAGAGCAGGGTGCCGGAGACCACGGTCAGGGCGACGCGCCACGCGAACCAGTCCTGCGACATCCAGCCGAACCGGACGCAGCCCATGGCGAGGGAGGCGAGCGCCGCGCTCACGCCGGACGCGACGAAGACGCCCCACCCGTACCGGCGGTATCGCGTGAGCGTGAACGGCAGCTCGGCTCCGGCACCCTGCACCAGGCCCACGACCAGCAGCACCGGCCCGACCGGCGACGCGAGGAACGCGACCTCGACGAACGCCGCGAGCATCTCGACGACGACGCCCACGCCCGGCTTGCGCACGATGTACGTCGCCAACGGCGCAGCGAGCATCCAGCCACCGGCCAGCACGTGCTGCGCGAGGTCGCCGAGCGGCCCCATCGCGAGCTGCAGCGCCCCCCACAGCTGCACGAGCGCCCAGTAGAGGAAGCCGAGCACCACCGCCAGCACGGCCAGGAGTACGAGCTCGCCGAGCGTCAGCCCCCGGCGGACGGGTCCGCGAGGAGCCTCGGCCGCGCTCATGCCCGGCCGTCCCACGACGGCGAGGCAAGGGCGATCGTGACGTGCGTGACGACGTGCCGCACCGTGCTCGCGGCGCCGAGCCACCCGGCCGCGACGGTCGAGAGCACGTCGGCCAGGTCCCCGTCGAGGCGCGTGACGAGGTGCTCGGGGGTGACGTCGACGCGCGCCCGCGCGCCCTCGACGGCCGCGGCGATGGCGGCCATGTGGTCTCCCGTGCGCCCCGGGCCGCCGTCGTCGAGCGGGTACAGGGCCCAGTGCGCTGCCGCCCGCACGCCGGTGGGCGGCAGCGCCGGGACCGCGCCCGCGAACAGCACGCTCTCGTCGTCGAGCGTGCAGTCGACCTCGCCCGGGCAGCCGCGGGACAGCAGCACGTGCGCCACGACGTGGCCGCCCACGCGACCGGCGGCCAGGATCAGGTCCCGGACGCACCGCACCACGGCGTCCTCGGTGCCGCGCACGAACGTCGTGACGTCGTCCGTGGTGAGCGAGACGTCGTCGTCGGCGACCGAGTCGAGCGCGCCGACGATCACGTCGACGAAGTCGTCGCGGTGCGGGTGCAGCGACACGCGCGCGCCGATGCCGAGCTCCGCGGGTGTGAGGCGTGGTGGGGCCGGCTCGACGGCGTGCCCGCTCTCGGGGTGCGGGCCCTCGGGCTGCAGGGTCTCGGGGTGCAGGGTCTCGGGGTGCAGGGACACGGGTCTCTCCTTCGCGGTGCCGGTGCCCCCGGGTAGCCGGCATCCCCCGGAGGCCCCCGGCACCCGGTGCTCCGTCGTCGCGAGCCGCGCCTGCGACGACGGGCGACCGTGCACCGACGGCAGCCGGTGACGCACGCCCTGCTCCCTACGCTGGTGCGAACCAGGTCAGGTTCCACGGGTCTGCGGGTGGGACGTGGTGTCCGGCCGCACTCTCAGCGCTCCTGCGCTCCCCGGGGGCTTGTCCCGACGACCGTACGCCCGGCCTGCGGTGCCCCGGAACACCCGTCCCGGTCCGTGGACCGCTCGGGGCGTCGCCGGCCACCGTGACCGAACCGAGACCGCGAAGTTACGCACCGGTAAGGCCCGTTGCCTCTCAGGGCGCATGCCGCGTGGTACAAATCACCACGATCCGGTCGGCACCTGTCCGGCCACCGAGGGAAGAGGTACCGATGGCCTCCGCACGTACTCGTCGTCGCCTCGCTGCGGCGGCCGCAGGTCTCACGGTCGGGGCGCTGGTGCTCACGGCCTGCTCGAGCAACGACGGTCCGTCGGACGGGACGTCGTCGGGCGGGGGCGCAGGTGGTGGTTCGCTCACCATCGGCACGACCGACAAGGTGACGACGCTGGACCCCGCCGGCTCGTACGACAACGGCTCGTTCGCCGTGATGAACCAGGTGTTCCCGTTCCTGCTCAACACGCCCTACGGCAGCCCCGACGTCGAGCCCGACATCGCCGAGTCGGCCGAGTTCACCACGCCCACCGAGTACACCGTCACCCTCAAGCCCGGCCTGAAGTGGGCGAACGGCAACGACCTGACGTCCTCGGACGTCAAGTTCACGTTCGACCGCCAGCTCGCGATCGCCGACGAGAACGGCCCGTCGTCGCTCCTGTACAACCTCGAGCGCGTCGAGGCCGTCGACCCCACCACGGTCGTGTTCCACCTCAAGTCGGAGAACGACCAGGTCTTCCCCCAGATCCTGTCGAGCCCTGCCGGCCCGATCGTCGACGAGGACGTGTTCGCCGCCGACGCGCTGACGCCCGACATGGACATCGTCAAGGGCAACGCGTTCGCGGGGCAGTACACGATCACCGGGTACGACTTCAACAACCTCGTCTCCTACGAGGCGTACGACGGCTACCAGGGCATCCTCGGTGCGCCGAAGACGGCCGAGGTCAACGTGAAGTACTACGCCGACGCCTCCAACCTCAAGCTGGACGTCCAGCGTGGCAACATCGACGTCGCGTTCCGCAGCCTCACGGCGACCGACGTCGCGGACCTGCGCAAGGACTCGTCGGTGCAGGTCGTCGACGGGCCCGGCGGGGAGATCCGGTACATCACGTTCAACTTCGACACCCAGCCGTACGGTGCGAAGACCGCCGAGGCGGACGCGGCCAAGGCGCTGGCCGTGCGGCAGGCGGTCGCGGACCTGATCGACCGAGACGCGATCTCCGAGCAGGTGTACAAGGGCACCTACACCCCGTTGTACTCCTACGTCCCCGCGGGTCTGACCGGAGCGACCGAGTCGCTCAAGGAGCTGTACGGCGACGGCTCGGGCGGCCCGGACGCCGACAAGGCGAAGCAGACGCTCGAGGCGGCCGGCGTCACGACGCCCGTCGCGCTGAGCCTGCAGTACTCGAACGACCACTACGGTCCGTCGTCGGCCGACGAGTACGCGATGATCAAGGACCAGCTCGAGGCCGACGGACTGTTCGAGGTCGACCTGCAGACCACCGAGTGGGTGCAGTACGCCAAGGACCGCACGTCGGACGTCTACCCGGCTTATCAGCTCGGCTGGTTCCCGGACTACTCGGACGCCGACAACTACCTGACGCCGTTCTTCCTCGTCGAGAACTTCCTGGCGAACCACTACGTCGACCAGGAGGTCAACGACCTCATCCTGAAGCAGGCGGTCACGGCCGACGCCGACGAGCGCACCTCGATCATCGAGGAGATCCAGGACAAGGTCGCGGCGGACCTGTCGACGGTCCCGTACCTGCAGGGTGCGCAGGTCGCGGTCGTCGGCAAGGACGTCAAGGGCACGGCCGACACGCTCGACGCCTCGTTCAAGTTCCGTTACGGCGCGCTGTCGAAGTGATGACGACGGCCCGCCTCGCGCTGCTGCGGGGCGGGCCGTCATCCGTCCGCCGGTCGCGACACCTCACCGAGGAGACCATGACCACGACCACGCCGGACCGTGCGGCAGGGACCACAGCCGCGACGCCCGGGACGACGCCCCGACGCGGCCGCCGCGGCGGCCTCGGCAGCTACCTGCTCGTGCGCTTCCTGCTGATCTTCCCGACCATCCTGATCCTGGTCACGACGGTCTTCGTGATGATGCGCTCGACGGGCGACCCGATCACCGCGGCGCTCGGTGGGCGTCTGCCCCCCGACCAGCTGGCCGAGCGCATCGCGGAGGCCGGGTACGACCGCCCGCTGCTCGAGCAGTACCTCGACTACCTCGGGGGGATCCTGCGCGGCGACTTCGGGACGACGATCTCGGACAACAGGCCCGTGACCGAGGTGCTCGCCACCTACGGTGCGGCGACGCTCGAGCTCGCGGCCTACGCGCTGCTCGTCGCCTTCGTGGTCGGGATCCCGCTGGGGCGCATCGCCGCCGCCCGCCGTGACCGCGGCGTCGACGCGGCGCTGCGGGTGTCCGCGGTCGTGGCCTACGCGACCCCGGTGTTCTTCGCGGGGATGCTGCTCAAGCTCGTGTTCGCGGTGTGGCTGGGCTGGCTGCCGGTGGCGGGCCGGGCCTCGACCGGCGCCGAGATCGAGATGCAGCGCAACGGCGCGGGGACGGGGATCTACCTCGTCGACGCGATCAGCACGGGCGACGGCGAGGTCGTGCGTGACGTGCTCGAGCACGCCGTGCTGCCCGCGGTCGCGCTCGGGCTGCTGACGGCCGGGGTGTTCCTGCGGCTCGTGCGGACCAACGTCATCGGGTCGATGGCGACCGGGTACGTCGAGGCGGCGCGGTCGCGCGGCGTGCCCGAGCGGCGGCTGCTGCGCAAGCACGCGTGGCGCCCCGCGCTCGTGCCGATCATCACCGTCATCGGCCTGCAGATCGCGCTGCTGCTGGCCGGTGCCGTCCTGACCGAGACCACGTTCGAGTGGAAGGGGCTCGGGTTCCAGCTGGTGCAGTACCTGCTCGCGCGGGACTACGTGGCGGTGCAGGGGATGGTCGCGCTGCTCGCCGTGATCGTCGCGGTGACCAACTTCGTCGTCGACGTCATCGCGGCGCTCGTCGACCCCAGGGTGAGGTTCTGACATGGCCGAGGTCACCGGGACCGTCGCCGCACGGCGCCTGCCGCTCTGGAAGCGTCTGCCCGTCGTCCACCAGCTGCGCACGAGCGTGGGCCTGCAGCGCGGGATGCTCGTCGCGGGCCTCGTGCTGTGCGCGGTGTTCGTCCTCACGGCGCTCTTCGCGCCGCTGCTGGCGCCCTACGGCTGGGCGCAGCTGCGCGCCGACGGTGAGCTGTTCGGGGCGCACACCCCGCCCGACGCGGACCACCTGCTCGGCACGACGGTCGCCGGCTACGACGTGCTCTCGCGCGTCGTCTGGGGTGCGCGGACCGCCCTGTACACCATCGTGATCGGCGTCGTCCTGTCGATCGTCATCGGGGTGACGATCGGCCTGCTGTCGGGGTACTTCGGCGGCTGGCTCGACCGCGTGCTCGTCGTCGTCGCCGACGCGATCTACGCGTTCCCGTCCCTGCTGCTGGCGATCCTCGCCGCGATCGTCATCAGCGGCGGGCAGTCCTCGATGTGGGGCGGGGTCCTGGCGACGGCCGTCTCGATCACGGTGGTGTTCATCCCGCAGTACTTCCGGGTGGTGCGGGCCGAGGTGGTGCGCGTCAAGGGCGAGGCGTTCGTGGAGTCGGCGCGCGTCGTCGGCGCGCGGCACAGCCGGATCATGACGCGCCACGTCCTGCGCAACGCCATCCGCACGCTGCCGCTGATCGTCACGCTCAACGCGTGCGAGGCCGTGCTCACGCTCGCCGGGCTGGGTTTCCTCGGCTTCGGGATCGAGCCGACCGCCGCGGGCGACTGGGGCTACGACCTGCACAAGGCGCTCGCGGACGTCACGAGCGGCATCTGGTGGACCGCCGTCCCACCGGGACTGGCCATCGTCCTGACCGCGCTCGGCGTGACCCTGGTCGGTGAGTCGCTCAACGACCTCGCCGACCCGCGCCTGCGCACCCGCCGCCGCGCCGCACTGGTCGCGGGCGAGGTCGGCACGACGAGCGTCGTCCCGGGCGGGGTCCTCACCGCGGGACCTGAGGGCCTGGCTGGGCTCGACGCGCTGGAAGGAGCGCCGCCGGAGCTCGCGCCCGAGGTCGAGCCCGCCGCCCGGACCGAGGAGGAGCGATGAGCGCACCCGTCGTCGACATCCGCGACCTGCACGTCACGTTCGACACCGACGCGGGCGCGGTGCGGGCCGTCAAGGGCGTCAGCCTGCACGTGGCGGCCGGTGAGGTGCTCGCGATCGTGGGCGAGTCCGGCTCGGGCAAGACGGTGACCGCCCGCTCCATCCTGGGCCTGCTGCCGCAGACCGCGCGCACCAGCGGCGCGGTGCTCCTGTCGGGGCGCGACGGCTCCGGCGTGCAGGACGTCGCCACGGTCTCCGCCTCGGCGCTGCGCCGGCTGCGCGGCCGGGACGCCGCGATGGTGTTCCAGGAGCCGTCGTCCGTGCTCAACCCCGTGTTCCCGGTGGGCTGGCAGATCGCCGAGGGCCTGCGTGCACACGCCCGGCTGTCGCGCGAGCAGGCTCGTGAGCGTGCGATCGACATGCTGCGCCGCGTCGGCATCCCCGACCCGGAGCACCGCGTCGACCACTACCCGCACCAGTTCTCGGGCGGACAGAAGCAACGCATCGTGATCGCGCAGGCGCTCGTGCTCGACCCCGGGCTGGTCATCGCTGACGAGCCGACGACCGCGCTCGACGTCACCGTGCAGGCAGAGATCCTCGACCTGCTGCGGATCCTGCCGCAGGAGTTCGGTGCTGCGATCGTGCTCATCACGCACAACATGGGCGTGGTCGCGGACCTCGCCGACCGCGTCGCGGTGATGTACGACGGCGAGGTCGTCGAGCAGGCCGACGTGCGCACGCTGTTCGCCTCCCCGCAGCACCCCTACACGCGGCGCCTCCTGGACGCCGTGCCGCGGGTCGGGGGTGTGCACCTGCGCACGCACACGGAGCCGACGCGTCCGGCTCGTGTGCCCGAGCCGGACGCCGCTCCCGTCGTGCGCGCACGGTCCCTCGAGGTCACCTACCCGGGTCGCCTGCGCAGGCCGGGGTTCCGGGCCGTGGCGGACGTCGACCTGCAGATTGCGCCCGGTGAGATCCTCGGGCTGGTCGGCGAGTCGGGCAGCGGCAAGACGACGATCGGCCGCGCCATCGCCGGCCTGACCCGCGTCACGGGCGGCTCGCTGGAGGTGCTCGGCGTCGAGATGAACGGCGTGCGGGAACGGCGGTTCCGGCCCGTCCGCCAGCGCATCGGCTTCGTGTTCCAGGATCCCGCGACGAGCTTCAACCCCCTGCTGACGATCGCGCAGTGCGTCGGCGAGCCGCTCGTCGTGCACGGGGTGGCGGCCTCGCCGCACGAGGCGCGGGCACGGGTCGACGAGCTGCTCGAGGCGGTCCAGCTCCCGCGTTCGTACGGCGACCGGTTCCCGCACGAGCTGTCCGGCGGCCAGCGACAACGCGCGTCCCTCGCCCGCGCCCTGGCGCTGGACCCCGAGCTCCTGATCGCCGACGAGCCGACGTCCGCGCTCGACGTCTCGGTCCAGGCGCGCGTGCTCGACCTGTTCGCGCACCTGCAGGTCGAGCTCGGGTTCGCCTGCCTGTTCATCAGCCACGACCTGGCGGTCGTCGACATGCTCGCCGACCGCATCGCGGTGCTGCACCGTGGTGCGCTCGTCGAGGAGGGCCCTGGTGAGCAGGTGCTCGGCGCGCCGCAGCACCCGTACACACAGCGGCTGCTCGCGTCGTTGCCCGTGCCTGACCCTGTCGAGCAGGCGGACCGGCGCGCGCGGTGGGCGCAGCTGCGCGAGGTCTAGCCAGGGCGGGCTCGCGGTGGGTGCCGGACGCGGCGACCCGTCGCGAACCGGGTCAGCCCGGCGCCTTCTCGAGCAGCACCACCTCGCGCAGCACGTCGGTGTCGGCCCGGTCCCAGCCGCTCGGCGATGCGACGGCGCCCCAGCCGTCGGCGTACTCCGGCTCGTAGTGGTGCCCGTGCCCGATGGGCGCGCCGCCCGCGACGAACAGGTCGATCGTCGAGCGCCAGAACGTCACGATCGGGAACCAGCGCGTCGACGGCAGCACGTCGGACCCGCGCGGCTCACGCAGCCAGTCCGGCTCGTGCAGGATCAGGTCGGGCGACCACCAGACCACGCCGTCCGAGGCGTGCTGCTCGTACACGACGCGCGGGCGCTGCCACCGGTCGCCGAGCGCCCAGAGCTGACTGTCGGAGCCGCGGGCCGAGTGGTTGGCGAACCGCACCGTGCGACCGTCGTCGACGACGGGCCTGATCTGCGGCGAGCCGGGGTCCCGGTGCGTCGTCAGGTCCGACCACAACGGGGTGAAGTTCGGGGTCCCGGCCCACAGCGCGCCGTCGGTGCGCGCCGCGACGTCCTGCACGGAGGAGAACGCGCCCTGGCTCCCGTAGGAACCCAGGGAGATCCCGGCCACGTACAGCTGCGGGCGGGCGTCCTGAGGCAGGGTCGACCAGCGTTCGTACACGGCCTCGAACAGCGCCTTGCCGGCGGCGGGCGGCGTCGAGCGGTCGCCCACGAAGCTGAGCCACGAGGGCAGGTAGGAGTACTGCATCGAGGCGACGGCGGTGTCGCCGCCCCACATGAGCTCGAGCGCGTCGGCCATGGGCGGGTCCACCCAGCCGGTACCGGTCGAGGTGACGACCGCCAGCACGGCGCGGTCCCAGGCGTGGGTGCGGTCGAGCTCGGCCACGACGAGCGCGGCGACCTCCTCGAGCGAGTCGCCGGACTCCAGCCCGGCGTACACCCGGATGGGGTCCTGCAGCGGCTCGGTGCGTCCGGTGCGCCGCGCCACCATCTCGAACTGCGAGGTGGGACGGACACCCGCGACGAACGAGCGTCCGCGCAGCCCCAGGTCGTCCCAGGCGACCAGCGACTGCGGCGACCCGCTGCGCAGCGGGTCGACCGGCTGGTGGACGCCCGGCGCGGTCCCGCGGTCCTTGCTCGAGTACAGGTCGTTGAGCGCCGCCGTGCCGCCGCGCACGACGGTGCCGTCGAGCACCACGACCGTCAACCACGCGACCAGCGCGATCGCGACGAGCCGCGTGACGGGCGCGGGCACCCAGCGGCCGAGGAACCGGGCGACGAGGCGCGCGACCGCCCGCGTCGCGCGGCGCAGACCGCGTGCGACCTGCAGCAGCAGCACCGCGACGACGAGCGCGAGCCCGAGCACGACCAGCGGCTGCGACGAGTGGCTGGGCGGCTCGCCGAACAGCGCGCGCAGCTGGTTCTGCCACGTCCTGTCCCACCAGAGCGTCACCGGGACCGTGACGACCGCCGCGACGAGCACGCCGCGACGCGCCGAGCGTCCGGCGGAACGCGACCACGGCACGTCGACCTTGCGCAGCACCCACGCGAGCAGCACCCCGAGCCCGTACCCGATCGCCGCGCAGATGCCCGCGATCGCGCCCTGGTAGTACGCGGGGCGGGGGATGAGGGCCGGTCCGAGCGAGATCCCGAAGAAGACGACGGCGGCCGCGAGCCCGGTGCTCGACAACCGACGGGGCCACCGTTCGAGCGCACCGAGGACGCGCCGTCCGCGCGAGGCTCGCCGGGACGTGGTCGGGGCCGGGACCGTCATGCTGCCCTCCGAGGTCACCTGGCGGCGCGGCGAGGGTCACGCTCACCTTTCTGGACCCTAGCGTGGGGGCGTGAGCGACACAGGTTATGGCGACTTCGAGTTCGAACGCCGGTTCTGGGTGCGGGACCTGCCCGTCGACCTGCTCGACGAGGCGCCCGCGACGATCGTGCAGTCCTACTACGTGGCCGACGAGGGATACGCGTTGCGCGTGCGCGTGCAGACGCCCGGCGCACCCGCGCTCGACCCTGCCCTGAGCCCGCTCGACGTGCTCGAGGAGTACGAGGACCGCTTCGACTTCTGCGCGGTGACCGTGAAGGGTCCGATGAACTCGGGCACCAGGTACGAGGCCGAGCGCGAGCTCGACGTGGCGGTGGGGCTGCAGCTCGTGCGCCGCGGAGGTCACCGCGTCGCAAAGTCCCGGCACTCGGTCTGGCTGGGCGACGACGGCTGGGTCGTCGACGTGTTCGGCGGGGCGAACGCGCCGCTCGTGGTCGCCGAGGTCGAGCGCGGCGGACCGGTCACTGACCTCGTCGTCCCGTCGTTCTGCGTCACCGAGGTGACCGACGACCCGCGGTTCTCCAACGACGCGCTCGCGCGCACGCCGTACGGCGCCTGGGCCCAGGCGTACACCGACGACCTCGCGCGCAGCGGGCCGCACTTCCTGACCGGGCTCGGAAGGACCCGCCGGGCCGGCGAGGCCTAGACCCGCGCGGGGCGAGGGGCGCCGTGCGAAGCCGGCACCTGTTCGCCGTCCGCCACCGGCCCCGGCGGCGTCCCGTCGCCGAACGGCCGGCCTCCGAGCTCGGCGCGGCCGTGCGCGGTCCACCACCCCGACAGGTCCGGCCCGGCGGGCACGATGCCGCCGGGGTTCAGGTCGCGGTGCACGAGGTAGTAGTGCGCCTTGATGTGCGTGAAGTCGATCGTGTCGCCGAAGCCGGGTGTCTGGAACAGGTCCCGGGCGTAGGCCCAGAGCACGGGCATCTGCGCGAGCGTGCTGCGGTTCGTCTTGAAGTGCCCGTGGTAGACCGCGTCGAACCGCACGAGCGTCGTGAACAGCCGCACGTCGGCCTCGGTGATCGTGTCGCCGACGAGATAGCGACGTGTCTCGAGGCGTCGGCTCAGCCAGTCGAGCCGGTCGAACAGGCGCCGGAAGGCGGTGTCGTAGGCCTCCTGCGTGCCCGCGAAGCCGCACCGGTACACCCCGTTGTTGACGTCGCGGTAGACCAGGTCGGCCACCTCGTCGATCTCGTCGCGCAGTGGCTCCGGGTACAGGTCGGGCGCCCCCGGCCGGTGGTACTTCCGCCACTCGGTCGACAGGTCGAGCGTGATCTGCGCGAAGTCGTTGGTGACCACCGCGCCGCTGGGGACGTCGACGATCGCGGGCACGGTGATCCCGCGCGGGTAGTCGGGGAACCGCGCGAGGTACGCGTCGCGGATCCGTGGGATGCCGAGCACCGGGTCGACGCCGCCCGGGTCGAGGTCGAACGTCCACGAGCGCTTGTCGTGCGTCGGTCCGCACACACCCATCGAGAGCACGGGCTCCAGCCCCAAGAGGCGGCGCACGATGATCGCGCGGTTCGCCCAGGGGCACGCGCGAGCCACGACGAGCCGGTAGCGCCCGGGCTCGACCGGATAGCCGTCACGGCCGTCCGAGGTGATGCGGGTCGTGATGTAGCGCGTGTCGCGGCGGTACTCGGTGCCGGGCTGGGAGTAGACGCCGGGGCGGTCGTGGGCGTCGGCGGCGGTCTGGCTCATCGTCCGATCATGCCTTGTCGCGCCCTCGTGCCGCCCGCGCGTGAGCTGTCAGCGACCGCACGTACAGTGGCCGGACCCGCAACCGACACCAGGGGAGCGATGTGCGCCGGTCGAGTGCTGTGCTGGGGATCGTCACGACCCTGATCGTCCTGGTGCTCGTCGGTGCCCTGCTCGTCGTCGCCCGTCCGGACGACCGCACCTCGCGTGCCGAGCCGACCGCCACCGCGAGCGCGAGCGCGACGCCGAGCGCGACACCTGCGCTCGTCGCCGAGCTGCAGGAGCCCACCGCGGCCGCGACGGTCGTGACGGCCACCGACGCGCCGGGTGCGGCCCTCGAGACGTCCGCCGCGGTGTTCGCGGCGGCGCCCGTGGTCGTGCTCGCGCCGGACGACGACCAGGCAGCGCTGCTCACGGGCGCCTCGGCGGCCGTCGCGGTCGGTGCCCCGTTGCTGCTCACCGCGACGGCCGAGGCGGACGGTGCGGTCACCGCCGAGCTCGAGCGGCTCGCGACGCAGGCGGTGCTCGCCGTCGGCGACGTCCCGCCGGCGGTCGTGCCGGCCGCCGTGAGCGTCGTGCACGTCGGCGCCGGAGCCGGCCGGGCGGAGCTGGCAGCCGTGCTCGGGGTGCAGCTGGGGCCCGAGCTCGAGGTCGACGACGTGACGACCGCTGCGGCGGGCCTGGACACCCGACCGGTGCCCACGCTCGTGCTTCCCCGGGCGCAGGCGACCCCGGAGCCGGACGACCCGACCGCCCCGTCGACCACTTCGTCCGTGGCGACGGCGACGCAGACGGCGCGCACGCCACTGCCGCCGACGCCGAGCGCGACGAGCGCCCGCACGCTGCCCGCGACCCGGCTCCCGCAGCGCGTCCCCGGGCTCGTCGGCCTGACCGGGGCGGGAGGCGACACCCCGGCGGCGCTCGCGACGTTGCGCGCTGCCCGCGTCCCGCTCGTCGCCGTGCCGGGCGGTGACCCTCGAGCCGCCACCGCCACGGTCGAGGCGCTCGCCGACGCCGATCCCGACCACGTCGTCGCCCTCGGCGCCGCCTTCGGTCCGGTCGAGCAGCTCGCGACGCGCGTGGCGACGGCCGCGACGGGGGTGCTGTCCCCAGGAGGCGGCCAGCTCGTGTTCCCGGACGTCGCCGGGGTCCCGCACAAGAGGTACGTCGCGCTGTACGGCACTCCCGGCTCCACGGCGCTCGGGGTCCTCGGCGAGCAGGACGTGCCCGCGACCATCGCACGCGCCCAGCGGCTCGCACGCACCTACCGGCCCCTCACCGACGCCACGGTCGTCCCGGCCGTGGAGATCATCGCGACGATCGCCTCGGCCGCCCCGGAGGACGACGGCAGCTACTCGCGCCGGCGCACGGTCGCCGACCTGCGCCCGCTCGTCGACGCGGCGCACGAGGCAGGCGTGGCCGTCGTCCTCGACCTGCAGCCGGGACGCGACGACTTCCTGACGCAGGCCAAGGAGTACACCGAGCTGCTCGAGCTGCCGAACGTCGGGCTCGCGCTGGACCCCGAGTGGCGGCTCGCGCCCGACCAGGTCCACCTCGAGCAGATCGGGTCGGTCGCGACGGCCGAGGTGAACGAGGTGGCGCAGTGGCTCGCCGACCTGACGGCGTCGCGGCGTCTGCCGCAGAAGATGTTCGTGCTGCACCAGTTCTCGCCGTCGATGATCCGTGACCGGGACCAGCTCGACGTGTCCCACGACGAGCTCGCCACCGTGATCCACGTCGACGGCCAGGGCACGCAGCCCGCCAAGCGCGGCACGTGGAACCGGCTGCGCGCGGGCGCACCGGACGTGCACTGGGGCTGGAAGAACTTCGTCGACGAGGACTCGCCGACGCTCACACCCGAGCAGACCTACCAGATCGACCCGGTCCCGGACCTCGTCACGTACCAGTGAGCTCGTCACGCACCAGTGAGCACGTCACGTACCAGTGAGACGGAACCGCCCGCGCGCGCGTCTAGGCTCGAACCGATGACCGAGAACACGGACGCGAGCCGTCGCCCGCGCTGGCTCGGCCGTGCCGTGCTCGCGCTCGTCGCGCTGCTCGTCTCGCTGGTCGTCGGCGTGACGACCGCGAGCGCGGAGGCCGGGTTCGGGCCGCACCTCGCGCGGTACGAGGTGACCACGGACGACCTCGTCGTCGTCGACCTCGGCCCGCTGGGGACGCTCGAGGTGGACTCGCCGCTGCCCCTGACGCTCGGCGTGCACGTCACCGTGCACGAGATCCCCGCGTCGCTGACCGAGGTCGACGACGCCGAGACGCTGCAGGCGCTGTCCGGCGACCTGCAGCGCTACGTCCAGTTCTTCTCCGCCCCGCAGGCCACCATCGACGACGTCACCCAGGCACTCGTGCGCGATGCGCTGCAACGCGCGACCGCACTGTTCCTGGCTCTCGTCGTGCTGTGGTGGCTCGCGCGGCTCGCGCTGGGGGCGGCCCGGCGCGCCGAGCTCGGACGTGCGTGGCGCGCGCACCGGGTGCGGGTCGTCGCCGGGACGGCGATCGTCGTGACGGTCGCGGCGGTCGCGACGTCCAGCACGGGACCTCGCGAGGTGGGCGACACCGCCCGCAGCGTCTCGCGCGTCTTCGACGGGACCGCTCTGGAAGGGGCGCGGGTCACGGGCCGGCTCGGCGGTGTGATCGACACCTACGGCTCCAAGGTGCTCGCGGCGTACCGGACCAACCAGGAGTTCTACGCGCGTGCGGACGCCGCACTCGCCGCCGCGTGGGACGAGCGGGTCGAGGTCCAGGAGCTGGCGGCGCAGGAGGCTGCCGCGGACGGGCTCGCGCAGTCGGCCGACGACCAGGCGGGAGTCGCAGCCGACGAGCAGTCGGACGGCCGCCCGGACGGGGCCGAACCCACGGACGACGGGCTTCAGGCGGGGCAGGGGCTCCAGCAGGACCAGGGGCTCCAGCAGGACCAGGGGCTCGAGGCCGACGACGGGAGTGCGGCGGACCCGTCCTCGCAGACCACCGCCACGCCGACGCCCAGCGCGACGCCGACCGAGCCGGCGTCCGCGGTTTCGACGGCCGAGGAGGACCTCGTAGTCCTCGTGGTGGTATCCGACCTGCACTGCAACGTCGGCATGGCACCGCTGATCACGACCCTCGTCGAGCGCTCGGGCGCCTCGGTCGTGCTCGACGCCGGGGACACGACCGTGAACGGCACCGCCGTCGAGCAGTACTGCACGTCGACGTTCGCCTCCGCGGTCCCGGACGGCGTCGACCTGGTGGTCGCGCCCGGCAACCACGACTCGGCGGCCTCGTCCTCGGCGTACGCCGACGCCGGGGCGCGCGTGCTGCGGGGCAAGGTCGTCGAGGCCGACGGCCTGCGGATCCTCGGTGACTCCGACCCGAACGAGACCCGCGTGGGCTCCGGGACGGCCTCGCTGGGGGAGAGCACGGTCGAGGCCGGGGAGCGGCTCGCGAGGACCGCCTGCGACGCCGGCGACGTCGACCTGCTGCTCGTGCACACGCCCCTCGTCGGCGAGTCGGCGCTCGAGGCCGGGTGCGTGCCCGCGCAGGTGTCCGGCCACCTGCACCGCCGCACCGACCCGCGTCAGGTGGGGCTCGGCATCCGGTACCTGAGCTCGAGCACGGCGGGCGCCACTCTCGGCGAGGCCACGCTCGGCCCGCTCAACGGCACGGCCGAGATGACCGTGCTGCGCTGGGACCCGGCGACCCGGCTCATGGTCGACTACCAGGTCGTCCAGGTGACCCCGTCCGCCGAGGCGAAGGTCCTGCCGCGCGAGCCCTGGCCGCAGATCGTCCGACCGGAGCGCGGGTGGGCCGGGCCGTTCGGCGGCACGCGGCCGTCCTGAGGAGGCTCGTGCGACGTGCGCGCGGGGCCCGGCGCCCACGGCTTCGTGCTTCACCCGTGCCGGTATCGGCGAGCGGGCTTACCGTGGACCGATGGCACAGCGGCGAGAGGCCCTGCCGCGACGGTCGTGGGTGACCGCCGCGCTCGTGAGCGCCCTGCTCGCGCTGGTCGGGCTCCTCGCCTCGACGGTGCTCAGCCCGCCCGCGCGGGCCGCCGCGGACACCGAGCACGCGGACACCGACCACCTGGCCGTAGGGGAACGGCTCGGGCCGCGCGAGTCGCTCGTGTCGCCCGGCGGGTCCAGCGTGCTCGTGGTGCAGCGCTCGGGCGGCGTCGCGCTCTACGGTCCGCGTGGCGACGTGGTGTGGACGGTCGAGGGGCGGGCCCGCGGGGCCGAGCTCGTGCTCGACGAGGCCGGCAGCCTGCGGCTGGAGTCGCCCGAGGGCGAGGTGCTCTGGACGCCCGACGCACAGGAGGGCGTGCCCGTGGTCGGTGCACGGCTCGAGGTGCGCGACGACGGCGACCTGGTCCTCCTCGACGCGGCGGGAGCCACGGTCTGGACCACGGGGACCTCGCAGCGCGCGAGCTCACTCGTGGCGGGCGGGGCGGTCGTCCCGGGGCAGCCCCTCACGTCGCCCGACGGTCGGCACGTGCTCGTCGTGCGGCGGACCGGGAACGTGGTGCTGCTCGGACCGGACTCGCTCCCGCGGTGGGCCGCGGGCACCGACGGCCAAGGAGCCGCGCTGACGCTCGACGACGAGGGCGCCCTCGTCGTCACGGACGACGACGGTCGCGTGGTGTGGCGCACGCACAGGCCGGCCGTGCCGGGGTCGACCCTCGTGCTGCAGGACGACGGTGACCTCGTGCTGCTCGCCCCCGACGGGTCGACGGTGTGGGGCTCGGGCACCGGCCTGGGCGCCGCGAGCCTCGAGGTCGACGGGTCCCTCGTCACCGGTGGCCACCTGGACGGGCCCGACGGGCACGTGCGGTTCACGCTCACCGAGGACGAGCTCGCGCTGCGCTACGACGACACGGTGCTCTGGCAGGCGCCCGTGCGCCCCGGCCCGGGCGCCTCCGTCCGTGTGCGCAGCGACGGACGCCTGGTCCTGCTCGCCGCGGACGGTCACGCGTTGTGGGGGTCACCCGCGCCGGCCGGGAGGGCCTCGCCCGGCAGCGCGCTGCGGCTCGACCCGGGCGGCGCCGTGCTGACGGCCGGCAACGGCCAGGAGCTGTGGCGGGTCGACGTCCCGCCGGACATCGTCGTGAAGCCCGAGATCGAGGTCGACTGCTCGAAGGTCGACGGTCCCGTCCCGATCGACAGCACGGTGCTGACCAGCCACGGCGTGCGTGTGCACCTGTGCCTCGCGGACGCGGTCGACGCCCTGATCACGCAGGCACGCGCCGCGGGAGTCCAGCTCGGGGCGTCCGGCTGGCGCAGCCACGACCAGCAGGTGGCGGCCCGCGCGCGCAACTGCCGCGCCACCGACGGCGGCCACGTGGTGTGCCGTCCTCCGACGGCGGTGCCCGGTCAGTCGCGCCACGAGCGGGGCCTGGCGCTCGACCTGACCGACCGCGGCCGACTCATCCGCAGGGGCACCCCCGCGTGGGACTGGCTCGTGGAGCACGCGGGTGACTTCGGCCTGAAGAACCTGCCGAGCGAGGCGTGGCACTGGAGCGTGGACGGCTACTGACCGCCACCGACTGGCTAGCCTGGTCGTCGTGCCCGATCCCTCTCGCGAACCCGTGCCGGCGCTCACTCCCGTGGCGCAGGACTACCTCAAGGTCGTGTGGTCGGCGACGGAGTGGGCCGAGCGCCCGGTCACGACCAAGCTCCTGGCGTCGCGGCTGAACGTGGGCGCGTCCACGGTGTCGGAGACCGTGCGACGCCTGGCGGACCAGGGTCTGCTCACGCACGAGCCGTACGGCGCCGTCGGGCTGACGGACGAGGGTCGCCGCCACGCGCTGGCCGTGGTGCGCCGCCATCGCCTCGTCGAGACGTTCCTGGTCGAGGTGCTCGGCTACGGGTGGGACGAGGTGCACGACGAGGCGGAGGTGCTCGAGCACGCGGTCAGCGACCTGTTCGTCGAGCGCATCGCGCAGCACCTCGGCCATCCGGTGCGGGACCCGCACGGCGACCCGATCCCCGGCCCCGACGGTCGCATCGAGTCGCCCGACGCGACGCCGATGTGGGACGTCGAGCCCGGCCGCTGGCGCGTGGCGCGGATCAGTGACGCCGACCCGGACCTGCTGCGCTACCTCGACCAGGTGGGCATCGGGCTCGACACGGTGCTGGGCGTCGGACCGCGCCGGGACTCGGTCGGCACTCTCGCCGTGGACGTGGCGGGCCGTCACCTGGACCTGGGCCAGGTCGCGGCGCACGCGATCTGGCTCGTGCGCGAGGCGCCCGACACCTGATGCGTCGCGTCTGGGACCACCGGGAGCACGCGGCGCCGTGCGGGCTCGGTAAACTCGACGGGTGACCTCGACCCCAGCACTGAGCCCCGATCCGGCCGCCGAGCGCGGTGACGACGTCCCGTTCCGCTACACCGCGGAGCTCGCACGCCAGATCGAGCTGCGCTGGCAGGACGAGTGGGAGGCGCGCGGCACGTTCTTCGCGGCGAACCCGCACGGTGCGCTCACGGACGGCGAGGGTCGCCACGCGGACCCGGCGCGTCGTTCGTACTTCGTCATGGACATGTTCCCGTACCCCTCGGGCGCGGGCCTGCACGTCGGTCACCCCCTGGGGTACATCGCGACCGACGTCGTGGCGAGGTTCCGCCGCATGCAGGGCGACAACGTGCTGCACGCCCTCGGTTTCGACGCGTTCGGGCTTCCGGCTGAGCAGTACGCGGTGCAGACGGGCCAGCACCCGCGGGTGACGACCGAGGCCAACATCGCGATCATGCAGCGCCAGCTGCGCCGGCTGGGGCTGGCGCACGACCCGCGCCGGTCGTTCGCGACCATCGACGCGAGCTACGTGCGGTGGACGCAGTGGATCTTCCTGCAGATCTTCGAGTCCTGGTACGACCAGGACGCGGTCCGTGCCGACGGCGGACGCGGCAAGGCCCGGCACATCAGCGAGCTCGAGGACGAGCTCGCCACGGGCGCGCGTGCGGTCCCGCAGGTCGACGGGGTGCGCGAGGGCGTCCCGTGGGTCGAGCTGGACCCGGTCGAGCGCCGGCGCGTGCTGGACGCCCACCGCCTGGCCTACGTGTCGCAGACCCCCGTCAACTGGTGCCCGGGCTTGGGCACGGTGCTGGCGAACGAGGAGGTCACGGCCGAGGGTCGCTCGGAGCGCGGCAACTTCCCGGTGTTCCAGCGCAGCCTGCGGCAGTGGAACATGCGGATCACGGCGTACGCGGACCGGTTGGCGGACGACCTCGAGCTCATCGACTGGCCCGAGAAGGTCAAGTCGATGCAGCGCAACTGGATCGGGCGTTCGTCCGGCGCGCGCGTGCGGTTCGCGGTCGAGGGCGGCCAGTGGGTCGAGGTGTTCACGACGCGTCCGGACACGCTGTTCGGCGCGACGTTCATGGTCGTCGCCCCCGAGCACCCGCTGCTCGACGAGGTGCCCGCGGCCTGGCCCGACGGGACGCGATCGGTGTGGACCGGTGGTCACAAGACCCCCGCGGCGGCGGTCGCGGCCTACCGTGCCGAGGCCGCGGCGAAGACGGCCGTGGAGCGGCAGGCGGACGCCGGCCGCAAGACGGGCGTGTTCACCGGCCACCTGGCCGTCAACCCGGTCAACGGCGAGCTGCTGCCGGTCTTCACGGCCGACTACGTGCTCATGGGCTACGGGACCGGCGCGATCATGGCCGTCCCCGGCGGTGACGCGCGCGACTTCGCGTTCGCGCAGTCGTTCGAGCTGCCGGTGATCTACACGGTCGAGGGGGAGGAGACCGACGCGGCCCGCACCGGGGACGGCGTGGTCATCAACTCCGCGAACGACGAGATCTCGCTCGACGGCCTGGACGTCGCGACCGCGAAGGCGCGCATCATCGCCTGGCTGGAGAACAAGGGTGTGGGCGAGGAGACCGTCACCTACCGCCTGCGCGACTGGCTGTTCAGCCGTCAGCGGTACTGGGGTGAGCCGTTCCCGATCGTCTACGACGAGAACGACCTGCCCATCGCCGTGCCTGACGACCAGCTGCCCGTCGACCTGCCCGAGGTGCCGGACTACGCACCGCGGACGTTCGCACCCGACGACGCGCACTCGTCGCCCGAGCCGCCGCTCGGCCGCAACACCGACTGGGTGAACGTCACGCTCGACCTGGGGGACGGCCCGAAGGTCTACCGGCGCGACACGAACACGATGCCCAACTGGGCCGGCTCGTGCTGGTACTACCTGCGCTACCTCGACCCGTCGTCGGACGAGGTCCTGGTCGACCCGGAGCTCGAGAAGTTCTGGCTCGCCCCCGGGCACAGCGGGGACGCCGACGACCGGGTCGGCGGGGTCGACCTGTACGTCGGTGGGGTGGAGCACGCGGTGCTGCACCTGCTCTACGCGCGCTTCTGGCACAAGGTCCTGTTCGACCTGGGTCACGTGAGCGGTGCCGAGCCCTTCCACACGCTGTTCAACCAGGGCTACATCCAGGCGTACGCCTACACCGACGAGCGCGGCGTCCACGTGCCGGCCGAGGAGGTCGTCGAGGACGCCTCGTCGTCGACCGGCTTCTCGTGGCAGGGCGAGCCCGTCCACCGTGAGTACGGGAAGATGGGCAAGTCGCTGAAGAACATGGTGACGCCCGACCTGATGTACGCCGAGTACGGCGCCGACACGCTGCGCGTGTACGAGATGTCGATGGGCCCGCTCGACCTGTCCCGGCCGTGGGAGACGCGCGCGGTGGTCGGTGCCCAGCGGTTCCTGCAGCGCCTGTGGCGCAACGTGGTCTCCGAGGAGGACGGCACGCTGGTCGTGACCGAGGACGCCCCGTCCGACGAGACGTTGCGCGTGCTGCACCGCACCATCGCGGACGTCACCGAGGACATGACGGCCATGCGCCTGAACACCGCGATCGCCAAGCTCATCGTGCTCAACAACCACCTGACCACGCTGCCCGCCGCGCCGCGGGCGGCCGTCGAGCCGCTCGTCCTGATGACGGCGCCCGTCGCCCCGCACCTGGCCGAGGAGCTGTGGTCCCGGCTGGGTCACGAGCGCTCCCTCGCGCACGAGCCCTACCCGCTCGCCGACCCCGCCTACCTGGTCGAGGACACGGTCACGTGCGTGTTCCAGGTGGCCGGCAAGGTCCGCGGGCGCGCCGAGGTGTCGGCTCAGGCCACCCAGGAGCAGCTGCAGGAGCTCGCGCTCGCCGACGCCGGCGTGCAGCGCGCGCTCGACGGTCGTGGTGTGCGGACCGTGATCGTGCGCGCGCCCAAGCTCGTCAACGTGGTGCCGGCCTGATCGGGCGTCGCCCCCGCGGCGCCGGTGCCCACGCGCCGGTGGCCGTCGTCACCGACTCGACGGCTTCGCTGCCTGACGGCGTCGCGCAGCGGTGGGGGGTCGGCGTGGTGCCGCTCGACGTGCTCGTCGGCCCCACGCGCCACGTCGAGGGCGTGGACCTGAGCCCGCAGGAGCTGCTCGCGGCGTTGCAGCGGGGCGTGCCCGTGAGCACGTCGCAGCCCCCTCCCGCGGCGTTCGCGGCGGCGTACCGCGCCGCCGCCGAGGTGGGGGCGCGCGAGATCGTCTCGGTGCACCTGTCCGGCGCGCTGTCCGGCACCGTGGGGGCGGCCCGCCTCGCCGCGGCGGACGCGCCCGTGCCGGTGCACGTGGTCGACTCCGCCGTCACCGTCATGGCGCTCGGCTACACGGTGCTGACCGCGGCGCGGTTCGCGCGTGGGCTGCCGACGACATCCGGGCCGCTGCTGGACGGACCGCCCCCGCTCGAGCAGGCCGAACCCGCCGGGCCGGGTGAGCGCGTCAGCGGGTGGTTCACGCGCACGCTCGGCCGGGCGCCCGAGCCCAGCACGCCGACACCCGACGGTGACGCCGTCGCCAGGCTCGCGCGCGAGCGCAGCGCCCAGGCGCGCGCCTGGTTCCTCGTCGACTCGCTCGACCACCTGCGTCGCGGCGGGCGGCTGTCGGCGCCCGCGGCGGCCCTGGGCATGGTGCTCGGCGTTCGTCCGCTGCTCACGCTCCGGGACGGCCAGGTCGTGGTGGCGGAGAAGGTGCGCACGCGCCGCGCCGCGCGCGAACGGCTCGAGGCGCTGGCCCACGAGCACGCCGACACCCGAGCCGCGGTCCGCGTCGCCGTGCACCACCTCGGGCAGCCCGAGCTCGCGGCCGAGCTGGTCGCGCAGGCACAGCGCTGGCCCGGCGTGCTCGAGGTCGTGGCGTGCGAGACGAGCGCCGCCATCGCCGCGCACGTGGGACCCGGGCTGCTCGCGGTCGTCGTCGTCGACGCCTGACGCCCGCCGCGCGTGGGTGACCGCCACGTGTGGCCCGCACACCGCACGGTGGCCTGACCGGCTCGAGCCCGCGACCCGACCTCAGGCGCCGTGGACCGCCGGCGCTCCACAGGGCGCGGAAGGCGGGCGCCGGGACGGGCACGCAGTCCCTAGCGTCCGGGCGGTGACCTCGCGCGACCGAGCATCGTCCCCGGGCCGGGCGGTCCGTGCACGCCTGGCAGCGGTGGCGACGACGAGCGACGCGCCCGGACTCGCGGCGCGCACGCAGCCGCCCCCGGTGAGAGGGGGACGGACGGGTGAGCCGTCCGTGGACGTGCGACGGACGGGTGAGCCGTCGGTGAGCGGGGGAGCCGGGGGCGCGCAGCCCGTGGACGAGGCGGTGCCGCAAGGGCGGCCCGCACCGAGCGAGCCGGTGATCCCGCAGGCGGTGCCGGCGCCGTCGTCGGAGCTGCTCGGTGGCGCTCTGGCCCTGGCCGCGGCTCGCTACGCCGACGCGCACGGCGTCCTGCCGGGACCCGAGCCGGTGCGAACCCGGGTCCGCTGGCGCGTGAGCCCGCGTGCCGCCCTGGCGGCGGCTGCCGCCACAGCGCTCGTCGCCGGCGGTGTCGCCCTGCGCGCGGCGGCGACGCGGCCGGGCGAGGTCGTGGAGCTGCCGGTCCCGCTGCCCGTCGTGACGACCAGCGTGCCTGGTCCGGTGACCACGAGCGCAGCGGAGGTGGTGGTCGACGTGGCCGGTGCGGTCGTGCGTCCCGGCGTGGTCAGGCTTCCGGCCGGTTCGCGGGTCGTCGACGCGCTCGCCGCGGCGGGCGGCGCCAGTGCGGACGCCGACCTGACCCGGCTCAACCTCGCCCGGGTGCTCGTCGACGCCGAGCAGGTCCTCGTCGCACGTGAGGGCGATCCGGCGGTGCCGGGCGGTGCGGTGGGCGCGCCGGCAGCCGTCGACCCGGCGCTGGTCGACCTCAACTCGGCCGACGTCGCCACGCTCGAGACCCTGCCGGGCATCGGGCCCGTGCTGGCCGAGCGCATCGTAGAGCGCCGTCAGGCGCAGCCGTTCACGAGCGTCGACGAGCTCCTCGACGTCCCCGGGATCGGCCCCGCGGTGCTCGACAAGCTGCGGGACGAGGTCCGGGTGTGAGCGAGCCGGTCCGGGACGCGCACGCGAGCACCGCGGACGTCCCCGGTGCGCGACGACACGCCGAGCCCGCGACCGGGACGGGTGAGGCGGGGTCGGTCGAGCCGGTGCGGACAGTGGTGCAGGTCCGCACGCTCGACCTGCGCCTCGTGCCGGCGGCCGCCGCCGCGTGGGTCGCGGCGCTCGTCGTGGTGCGGTGCGGGACCACGGCGGCCCTGGCCGTCACGGCCGCACTGACGCTCGGCGGGCTCGCCTGCGCCCTGGCGGGGGTCCGCCGTCGGTGGGGGGCCGTGGCAGCCTGCTCGGTGCGGGCCGTGGCGGCCCTCGCGCTGCTGACCGCCGCGTGCGTCGTGGGCGCGGGCGCCGCACAGGTCGACGCCCGCGGACAGGGGATGCTCCCGCGGCTCGCACGCGCCCAGGACGAGGGGGTGCTCGTCGGACGCGTCGTCGCCGAGCCGCGGCCGCTGTCCGCCGGTTGGCCCGGTTCGGCCCCGCGGGTGCGCTGGGCCCTCGACGCGGACCGGGTCACGTCCGACGGGCGCACCTCGCGGGCGCGCGGTCAGGTGCTCGTCGTGGGGCCGCCCTCCGCGGTCGTCGTCCACGGCGCCGTGGTGCAGGTCGAGGGAGAGCTGCGGCCCGCGACCGCCGGGACGCGCGTGGTCGCGCTGATGGTCAGCTCGTCGCCCGCGAGCGCGCGCCGCCCGCCGCGCGTGTGGGACGCGCTCGCGACGCGGGTGTCCCACGGGGTGCGCTCGCTCGCCGACGCCCTGCCCGGTGACGCCGGCGCCCTGCTGCCCGGTGTCACGGTGGGGGACACGAGCCGGGTGCCCGACGAGCTGACGCAGGCGATGCGTTCGGCGGGGCTGACGCACCTCGTGGCCGTCTCCGGTGCCCACTTCGCGCTCGTCGCGGCGCTCGTGCTCGCGACGAGCGCGGCGCTGCGTGCGCCCCCGCGCGTGCAGGCGCTCGCGACCGGCGGCGCGGTGCTCGCGATGCTCGTGCTCGTGCACCCCGAGCCGAGCGTCGTGCGCGCCGCGGCCATGGGTGCGGTGGGGGTCGCCGGGCTGGCCATGGGCCGCCCCGCACGTTCGACGGCGGCGCTCGCGACCGCCGTGGCGGGTCTGCTGGTCGTCGACCCGTGGCTCGCCGGTGAGATCGGCTTCGCGCTCTCGGTCGCCGCGACGGCCGGCATCGTGCTCGTGGGCGGACCGCTCGCCGGGCGGTGGTCCGCCCGGCTCGGGCGGGGCCCGGCCGCGGCGCTGGCGGTGCCGGTGGCCGCCCAGCTCGCGTG